>NZ_JBDPNU010000045.1:0-67792 GCF_050468105.1 Fictibacillus sp. NRS-1165
TTATCAAAGCCTAAAACTAATTCTCTACAGGAATGCTAAAGGGGAGAGGTTAGTGGAGGAATTCTTAAGTCGGCTTCAGAATAAATATAATGGAAAACTTTGTATGATGCGTTCGGATGGAAGGAGACAGCCGTATGATTTGGTTGCTTGTTATTTTTCCATTAGCATTGCTCTTCTTCATCGCTGCAATCATTGAGAGAAATGGAAAAAAGAAACGAAATGAGTTTAACATGAATCATCACAATCAACACATTACTGAGGAAGGCAATGCTGTACGAGAGGCAGCATTGCAAAACGCTAAAAATAATAATAATCATGTATAGGAGTGTAAAAACGTTGGAGAGGGGATAAACCTGATCGAAATGGTGTTGTATTTGATGATGATTATTCCAAACAAACTATTTTGGTGTGAACTGGTTGCTGCGGCAGCCTTTTTTTGCGCGGAATTCTAGTAATTAGATGGTTAATGGTGGCCGTTTCGAGGCTGATCTTCGTTGTCCGGGTGCATTACTCACGGGTTTCGTTCATTTACTTTCACGGTTCGACATGTTTACTCACCAAACGCATCATCTTCAAAAATTTTATGAAAATATCGTGGATGCAAGAAGCCGCAAGCACTGTTAATCGAATCCGGCGTTTATTTTTTTTCTTCTCTTAATCTACTTTATTGTGTTTACTCTCGAAAAAACCCTTATTATCGGTTTTTAGCCCAATCAAAAACTATTATTCTTCATAAGATAATTAAATCACTTAATAGTGTTATAGATTTTGATTTCTTTTGTCATTGGGACAAGGCTAGGAGGGCTACCATGGGGTTGTTGGAGGATTTAGAAAAAAAAATATTAATAGGGGATGGTGCGATAGGCACCTTGCTGTACTCCTATGGAAAAAGCTGTTGTTTTGAGGAATTGAATCTTTCTCGGCCCGAACAGATTTTAAATATTCATAGGGCTTACATCGAAGCAGGAGCGAATGTGATTCAAACGAATACTTACGCCGCGAATTATGTGAAGTTATCAAGGTATGGTTTAGAGGATCAAGTAAAGTCTATTAATAGTGCAGCTGTAAAAATAGCAAAAAAAGCTGCCGGAGACAAAGCATTTGTAGTGGGGACGATAGGCGGGTTGCGAGGGATACGGCCGGACAGCAGCATTACTATAGATGATATTAAACGTACTTTTCGAGAGCAATTATATTGTCTATTACTTGAGGACATAGATGGTTTATTACTTGAAACCTATTATGACCTCAATGAATTATTAACCGTATTATCCATTGCCAGAAAGGAGACATCATTACCCATCATCGCACAAGTTACGCTCCAAGAACCAGGTATGATGCAGGATCGTATCCCGATAAAAGAAGCCATCCAAAAATTAGTGGAACATGGGGCTGATGTCGTCGGATTGAATTGTCGATTAGGTCCAATCCATATGATTCAAACATTAGAAGATATTCCCCTCCCTGAAAGGGCTTTTTTGTCAGCCTACCCCAATGCCAGCCTTCCTTCATTCTGCGACGGAGAACTTAAATACGAAAGTGATGCGGATTATTTTAAAGAGTATGCACAATCTTTTCAAAAGCAGGGTGTTCGGTTACTCGGCGGGTGTTGTGGCACTACACCGGATCATATACGCGCATTTTCCAGCGTGCTTCAGGATACTGCTCCGATCAAAGTGAAAACGGTGAAACCAAAAGCACAAAAAGTAACAGTGCAGGTGTCCCAACCACCGCGTCCCACGCCATTACAAGAACTCGTGAAGAAAAGAAGTTCCATTATCGTTGAATTAGACCCTCCAAAAAAATTAGATGCGGATAAATTCTTTGCAGGTGCAAAAGCACTTAAGGAAGCCGGTGTAGATGCGATTACTTTAGCGGATAATTCACTGGCATCCCCACGGGTCTGTAATATGGCTTTAGGTTCCATGGTTAAATCACAAGTTGGGGCAAGGCCCTTGGTTCACATTGCATGCCGTGACCGAAATATCATCGGCCTCCAGTCACATCTTATGGGGCTTCATACATTAGGTATACATGACATTTTAGCCATTACAGGAGATCCTACCAAAGTGGGGGATTTCCCTGGTGCTGCTTCCGTATTTGACGTGTCATCATTTGAATTGATCCAGATGATCAAACAGTTTAATGAAGGCATCTCGTTATCCGGAAAGGATCTTGGCCAAAAAACGGCGTTTTCTGTCGGCGCTGCCTTTAACCCTAACGTCCGTTCACTGGATCATGCCATAAAAAGGATGGAAAGGAAAATTCAATCGGGTGCAGATTATTTCATTAGTCAACCCGTGTTCTGCGAGAAAAAACTAATGGAAATCCATCAGGCGGTCAAACCATTAAACGTTCCATTATATATTGGCATTATGCCGCTCACCAGCAGCAGAAATGCAGATTTTCTTCATCATGAAGTGCCTGGGATCAAGATTCCCGAAACGATTAGGGAGAGCATGGGGAAATTCAAAGATGATCCAGTTAGGGCGCCCCTGGAGGGTTTAACCATTGCAAAATCTTTGCTGGATACGGCAATGGAGCTTTTTAATGGTATTTACCTGATCACTCCTTTTTTACGTTATGAATTAACAGTAGAATTATCAAATTATGTAAAAGAAAATGCTAGTCACCAACCGAAAGGAGGATAACCAAGATATGTATGACCCATTTTTAAACCGATTAAAAAACAAAATATTAATTATGGACGGTGCGATGGGTACCATGCTTCAACAAGCCCAGATAACCGCAAAAGATTTCGGGGGAGAAGAATACGAGGGCTGTAACGAGCATCTAAACTTAACAGCACCTTCTGTTATTAAGTCGATTCACCTGGACTATTTGCACGCTGGAGCAGATATTATTGAAACCAACACATTCGGCGCCACGAATCATGTTTTGGATGAGTATGGCCTTGGTGAAAAAGCTTATGAAATCAATCGAACAGGCGCACTTATTGCAAGAGAAGCGGCAGATCAAATTTCAACCAATGAATGGCCGCGATTTGTCGCAGGCTCGATGGGACCGACAACTAAAACCTTAAGTGTAACGAGCGGAGCAACGTTTGAAGCTCTTACGATTGCTTATGAAGAACAAGCAAGAGGATTGTTGGATGGAAATGTTGACATATTATTGCTTGAAACATCTCAGGATATGCTGAATGTGAAAGCCGGTTTTCTAGGCATTAAACGGGCGTTTAAAGCAACTGGCAAGGAAGTTCCGATTATGGTATCAGGAACCATCGAGACCATGGGAACAACACTTGCCGGCCAGTCCATTGAAGCGTTCTATATCTCCCTTCAACATATGAATCCTGTTGCGGTAGGACTAAATTGTGCGACGGGTCCTGAATTTATGCAAGATCATATAAGGTCGCTCTCGCAGCTCTCTACGTCTGCAATAATCTGCTACCCGAACGCGGGGTTACCCGATGATGAAGGCCATTATCATGAAACACCGGAATCTCTGGCAAAAAAGCTGGCCGGTTTTGCGGAAAAGGGCTGGTTGAATATTGCAGGCGGATGTTGCGGGACAACACCTGAACACACTAAAGAGATCTTCAAGGTGATGAAGCAATATAAGCCTCGAATGATTCAACAAGACCATCCCCATATGGTATCAGGAATTGAACCGTTTATTTATGATGATCCATCATTGCGGCCGATCATGGTCGGTGAGCGAACGAACGTCATTGGATCCCGAAAATTTAAACGATTGATTGCAGAGGGCAAATTTGAAGAGGCTTCAGAAATTGCCAGAGCTCAGGTGAAGGGCGGAGCCCATGTCATTGACATTTGTCTTGCGGATCCTGACCGCGACGAGCTTCAAGATATGGAAAGCTTCATGAAGGAAGTTGTAAAAAAAGTAAAAGTGCCCCTTGTTATTGATTCAACCGATGAACAAGTGATTGAAAAAGCATTAACTTATTCACAGGGAAAAGTGATCATTAATTCGATCAATCTTGAAGACGGCGAAGAACGGTTTGAAAAGGTTGTTCCCCTTGTGCATCAATATGGTGCGGCTGTCGTTGTCGGAACCATTGATGAAAAGGGCATGGGAGTGACAGCAGAGCGCAAATTGGAAATTGCCAAACGTTCCTACAACCTTTTGGTTCATAAATATAAAGTTTCACCAAAAGATCTTATTTTTGATCCGCTCGTCTTTCCAGTCGGAACGGGTGATGAACAATATATTGGTTCGGCCAATGCAACGGTTGAAGGCATTCGTTTAATTAAAAAGCATTTTCCTGAATGTCCAACGATTCTTGGTATTAGCAACGTCTCGTTCGGCCTTCCTTCTGTCGGCAGAGAGATCTTAAATGCCGTCTATCTTTATCACTGTACTCAGGCAGGATTGGATTATGCAATCGTGAATACGGAAAAATTGGAACGGTATGCCTCCATTTCAAAAGATGAGGTGGATATGGCGGAGAAACTTCTGTTTGAAACAACAAAAGAAGCGCTGGATACTTTCACTGAATTCTATCGGGGAAAAAAGAAAGAAGCAAAAGCGGCCGGCCCGATTCTGTCACTTGAGGAACGTCTCGCCTATTATGTTGTTGAGGGGACAAAAGAAGGCTTGATTCCCGATTTGGAAATGGCGTTAAAAAAATACTCCCCTCTTGAAATTATAAACGGACCCCTAATGGATGGAATGCAGGAAGTTGGCCGCCTTTTTAACGACAATCAATTAATTGTTGCGGAAGTTCTTCAGAGCGCAGAGGTAATGAAAGCTTCTGTTACGTTTTTGGAACCCTTTATGGATAAGAATGATGCTGCCTCTACAAAAGGGAAGGTTTTGCTTGCGACCGTAAAAGGCGATGTTCATGATATCGGAAAAAATCTCGTGGATATCATATTCAGCAATAACGGTTACCACGTCATTGACCTTGGAATTAAAGTTCCTCCCGCTGAGCTGATTGAAGCGGTGAAAAAGGAAAAACCTGATATGATTGGACTCTCCGGCCTTTTAGTAAAGTCTGCTCAGCAAATGGTCGTAACTGCCCAAGATTTAAGACAGTCCGGAATAACGACACCCATTTTAGTAGGGGGTGCGGCATTAACCCGTAAATTTACCGAAACGAAGATCGCTAAAGAATACGATGGAATCGTATTATATGCAAAAGACGCCATGCAAGGATTAGATCTTGCCAACAAACTGCAAACACCTGAAGAAAAAGAAACGATGCTGATTCATAAATCGAAAAAGAATGACCCTCCTCCGTCCGATGTAAATGTTGAAAAACACCCCAAACCATCAGTCGAGAACAAACGATCTTCCATTTCTCCTTCACCGGCTTTCATTCCCAAAGACACGAAACGTCATATTTTGAAGAAAGTTCCTTTAGGTCACATTGAACCCTATATTAATCTTCAAATGCTTCTAGGACATCATCTTGGGATAAAAGGTAAAATTCCTAGACTCATTCAAGAAAAGGATAAACAAACCTTAAAGCTTAAAGCCTTTGTGGATCAGCTGCTGAAAGAGGCAAAGCAAAATAAATTCATTGCACCCTCCGCTGTTTATCAATTTTTTCCGGCACAGTCCAAAAATGATACGATTCTTATCTACGACCCTAACAACCATCAATCCATTATTGAACGATTTCATTTCCCGCGTCAGGCCAATTCTCCCTATCTTTGCCTAGCTGACTATTTAAAGCCCGTTGAAAGCAACACGATGGATTATTTAGGATTTTTTACAGTTACTGCAGGGCTTGGTATCCGTCAACTCGCATTAAAGTATAAAGAACAAGGAAGATTCCTTGAAAGCCATACATTGCAAGCTCTGGCACTGGAAACGGCTGAAGGGCTCGCTGAATTCATACACCAACAAATGCGGGATCGCTGGGGATTCCCTGATCCCATTGATATGGCCATGCAGGACCGTTTTGCCGCCCGGTATCAGGGCCAAAGATATTCATTTGGCTATCCGGCTTGCCCAGAGCTGGAAAATCAAACAAAGCTCTTTAAATTGTTAAACCCAGAAGATATTGGCGTGCAATTGACTGAGGAATTTATGATGGATCCGGAAGCATCTGTATCTGCAATCGTGTTTTCACATCCAGAAGCCCGGTATTTTAATGTTGATAATAGATGACGATGACTAAAGAAAGAAATCAGTTTGATCGACTGCGTTTGACTGCCGGCCACAAGAATTGTCTTTAAGCGAAAAGTGCTGACTTCTATTTTAAGTCAGCACTTTTTGTATAGCTATTTGCGGATTTTTAAGATAACTAAGAGAGTTGTCCAACCAATTCTATTAAACTTGCATAAAATGGAATTTAAATAGATAAGTAAGGAGAGGATGCCCTTCAAACACTCGTGGGGATGAACTAGATTTAAAACACTTTTGTCTCTCTTTTATGAAGGCGGCGGAAGGTAAGTATAAAAAATTTTTTATTTTGGGGGATTAGAAAGGAATGTATCAAAAACAACGACACTTTTTTACATCAGAATCTGTTACTGAGGGTCATCCTGATAAAATCTGTGATCAAATATCGGATGCGGTATTAGATGCGATTTTTGAAAAGGATCCTTGTGCCCGGGTTGCTTGTGAAACGTCTGTTAGTTCTGACTTAGTCGTTTTATTCGGGGAGATCACAACCGACTGCAAGGTAGATTTATTGCAAATCGTAAGAGAGACCATTCGAAATATCGGTTATACAAATACCGAACTTGGATTTGATGCTGATACCTGTAAAATTTTAATAGCGCTCAATCAGCAATCTCCAGATATAGCTATGGGAGTGAACCAGGCTCTGGAAGCCCGTGAAGGTTCAATGAACGAGCATGAAACAGAAGCCATTGGTGCCGGTGACCAAGGCATAATGTTTGGTTTTGCATGCAATGAAACTGAAGAACTAATGCCATTGCCGATTTCTTTATCAAATAAGCTGGCTAGACGTTTAACAGAAGTGAGAAAAAATGGAATGATTGGTTATTTGCGCCCGGACGGAAAAGTGCAGGTTACCGTGGAATACGAACATGCTAAACCAGTCCGCATCGATACCATTGTTATTTCTGCACAACATCATCCCGAAGTAAAATTAGAACAAATAAAAAATGATTTGCATAAACATGTAATTAAACACGTATTACCGCCAGAATTAATTGATCATAACACAAGATATTTTATTAACCCGACTGGCCGTTTTGTCACTGGTGGACCACAGGGGGATGCAGGATTAACAGGACGTAAAATTATTGTTGATACGTATGGTGGATTTTCACGTCATGGAGGAGCGGCTTTTTCGGGAAAAGATCCAACTAAGGTGGATCGTTCAGGAGCCTATTCTGCACGTTATGTGGCTAAAAATATTGTTGCAGCAGGCCTTGCAGAAAAATGTGAAGTTCAACTGGCTTACTCTATTGGGGTAGCTAGCCCTGTTTCAATAACGGTTGAAACTTTTGGTACTGGAAAGATAGAAGAGGCAAAAATCGTTGAACTAATACGTAAAAACTTTGACCTTCGCCCAACTGGCATTATTAAAATGCTCAATCTAAGGCAACCCATTTATTTTCAAACGGCTTCCTATGGACACTTTGGCAGAACGGATGTTATATTGCCGTGGGAGAAAACGGATAAGGCAGATATGATAAAAAAAGAGGCGGAGAAAATCATGAAACATGCATGATGTTTAAGAACTTAAACAATAGTTGATTCCACTGAAGGTCCTGGGATGAATCAATGCCAACAGGCACTTTGCATGGAATTCAATTTTTTGCAAAAAGGAGAGGTATTTATGAATCTCTATGGGGATTCGGGGGCCAATTCTATAAGGGGTTATATTAGTGCGGAAGAGGAACCTGCAGGAAGTTATAAGATTCTACGAAAATTTGAAACTCCAACACAGAGGATTGCCCTTGTCGATCATAATGGGAATCTATTGGTTTATAGCAATGGCCACCAGATGTTTGGCACAACAGCTGATGAGGATCTGTTCGCAGAAGCAATGATACACATCCCCATGGCTGCCGCACGAAGGAGGAAGAGTGTTCTGATCATTGGCGGCGGCGGCGGAATAACGACTCGTGAAGCCCTTCGTTATACTGATGTGGAAAAAATCAATACTCTTGATGTTGACAAAATAATGATCGATTTCGGTAAAAAATTGAAGCCACTGGTTCAATTTAATAAAGGGTCATTGAATCATCCAAAGGTCGAGACCGTAATTGAAGACGGCAGAAAGTTTGTAAAGAAAAACTCAGAAAAATGGGATGTCATTATTGTTGACCTTCCGGAGCCAAACGAGAAAAATCCTAAGTTATCCCGTCTGTTCAGCAGGGAGTTTTACAGCCTTCTTAAAGAACGTCTATACCCAGGAGGCGCAATCGGTGTAGCTTGTTCCAATGCAGACTCGACAGCAGAGTACCTATGGAGTATACACGCAACGCTCACAAAAGCAGGTTTCTATGTACTTCCATACCACTATTTTGAGCCGGTAGCCGCAGAGAATTGGCTATTTTGTCTTGCTACAGCATCGACAGTTCAACCAAAAGACTTACGCATGTCAGTTGAGGCAAAATACCTGTCAACTAAAAAGTTAAGAGATATGTTCGACATGCCCTATTATTTTGTCATCTCTAAGGATACAGGCAAAGTCCAAACAGATGACAACACAGTGTTGGTTGAAATTATAAATAATGCGTGGTACAGTTGAACGTCGTTTCGTTCTAAATACGAATCTCCAAACGAAAGCTACCAATTAAACATGGTAGCTTTTCGTGGCCATAAGTACGGTTATACAATTTCCTTTTTATAAATTTCATGCAATTGCAGATTATCTAAGGCATTTACAATAGCGGATCGTTGATGGGATAAAGTATTACTTTGGAAATGAAATAAGCTGGCTAAATTTTTAGGAAGTGTCCGACAAGGAACAGGTACTGTTTTTAATTTAGAGGGGAAAGGTTTATTAGATGCTAAATGAAAACCCCAATCACCGAAAGATGGGATAACCGTATGATAGCTTTCTGTATAAAAACCTGTTTTTTCAAGGGTTAACCCAATGCTCCAATATACAACAGGTGTGTCAAAAGGGGAATTGGATTGGCAGACAATCATCCCGTTTTTTGACAAATGGTTTCGCACCATTTGAAACATCTCCAATGAATACAGGCTTGCAAGAAAATCATCTGCAGGGTCTGGAAAATCAATAATCATAAGGTCATACGTCTTTTTGTTCTTTTTTAAAAATTCGCGGGCATCTTTTGCATAGACGTTCACACGTTTATCGAACAATGATCGTTCATTAAGAGCCACAATTTCAGGAACTTGACTCGCTATTTTTAAGATTTCAGAGTCAATGTCAACTAGATCCACATGCTTAACATCTGAATATTTTAATACTTCTCTTAATGCAAGTCCGTCACCGCCCCCTAATATTAGGATGTTATCATGAGATTTTGTAAGTGCCATAGGTACGTGGACAAATGCTTCGTGATAAATTCGCTCATCCAAAGAACTAAATTGTAATTGTTCATCCAAATACATACGGATGTCACTAGCTTCTAAAACTTGGATATTTTGATACTTGCTTTGCCCTTGATATAATTTTTTGTTTTTAACAGCCAACATTTCTCTAAGACTGATTCTATCCCACAGATCCCCTCGAAAATGTTTTTTATTATCCTTTGGATTCGATTTTTGTTTCAGTTTCTGATTCTTATTATCATTACTGGTTTGGTGATTTATAAAATGTTGCGACTGCCAAAGCTTTGAACCATTCATCTCCATTCCCCCAACAAATTTAATTAATCTTTGAAATCAATGTCATGACATTCTATTGTGCATTTCAAAAGACGGTTTGTACGAATGTCCAACGATTCATTAAAATGATGAAAATACCTATAAGTTTTAGATGAAGATACTGTCTGAAAAATAGCGGGGTCGAAGCAAATTCGGTGTTTAAATAACAGTGAGGAACACGGTTTCGCATAGAATAATGGTCTAGTAGGAGGGAACCCTTGGAAAATAATGAACATCATACAATGTATGATTCCTCAATATAGTTTAAAGGTGAATCTTTCAGGAATCGGTTTAATACTTAATGACCCAGCTGCCATTTCAGGCTGCTTTTTATTGAGTTAACGGGCATGTTAGTAGAGTAAGAGTTATGTTGAAATTTGGTTATAAAAAAGGAGAGGGAAGAGGTTTTTTTAATGAAGTTCATATTTAATTAAACCAGCTTATGCAATTTCTTCTTCAATCCATCTTTAGCCGTTCACATCAACAAAAGAAGCTCGAGGAATCCTCGGGCTTCTTGTATTGTTTGCAATTTTTAATAGTAGATAATATCTAGTTTTCCGGAAACCTGAGTATTGGAGATACTATCCCTAACATCAATTTTTAGGGTCTTAAATGCAGTACATGCCTTTGTTTGTGCATTGCATAAGCGGACCTTTAATTTAGATGTGTCGGTAAGTTTTTTGGTCCCATTTACATACAGCGGATGCACAAGATCGATCTTAAGATTGCTGTGTGAATTGGGATTATAAATGGAGCCATCCCATTTACCATCTTCTGTCTTGAATGCAAATCGAGGGACACTCGCAGAAGCAGTCTTATTCCAAAACGAAAAGGCCGTAACAAAGGCAATGGCAAATACAATTAAAAATGCTGCAATTCTTTTCATTTTTTCCTCTCCCTTCATACTGTGGCAGTAAAGCTTTGTATCGAGCGGCAGTTAAACCGAATAAGGAATTTGCAGCGATTGTAATTCCTTCTTCAATATCTAACTACATGATTAGACGTCTTAATAAGAAGGTTACGTTTAAAAAGACCTATTTGTGGAGTGCTTGACTGAATTTTGAAGCTGTTTATTCCTAGATATAACGATTTTTTATTTTGCATTTTTCGTTATGGGAGTGCGATTACGGAATCATTCTATCACCCTTAACTGATCAGTAAAATTCACTTGCCGGCTGGCATTTTTTCCTATCACCGTAATCGTCAAATCCTCTGGCGAAAGACTTGTTGTCGCAATTTGAAATGTAAAAGCAGAATAGTTAACAGCAATATTTTCCAAGCTTATTTTTGTACCAGCAGAAACACTTTGAAGGCTATGATAGATTTTTTATTTTCCGTAACTCCCTCTACAAGTACATCCATTCCTTTTAATGATGTATTGTGCATAATAATATCCATAACATTTGCGATCATCGCTCCCTTTGTCCACATTTTGAATGGGACCTAAGAAGTAAATGGACAAGTCAATCACCCCTTTCTTTTTTCTACTATTACTATATGAGCTCTCGGAGACAACGTGTGCGTTTTACTATGAATCTATCTAGTGATGCAAGACTATCACCTATATATAAAATAAATTCTGTGAATATGGTATGTATAGCAGGCAGAAACGATGCTGAAAAGGAGAGGTGAAATGTGAAGATAGTATTGGCTGCATACTGGTTTATCCCTCATCTCGGAGGGGGTTGGCGCTGAATAACTGGTATATTGATTTAATGGTAGAACGGCTGTTACAGCATTATAAAACTTACGGTCATTAAAAAACCAAAAGTGAAAGGAAACTGATTCATGAAAGTACTTGGTGATTTATATCATTCATTGTTTCTTGATGGAGTACATAGCGAAGTGCACCAATAATGAAAGCCATAAAGGGGCTGGTAATTATTTAATATAAGAGGATGCGGTTTCACCGATTCCGATATCCGATGCTACTGCTAAAAACTGAATAAATTTTATGTTGCCGCGGCCCCCGATTTTAGTTACAGAAACGGAAAATTTAATACGGACCCAGTGTGCCACTGGGCCCAAGCAATTAAAACCCGCCTTCAAAAGGCTGAAAAGGAATTCGCAATCTTTGTTCCACGACGCGCAGCCGTTGGTTTAATCGGTTTAACCGGCGTGAATGGATAGCGACAGTGTTTTCTAGCTGGTTAACTTCCCGATTAAGCTGGTTGACTCGGTTTTCCAGCTGATTAACCCGCCTTTCCAGCTGCCTTATCGGAGGCTGTCGATCTGGATCATGCTCCTGCTGAGGATAATAATTATACGTCTGTTGTGAATAAGGGTCGGATGGCTGCTGCTGCACGTATGGTTGATAACTGTATTGCTGCTGCTGAACATATGGTTGATAAGAACCGTATGGATAAATAAATAACCTCTCCTTTTCATAAATTCTCAAAATAAACTCCTGTATAAGATATGTATCCAAGATGGGAGTGGACATATATAAACACCTATTTTTTTAAAAAAGAGAGAGGAATCCAGTTTTTTTTTAATGCTGTTTGGTGACAATCCACCTTATGGAAGCGGGTTAAGAGGTAACACTGTAAAACAGGATGACATGAATTTTATGCAGGATAGATCCTATTTTGTTGTCAGTGCTTGCTGTCCGCCTGCAGCAAAAAACTCTACGAAAATTTAAAAATGGATAAACCCCGGGGATGTATCCCATACGAAAATAACATTCAGTGCATGTGATCATTTCTTGGGCAGAAACGGCGCAAATGATTCACAGGCTTGGCCGTCAATGTCTGCCCACCGCTAACGGAGATTGCTATTGTGATAGGGGCGTTAGACATCTCTGCAAAGAGGTGTTACAATGAAAAGTGATTATAAGCTGAAAGGAATGATGGGTGGACGATGGATAACTAATCTCTTTTTTAGAAATTTGAAATGATATTTCGAATGATACTAATTAAGGATTAGTCTGCCCATTTTCTCACCATATTCCTGCCATCTTTCTGCAATGAAAGATGGGTTATTTCAGTACGGTAAAATGCGGCTAATCCTTCCAAATTCATTGGGAGGATTTTTTTTATCCTCCCACGAAGAGGGGAAGATAATTGATGCAGGAATTAATCTTATTACAAAATGTAAGTGTGGAAATAAAAGAAAACACTATTTTCGAAAATTTAAATACAAACGTACAGCAGGGAGATGTGATCGGGATCATTGGCAAGAATGGTGCTGGGAAATCCACCCTGTTAAAGTTGCTGAACCAGGATGTACCGCCTTCAAAAGGACAGATGATACATCTGCAAAACGATCTTAAAAAGACGATGGTTGAACAAGAAACCGAGTCTTATTCTTTTCAAGAGGTGACTTCTGATGAAGTAGCCTTATTAGAGAAATGGCAAGTTCCAACTCTTGATTTCTCCAAATTAAGCGGGGGGGAAAAATTAAAGGCCCGGCTTTCAAAAGGGCTCTCACAAGAGACAGATATTTTATTGCTGGATGAACCAACAAACCATCTTGATGAGCAAAGCATGAAGGTTCTCACAAAACTGATTAAAAGACACAGAGGCACCATTATTCTTGTATCCCATGATCGTTATTTTTTAGATCAAGTGGCAACCAAGATATGGTCGCTTGAAAATAAAACCCTTATAAGCCATAAGGGCAACTATTCCAGTTATATGAAATTCCGTGAACAGAAAAGACTCACACAGCAGCGGGAATTTGAGAAACAGCAAAAAATGGTTGAACGCATTGAAGGCCAAATGAATGAGCTCACCTCCTGGTCGAAAAAAGCCCATGCACAATCGACGAAAAAAGAAGGGTTTAAAGAATATTTTCGAGTGAAAGCCAAACGCATGGATGCCCAAGTAAAATCCAAACAAAAGCGCCTCGAGAAAGAGATTGAGAAAATGAACGTTGAACCGCTTGAACCAGAATACAAAGTGAGTTTCTCCATGAAAGCAAATAACAAAGTGGGAAAACGCTTCTTGGAAGTCAAAAATTTAACTAAATCGTTTGATGGAAGAACGTTGTTTAAAGACGCCAGTTTTACGATACAGCATGGAGAAAAAGTTGCCATTTCTGGTCCGAATGGCAGCGGGAAGACGACTTTTTTAAAAGTCATTCTCGGACAGGAAACGGCTGAAGGAGAGGTATGGATCTCACCTTCTGCCAAGATCGGCTATTTAACGCAGGAAGTGTTTGATTTACCGCTTGAGCAAACGCCCGCGGAGCTCTTTTATAAAGAAACCTTCGAAGAGAGGGGGCAGGTTCAAAACTTAATGAAGCATCTAGGATTTATGGCTTCTCAAGGGTCAGAACCCATTGAACATATGAGCATGGGTGAACGTGTCAAGTGCAAGCTGATGAAGTATATTTTAGAAGATAAAGATGTACTGATCTTAGATGAGCCAACGAACCATCTTGATTTAGCCTCACGTGAACAGCTTGAAGACACGTTAGCTCAATATAATGGTACTTTATTGGTCGTATCGCATGACCGCTACTTCCTGGAAAAAACGGCCAATACCAAGCTTGTTATAGCGAACTCAAGTATCCACAAGCAGTTAGGCGAACCAGCATCCGCAAAAGATGATAGGGAAGAAATTCGTCTGCAGCTTGAAACAGAGAGGCAAGAAGTTTTAGGGAAGCTTAGTTTTATGACTCCCCAGAATAAAGAATATAATGAACTTGATCTTAGGTTTAAGGAGCTTACGAAACGAATAAAAGAGCTTTAAGAATGATACGTTAGGCAATTTATGCAATTTAAACGAACGTTTAACCTGAACAAAGGTTTTTTGCCCGGACTGTAGAGTATGAAGCAGAAAGGGAGAATTTCATGTTTAATGTGGAGATAAGAAGGCCCTCGATTAAAGATGTTTCACTGCTGCATGAATTTTTCCGAATCGTCATCACTGATACCTTTTCTAAAGAGGGAATCGGAGAGAAGCTGGAAGATTTAAACGAGGAAATTGAGAGGAAGAAAGATTATTTGGAAAATGATTTAAACAGTGAAGGATTGGATCGCTATTTCCTAATTGCACTTGTAAGGGATCAAATGGTTGGATCCATCGAATTCGGTCCCGTAAGTGAACTTATCCGTTCTTGTACAAAAGGTGCTCTAAAAGAGCTGATGGAGATCGGTACTGTGTTTGTTCATCGTGATTGCCAAGGACAAGGCATAGGCAATCTCTTATTGAGCAGGATGTATGCCACACTTCAGAATAGAGGCATAAACGAATTTTGTTTAGACAGCGGGTACCAAAGTGCGCAAAAAATCTGGACAAAGAAATTCGGTGAACCGGATTACCGGCTTAAGGATTATTGGGACAAAGGCTATGACCATATGATATGGAGAGTAGGCTTACAATCTATGAGGGTATAAAAAAGTATAGTTGCAAGAAATTTAATAATAAAAACGACAGAAAAGGGCAGCGAATCAGCCACCCTTTTCACTTTATTTTGATAGTGTCATTATATCTAAGATCGCGGCAATCAGGATCCCTGCGGCATATCGAAACAGATCTGCAATAAGAAAACCTTTGCCCAGGATTAATGCTCCGAACAATGTACTTCGAATGTGATTGATCCAGTCAGCCTGATAAAGCTGGCTGAATTCAATGCCGAAGCTGAACAACAGACTGAGACATATGGCTGTCGGCAGGCCTTTTTGTATGAGCAAAAATCGAAATCCGAAATAGACCATCATGGCCCACAGCACATCCCCGGCATTCTGTGCCGCTAATAACGGAAGCAGATGGCTCCATTTTCTGGAGGCGAGGCCTGAAAAAATGGTGATAATGATTGCGATACTATAGGCTATCCTTAATTTGCGAGTCTTCAATGGAATCACTCTTTATACTTTTATATATGGCAAATCTGAATGTACATGGATAGGATAATAGAAGCAATCATTAAATTTGTTATGAGAGAGCGATGTTAAATTCCTTTAGCAGATCTTTAAACGCCGGCCTTTCATTTCCGCCTCTCCCCAAGATATGGGTGGCTGTTACTAAAGAATTTAACACAGCTTCTTCCACTGCTTCTCCAACGGCACGAAAAGCTGTATCCATATCCTCCTCATGAATGGCAGGAATGGTTAAGCAGGTTGAAGGTTTGTCATGGGGGATTTTAGTCGCTGTTGAAAATCCGATGACGATCTCTCCGCTGCCATGCGTGATGATGGAACCTGTCCGTGATAATCCGGCAACCGATCGTTTAATGATACGGTTGAGCTGGCGTTCAGAAACTGGCAGGTCAGTGGCAACGATCACCATGATCGAGCCTTTATCTTTTTCCTCCAATGATTGGAGCAGTGCTTCTTTCAGCTCCTGCCCAATCATCCTGCCGTTTATCATAAGATCACTTAAAATCCCAAAGTTCGACAACACGAGCACGCCGATGGTGTATTCTCCATGATCCAATTGAAATCTTCTGGATGCTGAACCGATTCCGCCTTTCAAGGAATAACAAAGCATGCCCGTTCCTGCTCCGACACTGCCTTCCTCAAATTCAGGTGAAGCGTTATGTATCGCTTCGTGAACATGTTCCTTCTTAACAAATTGTGCCCTCACATCATTGAGCAGCATGTCGTTGCACTCTCCGATAATAGGATTAACCGTTCCCGTCGAACGGCCGATTTCAGGATTATCTTCCAGCATATATTGGATTAAAGCATCTGCTGCTGTTCCGATACTTAAGGTGTTCGTTAAAATGATGGGCGTCTCCAGCACACCCAACTCTTGCATTTGAATGGCACCCATCGTTTTTCCAAAGCCATTGATCACATGGCTTGAAGCAATCAATTTTTCTTTAAACGTATTGCCAGGGTGGGGCAGGATGGCTGTTACTCCTGTTTGCATGTCCTGATCACTAAGGGTTACATGGCCGACTGTTACACCCGCTATATCGGTAATGGCGTTATAGTGGCCGGGTTCCAGCCGCCCTATTTTTACCCCGTAATCACGTATCCTTTTTTGGTGGTGCATTGAAAAATCACCTTCTATCTCTTATTAGATTTTCTTTCTTTAGTTTACCATTGTCTTTTCCTTCATTTCAGAAGAAAGAATGCCGGAAATGGATATGTCTGGTAAAATAAAAGGAGAGGTTTAATTAAGGATGAGGAAAACCGGTATTACTGTTAATATTGATCATCGTTGCTCTGTGAGATGTTATCAGACTAAGGAAAAATAGCCAGACGATAAAAAATAAAGAGGCTTAAATTATCGGACGGGGGACATTGATGAAGAACAAGTATGTTGTTCTAGGATTGGTGCTGGTGTTTTTTATTGGGTTTGTATCCTTTTCCACAAATGAAAAAACAGAGAATGTACGAACGGCCACTGATGACCACCCGGAGCAGACCGATGCTCCAGAAATGGATGTTACGAAAGCGGTTAAAAAAAATGCACTGCTGCTTGACCCTAACGTTTATGCTTTAGTAAAGAAGGATGAAAAAACCTTTTGGCTTAAGCTTACACCCGACATGGATTTGGAAGAGATGACCGATATCGTAAATCATATAGCTTATTTTATATTCTCCAGGGAAGCCTTAAAGGCAGGCATGAATATTAATCAGGAGGAAGTGAAGCGAGAACTCGAAGCCTTGCAGACTGGAGAAAATAAGAAGTATCATGACCGCAGGCTGAAAGATTCCAATTTAACAAAAGAACAGTATTGGTCAGAAATAAAAGAACAGATTGAACGCAACAACTTAAGTCAGCAATATTTGAAAAAAGAAATTGGAGAGCCTTCAAAAGTAGGCGGAGCCGAATACAAACAGGCTGTAAACCAATTGATTGAAAAGACCTACTTAAAACATCAAAAGGATATCCAGGTCAATTCAATGCTGCTGAAAAATGAGGGTTAAGAAATTGGGATTGATGATATTTCGTATAGTGATAATGAAGGACTATCGGTGCTTCATGCAGAAAGTTAATCGATCTAGACGCATGGTTTAGAGAAGCAATGGGGGATGTTAAATGAATCAGTTAGTGTCAGAGCTGGAAAAGATCCTCTCTGCAGTGCCGAGGAAAATGGAAACTGTTACGGATTTCGAGGACAAACCACTTCCGTCCAAGTGGTCTAAAAAAGAAATTCTTGGACATCTTTGTGATTCAGGGAATGTGAATCACCAGCGTTTTGTTGATATCATCGCTTCAACTGACGTGGTTACATTAAAAGGCTATAATCAGGATTTTTTTGTGGAGATCCATGATTATCAGCATTCTTTTAGCGTCGAAGATATTATTCATCTATGGATTTCAGTTAATAAACAGATCACCGCGCTTCTTGTGAATGTTTCTGAAGAACAGTGGAAGCTTGATTGTAGAGTAGATGCCCAAACCGTTCAAACGTTAGAGTGGCTCGTAAAGGATTACATTGATCATATGAATCATCATCTCGCACAAATATTGGCAGGGTGTTGAGGAACTGTCCATATTGAAACGCAAACTTTTAACTTCTTTATATATGACCGTTCTAATAACCATAACTTATGGTTCAATCAGTGGTGTTTAATGGTCGTTTATCTCCACTGGGGAATGACAGTTGAAGATGGCCTGGTGAATCTTGGACTGAAAATGAGATCCGGACATGTAAAATAAAGGGAATAATCTGTCGTACCGCTAAGCTGCAGCTCTCGTCCTCAAGAACTATTTTGGGATGGGAGTTTTTTAACACCTACAACGAATATAAAAAAAATGATAAGACAAAAGGGGATAGCTATGAATCCTTTATTAATGGAAGTTCCGACTCAATTAGAAACGGAAAGACTGATCCTTAGAGCACCCTTGCTGTCTGGGGATGGAGAGGTCGTCAATCAAGCGATAAAAGCATCTCATCAAGAATTAAAAGCCTGGCTGCCATTTGCTCAGACGATTCCGGCTGTAGAAGAAACGGAAATTAATTTGAGAGGGGCACATATCAGCTTTCTGAAAAGAGAAAACTTCCGCTTCCTCATTTTTGACAAGAACACTTTTGATTTTATAGGCACCACCAGTCTGCAGGGGATTGACTGGGAGATACCAAAATGTGAATTAGGATACTGGATGAACACAAAATTCGTCGGACGCGGATATATGACTGAAGCTGTAAAAAAATTAACGGATTTTGGTTTGGAACAGCTGCAGTTTAAAAGAATTCAAATCAGGTGTGAATCGGCAAACATAAGAAGCCGATCGATTCCGGAAAAATTGGGGTTTATCCTGGAGGGAATCCACAAAAACGATGATTTATCAGCAGATGGTTCAAGGCTGACTGACACTTGCGTTTATGCCATAACCAGATGAACGGGACGTAAGGAGGACATGAAGCGGCTGACGTGAATTGCATTTCATATCAAGCTTTACAGGAACCAAAAAGTAATCATAGAACTTATTAGTTCCTACGTCACTTGAAAGTGCGTACTTCTCATTTGAAAATTAATGTTCGATAATGAACTTGTTTGATTTAGCTTAACAAGAGGAGGAAGAATAGTGGCAAATCATTTACAAGATACAACCACTTTGCATAATGGAGTAAAAATGCCCTGGTTCGGGCTAGGGGTATTTAAAGTTGAAGAAGGTCCGGAATTGGTGAATGCTGTAAAGTCAGCCATTAAGCACGGTTATAGGAGCATTGACACCGCAGCCATCTATGAAAATGAGGAGGGTGTCGGAACAGGGATCAAAGAAGGGCTTGCCCAAACAGGTTTAAAACGGGAAGATCTATTTATTACTTCAAAAGTCTGGAATACGGACTTGGGTTATGAATCCACGCTGGCCGCCTATGAAGAGAGCCTGAGAAAGCTTGACTTGGAATATCTGGACCTGTATCTTATCCACTGGCCGGTTGAAGGCAAGTATAAAGATGCCTGGAGAGCGCTTGAAACGCTATATCAGGAAGGCCGGGTAAAAGCGATCGGAGTAAGCAATTTTCAAATTCATCATCTTGAGGAATTGATGAAGGATGCGGAGATCAAACCGATGGTCAACCAGGTTGAATACCATCCGCGGTTGAACCAAAAAGCGCTTCAGGAATTTTGTAAAACGCAGGATATCCAGCTCGAAGCCTGGTCACCTTTGATGCAGGGGCAATTGCTGGATCATCCGGTTTTAAAAGAAATAGCAGACCGGCACAACAAGTCTGTGGCTCAAATTATCCTAAGATGGGATCTGCAAAATGGGGTCGTTACCATTCCTAAATCAACGAAGGAGCATCGAATCATCGAGAACTCCCAGGTCTTTAATTTTGAGCTATCGGATTCGGAAATGACTCAGATCGATCAATTAAATCAAAATCTCAGAGTAGGACCAGACCCTGATAACTTTGATTTCTAAAAAAAAGACGCGATTTTATTCGCGTCTTTTTTTCATGCCTTTCATCTTTTGAAAGGAAGAATTTTCTGTCTCATTTTTATATCAAAACTTATTGACAAAGCAGCCAATTGCCATCATCATTAGTAATGATAATTATTATCAATTATGTTGGGGGAATTCAAATGAATAGAAGAAATCTCTCTATTTTTATTTTTGCCTTTTTTTTATTAATAGGTATACCATCTCAGGCAGCAGCGAAGGAAAGCAGCTCCCAGGTCAAGGTGTCTCAGAGCATTCCTTACATAGATGCATCGATTGATGCGGTGAAACAAAAGGATTTCAACCAGGCTGAAACGTCGTTTAACACGTTTAAACAGAAATGGACCCGGGCTGAAGGGGAGGTCCGTAAAGAAAATCTGAGCGGCTACAGCAAGATAAAAACGAAAATGGCAGCTGTTTCTGTAGCAATGTTAAATGAAGATCAGAAGAAATCGGAAGAATCTCTTCAAATGCTAAAAGTGTTGCTTAATCAATATAAAGAAGGACAGATGGCCAATTCATCTGCCAAAACATCTTCGAAACACGTAAGTATCTCTGCGTATTTACTAAAAATTAAAGAAGCGAAACAATCTCTTGATGAAGGGGATCAAGCCCAATCAAAAGCACAGGTTGAGGAGTTGAAATCTCTTTGGCTCAGCGTAGAAGGAAACGTGGTAGGGCAATCCCAAAAAGTATATAACAACTCCGAGCGGAGGCTGGTTCTGCTTGCCTCTTCTGTCAATAACCCAAATGAAAACAAGAAATCCATTCAAATGCTTGATGATATGGAGAAGGACCTGAAACCGCTCGCAAATTCTTCATACGGCATGTGGGATGCAGCATTGATTCCGCTGCGCGAAGGCCTTGAAGCATTGCTTGTGATCGGCGCCCTGTTAACTTTTACAAAACGAAGAGAAGAAAGTAAAGGCGGTCTTTATGTCTGGGGCGGAACGATCACAGGAATCGCTGCCAGCTTGGGGGTAGGCTTCCTCGTCAGCTATGTGCTGAGTTCATCTGCTTTCGGCCAGAATAATTTTCTCATTAATGGCTGGTCTGGGGTCATCGCGAGCCTCATGCTGCTGTACGTCAGTTACTGGCTGCACAGAAATACCAATGTGAACCGCTGGAACTCTTTTATGAAGACGAAAACAGAAAAAGCGGTAAGCGGTGGAAAACTTCTCTCACTCGGAATATTGGCGTTCTTGGCCGTTCTCCGTGAAGGAATTGAAACCGTCATCTTCTTGATCGGGATGGCGAATCAGATGTCCTACACCTCTTTGATTACAGGTATCCTTCTCGGGTTTGGAATCCTGGCCGCCATCGGTGTATGCATGCTGAAGCTAAGCGTTCGTCTGCCGCTGAAGCCTTTCTTTATGATTTCAAGTCTGATCGTGTTTTATCTGTGCATAAAATTCATGGGATCCGGCATACACAGCTTGCAGCTCTCAGGCTTCATGCCGTCCACAACAGCTGAATACATTCCTACCATCCATTCATTTGGCGTGTATCCGTCCTTGTACAGTACGATGCCGCAGCTTATTATCATCAGCATTGCAATCATTGTCATTTTTGCACAGCAGTTAAAGAAGAAAAAAAATAACCATAATCGGCATCAGGAGGCCAGCTAATCATGAAATTATCAAAATCCATTATTCATACTGCACTGACTCTTTCTTTAATCACAGTACCCGTTATTTCGGGCTGCAGCAATGAGGCGGCATCATCCGGTGAACATAAAAAAGCAGCATCATCCAAGAAAAATGAACTGAAATCACAAGTAAAAGAAATGCAGGGATCACTCCATCAACTGCAGGACTCTCTTCAAGAAAAGAATGAAGAACAAGTAAAAGAATACGGCAAACGCTTGAATAAGCAATGGTTATCGTATGAGAACAACATCCGCGAAAAGTACCCGCTGCTGTATACGGACACTGAAAAATACTTGCTCCCTTTGTATGCTGAAGTAACAAAAGATAACTATAACAGCAGCAAGGTCCAGCAGTTAAGCGTGGACTTGGACCGTTCCTTAACAAACCTTGAAAAAGCAAAAGAAACTACACAGAAAACGACAGAAGTATTGGATACAGCAGTGAAGAAATATAAAACGTATGTGGACGAACAGACAGAGGCACTGGTCAAATCAACAAAAACTTTTAATGATGCCGTAAGAGCGAACGATACACAAAAAGCGAAAGAGGCTTATGCCGAAGCTCGTGTATACTATGAACGCATCGAACCGATCGCTGAGAGTTTCGGTGATCTTGATCCAAAGATTGACGCTCGCGAGAACGATGTTGAAGGTGAGTGGACAGGTTTCCATAGAATTGAAAAAGCCTTATGGAAAGACGGCAGCTTAAAGGATATGAAAAAATACGCCGACCAGCTTGATCAAGATGTGGCGGAGCTGCAGAAAAAGGTTCAGGGTGTAAAATTGAACCCGACTCAGATTGTTGCAGGTTCCATGGAATTGCTGAATGAAGCGGCAATCTCCAAGGTAACGGGAGAAGAAGAACGTTATTCGCACATTGACCTCGTTGACCTCGCGTCCAATGTAGAAGGTTCTCAGGCGGTATACCATGCGGTTCTCCCGGTTCTTAATGAAAAAAATAAAGATTTGGCACAAGATTTGGATACTGAATTTAATAAAATTACAGCCTTGCTTGAAGAGCATAAGAAAAGCGGAGCTTATTTGGATTACAAGAAACTGACCAAGCCTCAGGTGCGTGAGCTGAGCCAGCAGTTGAATACACTATCTGAATCCATGGCCCAAACGGCTGAAATTTTTCAATAGATTAGGAGAATCAACGTGAAGGAAAAAGAAGACCAAACGGTAAAGGAGCAGGAAGAACTTAAAACTTATTCAAGAAGGGACATGCTGAAAATGTCTCTTCTGGCTGGGGCTGGGGTAGCGATCAGTGCGAGCGGCATCGGCGCAGTCACAACCATGACAAATGTCTTTGGCGAGACTACGAAAAAATCAGGGTCATCTGCTGAAAAGGAAAGCATTCCGTTTTATGGCAAGCATCAGGCTGGCATTGTGACACCTCAGCAAACCTATGCTTACCTTGCTGCCTTCGATTTTACAACGGACTCGAAAAGCGATGTGATCCGGCTGTTGAAGCAATGGACGGTTCTTAGCGAGCACATGAGCCAGGGCAAGACAGAACAGAAATTCAACAATGATTGGCTTCCTCCAAAAGACACCGGTGAGGCTCTCGACCTTCCTCCATCCCGCTTAACGATGACCTTTGGCTTTGGACCTTCTTTTTTCAATACAAAGGGAATCGACCGGTTTGGCGTAAAGAGTAAAGCACCCAAGCATCTAAAGGACATTCCGGCCATGCCGCGGGATAACCTCCAGGACCCATTCATTGGCGGGGATATGTGTGTGCAGGTTTGTGCAGAAGATCAGCAGGTCGCTTTCCACGCCATCCGGAATTTTATTAAAACAGCAGTGGGTAAAGCTGAGATCAGATGGATGCAGTCAGGATTCATTAGTGCCAAGCATGGAAAAACTCCGCGCAATCTCTTCGGTTTCAAGGATGGAACCGCGAATTCCGGGCCAAAGGATACGAAAGCCCATGACCAGATAATCTGGGCAGGAGAAGGTGAGCCAGCGTGGATGAACGGCGGTTCGTATATGGCCTTCCGCAAAATTAAAATGTTTCTGGAAGTCTGGGACCGTTCATCTCTAAAAGATCAGGAGGACACGTTCGGCAGAAAGAAGGAGAGCGGTGCTCCGTACGGCAAGATCAACGAGCATGATAAAGTGAATCCGATGCAAATGCCTCCTGACTCCCATACAGCGATCGCCAAACGTTCAGGACAGCAGATGTACCGCCGGGCCTATTCCTACACGGATGGTGTGGATTCCAAAACGGGATATGTCGATGCGGGCTTAATGTTTATCAGCTATCAAAAAAATCCGGACGAACAATTTGTACCGATGCTTAAAATGATGTCGAAGGCAGACAAGCTGAACGAGTATACGCAGCATATCGGAAGTGCCCTATTTGCCGTCCCAAGAGGGATAAAAAAAGGTGAATATATTGGACAGCCTCTTTTAAGCAGCTTTTAAGAAAAGAAACAACCCGATGAAAACCAGATGATTGAAGGCAGGTAAACCAAGTGTTTTACAACTTTTTCCTATAAGGCGATACGGTGGTGGTTCATCGGTCTAGCAGCGTCAGCCGGGCGCAAGCAAAAACAGGTGGCAGACCTAAAGTGGATCCCCTCATGCTGGAACTGGCACTGAAAATGTATTTTGATGTAGACAGCGCCTATTCTATACATGAAATCGTACAAAAAACCGGGGTGAGCCTGGCAACATTCTATCGCTATCTAAACAGAAAGCCTGTTCATGGAAGTAACCTTTTAAAAACAGTGCATCATACCGAATTTTTTCGGATGATGCACTGTTTTTTTATTACGTTTGATTTTCAGAGATATATGTTTTTACGCTTGGAGGCTCATAGGTGCTGAATTGAATAAGAAGGTCTTCAGGTGCGGAAGCGGCGAGTGCCATCTCCCGGTACTTTTCCTGCAGAAATCCTTCGGCCGCCATGTGGTTAAACAACGAGATCAGAGGATCAAAATAGTGGTTAATATTTAAAAGACCACAGGGTTTTTGGTGAAGGCCCAACTGCGCCCATGTGAAGATCTCAAAGAACTCCTCCATGGTACCGGGTCCGCCCGGCAAAGCGATAAATCCATCTGACAGTTCGGCCATTTTCGCTTTTCTTTCGTGCATCGAATCAACCACGATCAGTTTAGATAAATTCTTATGGGAAATTTCTCGTTTTTCCAGAAAGTCCGGCATGATTCCCGTCACATGTCCGCCATGCTGCAGAACGGAATCCGCTACCGCGCCCATCACACCAACACTTGCTCCGCCATAAACCAGCCCAATTTTCCGGTCAGCGAGCTCCTTGCCCAACCGGGCAGCTTCTTTTACATAAATATCCGAAACGCCGTTGCTGGAACCACAGAATACCGCCAAATTTTTCAAATGCACCACTCCTCCTTTTATCCAGTTAAAATTATATCAATACTTTCTTAAAAGCTAGTAATTTTATTTTTAAAAGGAGAATCTTATCCCTTCTGACGAATACATGATAAGTCGAAATTAACGGTGGAGGTAGTTAGAGTATGAAATTGGATTGGGTAAGAACCAAAATCCGTTCGCTTTCTGGTGCTGAAAAAGTAGAGCACATTCCAAAGGGATTTTCGGGAGATGAAAAATACGCTGTAACGTTAAACGATGGCAGGGTTGTATTATTACGGCTGGCGGCGATGGAAAAGTATGAGAGGAAGAAATCAGAGTTCCAGCTTTTAAATCATCTCATGAAATATCCCGTTCAATCACCGGAGGCGGTCGAGATCGGGAGACTCGATCAGATGGGCCTTTGTTTTTATGTGCTCTCATACATTGATGGAGAGGATGCGAGTGAGGTATTGCCTCATCTTTCGGAAGAGGAGCAATACCAGATCGGCAAAAGTGCAGGGAAAGACTTGTGGAGCATGCACCAGTATCCTGTACCTGATGAGCTTGAGCCTTGGCATGAAAGAGTGATGAGCAAGTTTTATCGATATTTAGAGGCTTATGAGACGGGTGAGGTCAAAATAAATAACGATGGGAAAATCAAGGCGTTTATCGAGAGGAATAAACACCACTTAAAAAGCCGTCCGAATCGGTTTCAGCATGACGATTTTCATCCCAGCAACCTTGTTGTGAGAGATAAACGATATGCGGGTGTCATTGATTTTAACCGGTTTAACTGGGGAGATCCTTATCATGATTTCTGTAAGGTCGGGTTATTCAGTAAAGAGGTGAGTGTGCCTTTTTGCATCGGACAGATCAATGGCTATTTTAAGAATAAGCTTCCAGAGGACTTTTGGATGATATATGCCCTTTATATGGACATGAATGTGATGTCTGCCATCGTATGGTCGGTAAGGGAGACGCCGGATCAAGTGGATGAAATGCTGGAACGATTGAACGGAGTGCTGGAAGATCATCAAGATTTTGAAGTTCTTCAACCGAAGTGGTATACAAAACATGCCTCCCCAGTCAATCAGGTGTGAGCCGATGCTGATTAAACGTATTTCATGCAAGGTGATAGAAGGACAGATGGATTCTTTCTATGACTCCCAAAAACAATGGAAATCACTCAGCCGGGTGAACGGGTTTATCGGACAGGTGGGCGGCTGGAGTAAAAGACACCCCCTGACGGCTTCTATCTATGCATTTTGGGAAAGCCAAGGAGATTATGATTTTTTTATGGGTGAGATCCATGACCAAATCTTTGTTCAGTCACGGCAGGGAAATACATACTCATCCATCGAAGTGGATATGTTCCAGGAAGAGAAAAGGATTCTGGATTGGAGAATGATATTTTGGGAGTTTTAAGGAATGCTCAATTTATTCGTGCTGTGGTCCAGCAAGCAGCAGACCATGTCTGGAATGCAAGCTTGGAAAGGGTGAAAGGAATGCTGGGAATGACATTCGCCTCTTCTCAAAAAGAAAAGGACTGTTTTCTTGTATGGTCAGCCTGGCAGGCGGAGCTGGATGACACAATCAAGCAGCAAGAAGAAACCATTCGCGTGATAGAAGATTGGCGAGTGTGTTCGGGGGAAATGAGGAGGAAAATATGATTTTCACAACAGGGGTCAGTATTGCCATAGGAGTGGTGGTCATATCATCACTTGCCGCGTGGTACAATACCCAAAAGATTTCGAGAGATTTGGCTGATATAAAGGAAAAACTCGGAATATCTGATATTGAAGTGAACAAATCTTCTTTTTTCGATCGCGATTAAGTAAAGCAATAGAAGAGACCAGGAGGTACAGACTATGTTTCCAGGAACGCTTTATGAAACCCACGTCAAAACAAGAAATTTAGAAGCAGCTATGGAGTTCTATGAGAAATTGGGTTTAGATCTCGCTCATATCATTGAAGAGCGGCGTGCCGCGTTTTACTGGTTTGATAAAAAAAATAAGCGAGAACAGATGCTGGGTGTATGGGAGGTGCCGGAAGAAGAATTTCATAGAAGCCACTTTGCCTTCAAGGTATCCTATTACGACATGATCCATGCGAGGGATTGGCTTTTGGAGAGAGGGATAAGCCCAAGGGCGGCTTTTGGGCTTGAACCTACTGAGCCGATGGTTCAGACATGGACGCCAACTGCCAATCTCTACTTCTATGATCCAGACGGCAATTCTTTGGAATTTCTCTGTTTGCTTCCGGAAAAGAACATTAAAGTGGAGCAAGATGTCATGTATTTAAGTGAATGGGAAAAGCTTTAAGAAAATGGGGGGTAACAAGATGAATACAATGTTTAAGACAATAGATACGGTGTTTCTGGAAGGGAAGGATAATGAGTGGTCCATTCAAGGATCTGGCTTGGGTTATATTATTTTTACGTCTTAGAATTTATGAAAATGATGCGTTTTGTGAGTAATAGTGTCAAAACGGTGAGTAAAGTCTGAATTTCCGTTAGTAAAGGTGATAAAACAGTGAGTAACATCCACATTTCCGTGAGTAACTACATTAAATCGGTGAGTAAATCGTGGCCGCCAGACAGACCGCATGAATATACGCTGACAGTGTTTGCTCAACGTGATCTTTTGCCTTTAAAAAATGGCTTTTTTCTAAATGAACTGTATAAATGCCTGAAACACAATGTATTAGCCGTAGCCACTGTTTCAGGAACCTATTTTAATCAAAGAAAGAAGGAGAGTGTTCGGCCACTCCATTAACTTCTTTTTGATGGGAGGGCAAGACTGATACAGGAGCCAATGCCAATGCTTCAACGGATTCATCTTTATTTTTTATCGTATTCTGGTGAATAAGATGTGGCCTGAACGCAGCCGAAGATCTTAACCGGCTTACGAGGTCATGCTCTTTTTGATCACTGTACGGCGCATTATTAAACGCTTGTTTAATGACATCGATCCTCTGTGAAATGAACATCTTACATTTCCTCTGTTCGAATAGGCATAGATCTTTCTCTCCTCATATGGTCATTCCGTTTATTAATACATAGTAAGGGACGAGACGTTATTAAATAAGAAAAGTGAGTAAGCACTCACTTTTTATTGACAGGCCGCATAAACATGCTATTATAAAAATGAGTGAGTACTCACTTTTGCTGGAGGAGGCTGGTTATGGACTATAGTGTGGAAATTGAGAGCGTCAGTAAAAGCTTCGGGAAAAAGGCTGTTTTAAAAGAGATCAGCTTAAATATTGAAGAAGGAAAAATTTATGGATTTATTGGCCCATCGGGTTCTGGAAAGACCACTTTAGTAAAATTGATGGTCGGAATGGATGATCCTGATAACGGGACGGTTCATGTGTTTAAGGAAAAGGTTCCAAATCTCGGATTGCTGCAGCACATTGGCTATATGGCGCAGTCTGATGCTTTGTATCTGAGCTTAACGGGCAAGGAGAACTTGAAATTTTTCGCGTCCCTTTACAAGATGCCTAAGTCAGAGGCGGCAGAACGGATCGCTTATGCTGCTGATCTCGTACAGCTGACAGCTGATTTAAATAAACGTGTTTCTGCCTATTCCGGTGGTATGAAACGCAGATTATCTCTGGCCATTGCCTTAATCCAGAACCCTAGACTTCTGATATTGGATGAGCCGACCGTGGGGATTGATCCGGAATTGCGGTTAAATATTTGGAATGAATTATTGAGGCTGAAAAATGAGGAAGGAAAAACGATCATCGTAACGACGCATGTGATGGACGAAGCGGAACGGTGTGATTTGATTGCGATGATCAGGGAAGGCCGCATATTGGCTAACGGCACACCAGACGAGTTAAAAGAGCTGTATCAAGCTGACAACTTTGATGAAGTCTTTTTAAATGCGGGGAGGAAAAGTCATGAGAACAGCCGCTCTAATTAAACGGATCTTTCAGGAGATGTTCCGTGATAAACGAACGTTAGCCTTATTGTTTATTGCACCCTTGCTGATCTTATCCCTGATGTATCTTTTATTTAACTCAGACAAAGTCCAGCCGAATCTGGGAGTGACAGGTGCGGATCATCAGCTGGTTAAGGCACTGGAAAAAGCCGATATTCATACCGTTCACTATAAGAGAATAACGAACACGGAAAAGACGATAAAAGATGATGATCTTGATGCGGTTTTGCAGTATAAAGATTCTCAATGGAAATTAACCTTGCAAAATGATGATCCGAATGCTGCCAAAGCCCTGCAGATGAAGGTTCATCAAACCGTATCACAATTTCAATCCGCATTGATGAACAACGACAAAGCAGCCCGTCCTATGGAGGACATCAAGACAGGGTACATTTACGGAAATAGAAATACCGACTTTTTTGATGTTCTGAGTCCTACGCTCGTTGGTTTTTTTGTTTTCTTTTTCGTTTTCCTCATTTCGGGTATTGGCCTATTAAAGGAACGGACTTCCGGTACATTGGAACGATTAATGTCTACACCCATTCGCAGATGGGAAATTGTCACGGCCTATCTCGTTGGTTTTGGAACGTTTGCCGTCATACAAACCATAATCGTTGTACTGTATGCGATCAATATTTTGGATATGGTTCTGGCAGGGTCCATTTGGAATGTTATTATAATTAACTTATTATTGGCGCTGGTGGCTTTATCCCTGGGAATCCTTTTGTCATCTTTTGCCGCCACTGAATTTCAAATGGTTCAATTTATCCCAATCGCGGTTGTTCCGCAGATCTTCTTTTCAGGAATCATCCCCCTTGATGGATTGGCGGATTGGCTTCAAGCTGTGGCTAAAGTGATGCCTCTTTATTATGCGGCAGACGCTCTTAAAGGTATAATGTATAAAGGAATGGAATTAAGCGATATTAGCTGGGATCTTATTGCACTATTGATATTTGCTTCGTTCTTTACAATTCTGAATGTATTTGCATTGAAAAAGTACCGTAAATTATAAAGGTGAACGTTCGAAAGTAGGGATGAAATTGTTTAAAGGCAGTCTCTTGGAGGCGATGGTTGCCCATGCATCAGAAAACAAAAAGCAAACCGACAAACAGCAGAAGATTTTGGAATCGGCGATTAGAATCTTTGCAGAAAAAGGGTATACAAACACCTCGACAAGTGAGATTGCCAAAGCTGCCGGTGTAGCCGAGGGAACCATATTTCGTAAATATGGAACAAAGGATAACTTATTGCTCTCGGTTATCGTTCCTTTTCTAAAGGATTTATTTCCTGCCATTGCCGAGGGTGTGTTTAATGAGGTGATGACAAAAGATATTCTTAGTTTTGAAGACTTTTTAAGGGCTTTTCTAAAAAATCGAATTGATTTCTTTAATGAAAACAAAGAGATCTTTCAGATCGTTGTGAAAGAGATGCTCTATAATACAGAACTTCGGAATGAAATGCTTCCTTTCTTTTTGGAAAACGTCTCCCCTCGGATCGCCAAAATAATCAATGTATTCAAGGAGCGCGGTGAGCTGGCTGATTTTCCAACAAGAACGATTCAAAAAATGGTATTTACCTTTATCGGCGGGTATTTCGTATCAAACTTCGTATTGCTTCCTGAAAATGGTACTGACAGTGAGGATAAAGAAATTGAAAATATCATCCGTTTTGTAATGAATGGAGTGGGAACAGGAAAGAAGCCTCATTAACAGAGTGTATCAACGAAGAGAGAATATAGGAGAAGCAGGTTCCAACGGGAGCCTGCTTTTTTAGTTCGGATAATAGATGGTCATGCTCAAACGGGTCAGTGTTTCTCCCGAGTTATGATAGACATGAGGCCTGTCTGCTCTAAACCGGATGGAATCCCCGCTTTTCACAGTATATTCTGTGTTGTTCACCCGTACGGTTAATTCTCCGTCAAAGACCGTTATAAATTCCTCAGTGCCTTCACCATGAGCGTCGGAGCTCAAAAAACCGCCCTTGTCGATCTCGACGGAATACATTTCAAACCGGCGATCATCCTGGAAGGGGAAGTAAGGATATACCCTGTATTTTCCGTGGTCTTCCGTTAAGGCCTGGACTTCGCCTCGTAACACGACTTTCGTATCCGGCTGTGGTTCGTTGATCAGGGAAGTAAACGAGATTTTCAGTCCATTGGCGATTTTCCAGATGGTTGTAATGGTAGGGCTGGATTCTCCTCTTTCGATTTGTCCGATCATGGTTTTGCTTACTCCGGTGAGTTCCGCAACCTTTTCCAAGCTTAATTTTTTGCTTTCCCGAAAGGCTTTTAAATTTTTTGCTATAATCAGGTGGATTTCCTCCATAAATAACCTCCAGACCTATTTACAATATAACGACCGTTCTGTACAATATAGTGAAAATCGTTATAGTGATCATAATAGACATTATAACATACACCACGGAGGGGAAACACAATGTCCATCTTGTCATTTTTGTTGTATGTGTTCGTTACAAGCTTCACGCCAGGTCCCAATAATATTATGGCGATGCTGTTTGCCAACCAATACGGTTTAAAGCGGACGCTCAGATTCTGTTTCGGGGTAGGGGCAGGGTTCTTCATCATCATCATGCTGAGCAGCTGCTTTAATCTTTGGCTAAAGAATGTCATTCCAAAGATTGAGTTTGCGATGACGATCCTCGGTGCGGTTTATATGCTGTATCTTGCTTACAAAGTTTTAACAAGCACAAGGAAAACAAAAAGCAGCGAAACAGAAGACAGAAATAACAGCTTTACGGCTGGGATGCTGCTTCAATTCATTAATCCGAAAGGCCTTTTATACGGCTTGACGGTGATTTCCACGTTTGTAATTCCCTTTTATCATTCCAATATCAGTTTGTTGCTGTTTTCATTGTTTCTTGCTTTTATCGGTTTTCTTTCTACGTTCAGCTGGAGTCTGTTTGGTTCCATGTTTCAAGCCTTTCTATCCAAATACCGAAGAGCATTTAATGTAGTGATGGCCCTGTTGTTGGTATACAGTGCGGTTTCGGTGGTATTGGAATAAAAAATAAATGAATTGAAACGATCGTCATCTGCATTAATAGAAAAAAAGCAAGGCTGAAAAACTCAGCCTTGCTTTTTTCTGTATCAGGATTCGATTTATTTTTTCGCCTTGCTTACTTTTAGTTTCTTGCCTTTCACTGTGGTGTTTTCCATGGCTTGCATAACAAGTGACCCCTTTCCATTGAGAATATCCACATAAGACCAGTTTTCCTGGATGGTGATGATTCCGATATCATCTGCTGAAACTCCAGGGATTTTAGCAATCGTTCCAACAAAGTCGACTGCCCGGATCTTCTTATTTTTTCCGCCGCTGAAATGGAGCTTCGTAATATCCTGATTGATGCGGGCTGTTTTATTATTTCGTACCACACGGCGTCCGTTGAGCTTTTCTTCAAAAGCATGCTTCATTTTTACGACTTCCTGTTTTGTTGGTGCTTCCGCCTCATCGATCTCAAACCGGATGTATCTTTCGATGGCTCTAAGGTATTTTTCTTCAAAAGGCAATACAAATGTAATGGCTCGCCCTTTTTTGCCTGCACGGCCGGTTCTTCCTGTCCGGTGGACATAGCTCTCTTTTTCCATAGGAACATCATAGTTGATAACGAGGGTGACATTATCAATATCGATTCCTCTTGCTGCCACATCGGTGGCCACCAGATAACGGAAATTTCCTATCTTGAAGCCGTCCATCACTGCAAATCGATCTTCTTGCTCCAATCCTCCATGAAGTTTTTCACAAGAATACTGAGCGGAATGCAGTTCTGCAAATACGGTATCGACGTGCTCTTTCGTATTGCAGAAAATAATGCAGCTGTCTGGGTTTTCAACGACTGTCACGTCTTTCAGAAGAGAAAGCTTTGCGTCTTCCTGCGTTTTAATTATGGAATGCTCTATGGTATCTGTCGTAACTCCGTCGGAAGCGATCTCAATTTTTATGGGATCCTTCATGTATTGATGGCAGAGGTTTTCAACTGCGTCAGGCAATGTGGCAGAAAACACCATCGTCACTCTGTTGGAAGGAAGCTGTTTAATTATCCTTTTCACTTCATCAATAAAGCCCATGTTCAGCATTTCATCGGCTTCATCAATGATCAGATACTTGACTTGAACCAAGCTGAGGGTTTCTCGCTCGATGTGATCTATAACGCGTCCCGGTGTACCGACCACCACATGCGTTTTTTGTTTCAATTCCTCTTTTTGTTTCGCAAAAGGCTCCTTGCCATATAGAGCTACCGCTTTAATCCGTTTAAACCTTCCGATATTCGTAAGGTCTTCCCGCACTTGAACAGCGAGTTCACGTGTAGGGGTTAGGATTAAAGCCTGTGGCCCCTTTTCTTCCCATTCCAGCATTTCACATACCGGAATACCAAAGGCGGCCGTTTTTCCGCTGCCTGTTTGGGATTTCACGACAAGATCTTGCTTCCCCAGGGCTAAAGGTATCACTTCCGTCTGAACTTCGGTCGGTGTTTCGTATTTTAACACAGTCAGTGCTCGTTTTATTTCATCGCTTATACGATAATCATTAAACCTTTGATCCTTCATGTAGTAACCTCAATTTTTTTGTATTATCCAGAATCAGCATAACCTGAATAGAGTTCATTATACTCGAAATGATGGGAAATTCGGGTTTTATTTTCAACGATTGGTTTAAGGAAGCCTCCTTTTCAAGATGAAACCACCCCAGTGTCCGCAACGGTAATTTCGTCGCATTAGGATGGAAAGAAAAAACAGTTGAAGGAAACAAGGAGCTGTTTTATAATAACTCTTAGCGTTAACTAACTTGATATTTAAAATCCTCATCAATCCGATGAGGTAGAGGTCGCGGCTTTTATTAGTAAGACGTACGAGATGCAGAGAACATCAGAGACTCCGTGTGAAAAGAAAAGCTGCCGAAATTTGTGCTTAACTCTGGAAGTATGAATTGGGGCTGTATCCGAACAGGAACAGCACTGTCACACCCGCGAACAACCGGCGGGTGGGATGCGCTATCTTACGGAAGGCATGATGCGGATTAATAATAATCGTCGCCCAATGCTTGGCGGCTTTTTTATTTCCCGCTCCTTCCTAAAACGAAAAGGAGTATTTTTTATGCAAAAGACAGCAAAGAATTCACCAGCACGACCGCCGTCTCCAAACACGGCGAATGAATTGAAGAGGGGATTGAAGTCCCGCCATTTAACGATGATCTCTCTTGGGGGAACCATCGGAACCGGATTATTTCTTGCAAGTGGAGGCTCGATTCATACCGCAGGCCCTGGAGGGGTACTGCTCTCTTATGTAGCCATTGGCATCATGGTGTTCTTCTTAATGACAAGCCTTGCGGAAATGGCGTCATACATGCCGGTCGCTGGCTCATTCAGCACGTATGCATCGAAATTCGTGGATCCTTCTCTTGGATTTGCGCTCGGCTGGAACTACTGGTACAACTGGGCCATCACGATTGCGGCAGAGCTTGCGGCTGTAACGTTAATCATGAAATTTTGGTTTCCTGATACACCTTCTTTTATATGGAGCGCCCTGTTTTTAGGCATTATGTTCTTATTGAATTATTTATCCGTTAAAGGGTTTGGAGAAGCAGAGTATTGGTTCTCTTTAATAAAAGTAGTTGCTGTTATCATCTTCTTGATCTTGGGAACGCTGATGATCTTCGGCATTATGGGCGGAGACACGATCGGGTTTAAAAACTTTACGCTCGGGGATGCACCGTTCCACGGCGGATTCTTTACGACGCTCGGCGTATTTATGGCTGCCGGATTCTCGTTCCAGGGAACGGAACTGTTAGGGGTTGCAGCAGGAGAAACGGAAGATCCGAAAAAGAACATTCCAAAAGCGATCAAAAGCGTGTTCTGGCGCATCCTTATGTTCTATGTTCTGGCAATCCTGGTCATCTCCTTGATCATTCCTTATACAGACAGCCGATTGGCAAGCAGTGATATAACTGTAAGTCCATTCACACTTGTATTTGATAAAGCAGGAATTGCATTTGCGGCTTCTGTTATGAACGCGATTATTTTAACAGCAGTACTATCAGCCGGCAACTCCGGAATGTATGCATCCACCCGTATGCTTTGGGATATGGCACGAAAAGGAATGGCACCTAAATTTCTTGCGAAGCTTGATTCCCGCGGTGTACCGGTTCCAGCCTTGATCGTGACAGCGGCAGTCGGCGCGGTAGCCTTTCTGGCTTCATTGTTCGGCGACGGTGTCGTCTACACTTGGCTGTTGAATGCTTCCGGTATGTCAGGGTTTATCGCCTGGCTTGGAATCGCGATCAGCCATTACCGGTTCAGAAGAGCCTATGTGGCCCAAGGAAGGGACTTAAAAGAACTGCCTTATCTGGCAAAATGGTTCCCGATTGGTCCGCTCTTCGCTTTCGCTCTCTGTATTGTCGTTATTCTCGGACAGAACTATTCCGCATTTACAGGCGGAAGCATCGACTGGCAAGGAGTTCTCGTTTCCTACATTGGCATTCCGATCTTCCTGGCCGTTTGGTTAGGCTACAAATTCAAACACAAAACGAAAGTCGTTCCGCTCAAGGAATGCGATTTTGAATAAGAAGCAAGTGAAGCAGGAGCCCCTCGGTTTCCTGTTTTTTTATGGATTTATGTTGCCTGAATAATGGAAGGCGGTATGATAGAAGCAGATAGATGATAAAGCAGGGGGAGCCCATGAGAAAATGAAAAGGAATTGATGATGATGAAAATAGATCTGCAAGATCTATTCACTCTTGATTTTGCCTATCTTGAAACCTTTACGAAGCGCACAGAAACAGCCTGGGGCTCCATATTTTGCAATGAAAACCAGCCTGACTATTATGAGCAAATCACATACATATCAGTAAAAATAGTGAAGATCCAGGTTTAGTGATAGAGGAAGCGATCACTTTTTATGAATCAAGAAACCCTCATACCGCGATTCTATATTTATCAATTAGAAGCACAGGGAAATTTGCTGGCTGAATTAAAAAGGCGAAAGTTCCTTTATGAAGAAGTGAGTACTCCAGTTCAATTCTGGAATTATCAAATCACGGATCTCATCAACGACCCGAAGGTGACCATTGAAAAAGTAACGGAAGAAAATTATGAAGAAGCGTTGTATATCGAAGGAAGCATTAAAGAATTTGGCGGAATAGAAACCATTGAAAAAGTCTTTCGAGAACAATTCAATCATCCGGCATTCATTCATTATCTCCTTCGGTACGAAGGAACAGCCTGTTCCACAGCCTGTATGTTTAAAGAGGGCGATCAAGCTCGGATTGAGAGTGCAGCTACGGTTGAAGGATATCGGGGAAAGGGGCTAATAGGACAACTCATTCAGTTTATCCAAAAAGAAGCCAAAACAAGAGAGATCAAAAAGTTTTGGATTTTTCCGATTAATGAGTCAGTTGAAAAAGTATATGAAAAGTATGGTTTTCGGACCGTTCAAAGCATAACAATGGGACACGCGTTTTTACGTGGAAAAAGCATAAAAGAGATTCAGGGATAGGCAAAAAAGCACAACAGGAGGAATTCCATGGCAAGGAAGCTGGTTTATTTTGTTGTTTTTTCTTTCATCTTGTTCATCGTTCTGTTCAAAATATTATTAAGGGGCAAGCCGGCGGAGGAGAATTGGCTGGTCTATCTATCGCCAATGGGACTCATTCTATTAGCGTTATTTCTAATGATCTGTGTCATTTTAGGCTTCTTATTGTGGAAAAAAAGCAAGATTAGAAGTGGATTAAGGGATAATAGAAAGAGACCAAGCTTAATAAAGTTTAAGCAGGGTCTCTTTTAAGGAGGCTGTTTTACTATAAGTAAAACAACTTACGAAGCACATTTGGAAAATGGTAAACAGGGTTATGCATGTACTCTCGTGTTTTTAGAGGTCTTTTGCGTCCCGATTTAAATAGATTCTTGCTGCCGGCATAAAGAGAAATGTACCAGATCTTTACCATTTCATAGAACTCACGGTATTCACGGTTGGACAGTGAGAGGTCTTTCGGAAACCCAATGGAATAAAGCTGATCCATGAAGAGGGTTTCCGCAATTTTATCGGTTTGCTCAGACACCTTGCCGCGCTTTACCTCAAACCCTTTTTGCTGCAGCTGATTCTCAAATCCATTCAGCGTATTTCCCCTGCAGAGCAGCACGGTTTCGTTCTTTGGAACATTTAATTGGGTTAGAAGAGACATAATATAGTCTTCTTTCGGTATTTTTACTGATGTTTCGGAGGGGAGCGGGACATAGACGGCCGCATGATCCCCGGTTTCCATTCTTCTCGCTGCAAACACTTCTCCTAATATAGGGCATCCATTTCCTGCGTCATCTATCTCAATCATGTAAAAGGCTCCCCTGCTGTAATTTACAATGGCCAGTAACCAATGTTCGTGGTGACCTCTATTATACAATAACCATTTATTGGGTTGAAAGCATTATACTTTGATTGTTTATTTTATCAATAAGCTGGCCGGAAGTGAATATTGCAGCGAATTCATCGTGCAGGGTGGCTAATGAAACTTGATGGACGGTTTCCGGATCATAAGAAATACCCATATGATCCTTCAGTTCAAAAGCGGCCGTAGCGTCAGAAATAAGCATGGTCTGAAACCCCAGGTTGCTTCTCATCCGGGTAGTAGTTGATATACAATGGGGTGTTGTCAACCCGGTGATCACAACTGAAGTAATTTCTTTTGATCTAAGATAATCTTCCAGATCAGTCCCTATAAATGCACTATTCACCTTTTTAGTGATGACAGGATCGTTATCAACAGGCTGTACAATCTCTTTTATTGCAAACCTGCATTCTTTGGATGGAAAACGGAAGAAGGATGATCAGACATATGCTGGATATGTATGACTGGCCATGACTTGTTTCTCCACAGATTCAGGATTTTTCTAATGTTCTCTTCTGCCTCCAAGTTATTTCGTTTTCCCCATTTTGGATGTTCAAAAGCTTTTTGTACATCCACTATAACTAAGGCATGATGTTTATTCATTGGATTTCCCCCCGGTTAACGCACAGCTTTTTGCGATGCTCTTCTTAGGTCTTCTCACTAATTCACCCTTGCAATTTTGACAGATCATATCCATTTCTTCTGAACAGGCTTCGCAAAACGTACATTCATGCGTACAAATGTAAGCTGTTGAATACCCATTAAGCGCTTTAGAGCATTTCTCGCATTCATTCTTCATTTCTAATGCCATATTATGTTCCTCCCCTTTTTGCTTGGTTAAAGATAATTCATTATAAGAAATATGTTGAATTCTATACATGGGTTTATTAAGCTTAAATGGGAGATTTTCTTTAAATATTATGAAATTTATAGGTAATATCTTTAATTTTTAAGGAGGTTCAGAGTTGGATAAAATTGATGAGAAAATATTAGTCTGTCTTCAGGAGAACGGGCGAATATCCATTACAGAGTTAGGAAAAAAGGTAGGGCTCTCAAATCCGGCTGTAAATGAGCGAGTTAAAAAGTTAGAGGATAAAAATATCATTTTAGGCTATAGGGCGATTGTTAATCCAGAGGCTATCAATAAGGCTATAACTGCGTATATCCTCTATAACACAACAAGGTGTAAACCCTTTGTGTCTTTTTGTAAAGATCATCCTGACGTCATTGAAGTAATCGGCTCGCAGGACAATATGATTATTTAATCAAGGTCGTAACGGATTCAGTAAAAACATTGGAGGTCTTTATCGACAGCTCCATGGAATTTGGAAAACCATCTTCATTGATCAATCTTTCATCTCCTGTGATGAATAAAGCAATAAAGTAAAAAAGAAAGACCCATCCACTTGGAGGAGTCTTTCTTTAAAAGGTGTGTTTAAACCTCTAGTACTAATTGATCTCTGCATTTGCACTGCGGTTAAATCCAAGATAGCGAGTCCCCTGAAAGCTGAGTTCACCTGTATCTCCTTCTGCGGGCATACAATATTCCTGGCCTTTTACTCTGAGCTCTATTCTTTCACCGTCCTCGAGCTGGAATACAGGTGAATTATTGTTATGATTCCATTGGGCAGCACCTTTCACAATGCCAATTACAATGGTTGAAATAACGATGATAGCGATTATCCCAATGAGAATAGGAACAAACTGAAACATGAAATCACCTGTTGGATCGTCGAGCATCTTGCATCCCCCCGATTATCAATTTCCTAATTTTCACATATTATTACGCCGTATGGGAAATATCTTTAAATTTTTGGTGTTATTTGAAACTTTTTGTTATCCTTTTCGTATATGTAAGAGTTGAGATTTAGACTACCAAATGGAAGAAGGAATAGAGAATGTTAAAGAAGATGATTGCGGCTACCTTGGTTATGACGTTTGTGCTGATGCCGGTAAAGGATATTGTATTCCATGACCAGACACAAACTGTGAGCGCGAAAGGCTATCGTTCGGGGGTAAAATCATTTAACTCCGGTGGTAAAAGCGGAGGCTCCTCATTTTTCCAAAACAAGGGCCAGCAGCAAAACAAGCAAAAAAGTTTCTTCAGCAAAAATAACAGTTATTCTGCAAAAGCGAAAAAAGGCGGCTTCATGAAAGGCCTTATTTACGGGGGAATCGCTGGTATGCTTTTCGGCGGACTATTAGGAAACATGGGAGCATTCGGTTCATTCCTTGGTCTGATGATTAACATCATCGCTGTTCTAGTGATCATTTCCCTCATTACAAGAATCTTTGCGAACTTAAGAAACAGCCGCAGGAGACAGGATGACCGATGGAACAAATAATGCTTTACGAGCAAGACATCGTTAATGCGCTTTGCCTGTTCCATGCTCATAAAAAAGAAGTAGAGGCTGAAGATGTTCAAGTTGAACTGCTGTATGATGATGACTATGGATTTTCCGCGGAAGTGCATGTTGGCGGCAGAAAACAAGTTTTAATTGAAGCGAACCTGATTGAAGCGATCCGCTTCTATTTGGATAACAAGATGAATATTAATTCTTTTTCAGCAGGCCTCGAATTGGCCCTTGATGAAGAGGAAGGCATTGTGGCTTACGTTAAAATTAGATAAAACAAGGAAACACCAATCTTTTAGGGATTGGTGTTTTTTGCGTTTTGCAGGAAAGAGTCCGGCATGACGACCGCTATGACTTCTCCTTTGACACAAAGGGTATCGCCTGCAAATACTTCCGTATGTACTTTCCACTTCTTCGGATGAACCTCTTCCAACGTTCCGGCGGCTTTCAATTCATTGCCATGCGGGGTGGGCTTCATAAAGTCCACCTTCAGCGAGGCGGTCACAAATCTCGGAGGTTCTGCGCCGTCACCTGGTTCATGCCCGTTATTTCGATGCAAGGCAAGGGCTGCAGATCCTGTGCCATGGCAATCCATCAGAGAGGCGATTACTCCACCGTACACAAATCCTGGTACAGCCGTATGTTCAGGCTGAGGCATATAGACCGTTTCCGTTTGATCCCCATTCCATTTCGTCTTGAAATGGTGGCCATCCTTATTCAGCCTTCCACATCCATAACACCATGAATAATCGTCTGCATACACGTCCTGAACCGCTTTCTGCTGCTCCATTCCACTCACTCCGTTTCTGTATATGTTCATCTATACCTTTCAACAGGGGGGGGGAATATTCCTTCGAACATCTAGTTGTATAAATTAATCATAATCCACCATCTTAACTACAGCTTTAGCCATCTCATACACCTTTTGCTTTAAGTTTTCTGGACGGATGACCCTGACCTGGTTGCTGAAACCCAGGATGAACTCTGCAGCTTCCTGTTCTGTATCAAAGCAGATAGTGGCAGGAACCCATCGATCATTTAAAGGTGCGTCCAATTTTATATTCTGCATAAAGCGTCCTGTGAATTTGATACGGGGAACAATGGACGGAGACAGCTCAACTTCTGTTTCGCAGGTAGGCAGAGCTTTCATAAAACTTTTTGTCGAGCTTTCCCAATACTGCGCCAAATTAAAATCCGCGGGTCGTGTAAAAGCATCCTCTGTTTTAACAGCTGATGTAATCCTCGATATTCTATAATTTCGAATGTCTTCATTCACAGAGGCGATTAAATACCATGTACTGCCTTTCGCTACTAACCCTAAAGGATTTACGACACGTTCTTTCGTTTCGCCGTCTGCCCGTTCATAGAGGATTTGCAATTTCCTCTCTTCCCAAATGGCTTCCTGCAATGTTCTGAAGGCGGTAGTTTTTTCAGGAGACTGCCTCCATGAGCTTGTGTCTACATGGATTCGATCCCACACATCGAGGGCCTCTTGATGAAAGGAGGCGGGGATGGAAGCCAGGAGCTTTTCGCGAGCATCGTTCCAGTCTTGAGTAATTCCCAAGTCAGAAAGCAGCTGGACGGAAGGGGAGATAAACAATGATTTCAGTTCATTGGCCTTCAAGCCGGTCAAATTGGTCTTGTATTTTTCAAGCAGCCGCCATCCGCCTGATTTTCCGCGGTCAGCCACTACGGGAATTCCCGAGGCGCTTAAGGATTCCATATCCCGATGAACGGTGCGCGGTGTAACTTCTAATTGCTCCGCCAATTCCTTGGTTGTCAGTTTTCCTTTGTTCTGCAATAACAAGAGGATGGCAATGAGCCGATCTGCGCGCATAGAGAACCTCCCAGTACTCATAATATATGACAAAGAGTGTCATTATTTAATAGTATACGCTAAATAGGAATCTATTCGAACGGTGAACTGTATAATTTTTAAATATTCATTGACAGGAATATTCGCTTTGAGGTATGTTTAAAATGAAAGGAGAAACGATCAATGAGCGCGAACATCATTGCTACATTATCTGCACTTGCCGAGCCTAAGCGCTTACAGATTATTGAGCTTTTGCGTGAGGGCCCTCTCACTGTAGGGGAGGTAGCTGAACGGCTTGGTCTTCTCCAGCCACAAACCTCTAAACACCTCCGAGTTTTACATCAAGCTGGCCTTGTTGAGGTTCACGCAATGGCAAACCGCCGAATCTACAAGCTGTGTCAGCTGCCATTCAGAGAACTGGATGAATGGCTAGGTTCCTTCCAACAGGTTTGGGAGGAAAGGTTTGATCGTTTGGATGAGTTTTTGCTTGAAATGCAAGGAAAAGACGGTTACCAAACTTAGGAGGAATGAAAATGTCAGTAAACTACGGAACGAATTCATTAAAAGCAGCTGTCGAAGGTAAGGTTCTTGTGATTGAGAGAGTGTTTAACGCCCCGAGAGATCTTGTGTTCAAGGCTTTCTCTCAGCCGGAACACCTGTCAAAATGGTGGGGGCCAAAAGGCTGGGAAACGGAAATTCGCCGGTTTGACTTTCGGCCGAACGGCGTATGGCTATACTGCATGAAATGTATGGATAAGAACCAGGGTGATTTTTACGGCCAGGAATCTTGCGGGAAAGCGGTCTACCAGGAGATTATCGAGCCTGAGAAGATCGTGTACAAAGATTACTTTGCCGATGCGGAAGGAAATGAGATGGAAGGCATGCCGGAAATGCTGATAACCATCGAATTTATGGAATATGAAGGTGCAACGAAAGTCATCAACCGTTCCGAATTTGCGACGGAGGAAGCTCTTCAGCAAGTCAAGGAAATGGGAGTCGTCGAAGGATTCTCTTCTCAAATGGAACGTTTGGATCAGCTTTTGGAGAACCTATAATCAGCCAGTGATAAAAATCAAGAAAGCATCTTTTGTTAGGTGCTTTCTTTTTTGTGTAATAAAATGAAAGGAAGATACATAGACAGGAGCACTCTAAATGAGAGAACAGGAATTTGACGCATTGCTTAACATAGAAACGGTTGGGGATCAAAAATGGTTTTATCCGGCTTCCCATTACCACCGTTATGAACCGACACCGTATGCAGCTTTGGAGGAATTGGCCGCACATTATGAATTGAAGAGCACCGACCGGCTTGTTGACTTTGGATGCGGCAAGGGGAGGGTCAGCTTTTACATGAATCATTTTCAGCAAGCGAGCGTCATCGGAGTCGAGATGAATGAAGAATTTTATCAGGAAGCGCTGAAGAATATGAAACAGTACGTGGAAAAGCATCACAAAAGAAGGGATGATATCTATTTTCACCTGGGGCTGGCTCAGGAATATCCCGTACATCCCGAAGACAATCGTTTCTATTTCTTTAATCCGTTTTCGATGCCGATTTTTATGAAAGTGATTTCTAATATCCTTTTGTCAGTGGAGGACTCGCCTCGAGAAGTGGAGCTGATCCTTTACTATGCAACAGAGGAGTACACTTACTTTTTGGATGATCAGACCGCTTTTGAATTGAAAGAGGAAGTTCGTTTGAACAATCTGTATGAAAAAAATCCTTACGAGAAGTTTTTAATCTATAAGTTGAACATATAAACAGGGCTTGCCGGCAAAGGCACGCCCCTTTTTTTATTTTGCAATAGGTTCCATTGTTTTTTCGGCTTTTACCTCGGTGATGCTCTCGTATTCACCCGGACGCAGGACACTTTGGTCGCCTTTCATCAAGTAGGTGTAGGCGAACATGGAGATGAATAAGCCAAAGGTCCAGGCGTTATCCCATAAAAAGCGGAGGCCGGGTACGATGAGGCCAAGAACAGGGATGGCCACTCCGATAATCAGGGCATAGACACCGTTTTTATTGTAGCCGGACGAGTAGTTGTACCGGCCGTTCAGTTCATACAGCTCCTTCAGAGCCATTTGTCTGCGGCGCACGAGCCAGTAGTCGGCGATCGCGATGCCGTCGATCGGGCCGAGCAGCGCACCATATGTTCCGAGCCAGCCGAAAATGTAATTGCCGAAATTGGACATGATGTACCACGGCTGCATGAGGATGGCGAATAATCCGGTGATGAGTGCTCCGAGTCCGAATGTGATCCGTTTTGGATAAAGGTTTTCTACCGCACGGGCAGGAGCTACGATATTCGCTCCGACATTGATGGTAAGGGATGCCATGGCGATAATAATGGTTCCTAGGAAGATAATGAATGGCGGGAATTTCGCAAGCAGCTGAACAGGATCCCAAATTGCTGAACCAAAAATAACAACGGTAGCAGAGGTAACGGCGATACCTATGAAAGAGAAAATGCTCATGGTGAGAGGAAGTGAGAAGCTTTGTGCAATCATTTGCGATTTCTGGTTCTTGGCGTAGCGGCAGAAGTCTGGAATATTGAGAGCGAGTGTGGCCCAGAAAGCAATGACCCCTGTCAGTGCGGGAAAGAATACTTTTAAGAACTCGCCGTTTGTTGAGAATTTGGATGGTGTAGATAAAATCGGCCCCCAGCCGCCAGCATGAGTGAACGCCCAGATCATCAGGATGATCGAGGAGACTCCGACTACTGGAGCGGCTATTAAGCTTAAGATTCGGATGGCTTCTGGCCCTTTGTAAGCTACCCCGACGTTTAGCGCCCAGAATAAAGCAAAAATGATGGCGGTATGGCCGGTCAGGTTTTTCCACGCCGGGAAGGATGCAGATAACAGGACATCAATGGCAGTCGTACCGATCCAGGTATTGATTCCGAACCAACCGGCAGCGACAACCGCACGGGCGAGCGAAGGGATGTGTGCCCCTTTTGATCCGAACCAAAGCCGGGCAAAAACGGGATACGGAATGCCGAATTTTGTACCGGCATGAGAGTTTAACAGAATCGGGATCAGAACGATCACATTTCCGAGAAAGATGGTTCCGATGGCTTGCCACCAGTTCATGCCAAGGGAAATCATTCCGCTGGCCATGGTGTAGGCAGGAATACACAAACACATTCCGATCCATAGGGTAGCAAAGTTCAGACCGGTCCAGGAATGCTCCTTTTCTGTTGTAGGCCGCAGATCATCGTTCCACAATTCACTGTCACTTAAACTATTAGCTACATCTTCGGGCAGGGTTACGATACCGTTTTGTTCAATTTGCGTTTTCATCAAAGAATACCTCCCTTTTCTGGCAACTCAAATCAACAGGTTGTAAAAAGCCGCGATGTATTCATCGGCCCTCCTCTCTCCTCGTTATTTTGAAACTCAAACTTTTTAAAAGTTCGCCATCGGCAGAACAAAAACCTTCTTCCCCAAAATTAAAGGATCAGGCCTTCCAAAAGAGAATCGTAACAAGGAAGTTTCATAAAGAGAGAGGGAAAGACAAGTTGAGCGATACATTTACAAAAGCATTCGAACAGGCGGACTATCACGTCAGCGGCCACAGTCCAAGAAGCGTGCAGGTATTAAAAGAAGCCCTGGAAGGCTACGACTCTGGCCTGGAAAGTGATATGTACGGCAGCGGGAAGGTCATTGAAGAGTTTCAGGAAAAGATGGCTAAGGTGCTGGGAAAAGAATCAGCGGTGTTTTTTCCTAGCGGTACGATGGCCCAGCAGATTGCCCTCAGAATCTGGTGCGATGAAAAAGGCATCAAGAGGGTCGCGTATCATCCGCTCAGCCATTTGGAAATTCATGAGGAAGATGGTCTGAAGGAGCTGCATCACATTGAGCCGGTTCTGCTGGCCGATGAGAATCGTGTCATCACACTGGAAGATGTCGTGAACATGAAAGAAGATATTGCTTGTTTATTGCTGGAACTGCCGCAGCGGGAAATCGGCGGACAGCTGCCGGACTATAAAACGCTTCAAGAAATTTCTGCTTTCTGCCGTGAAAAAGGGATATGGGGCAAGGCTTTTTGAGATTCTTCCTTTTTACCAAAAATCGGCGGAAGAAGTGTGCGCACTCTTTGATAGTGTCTATATTTCTATGTACAAGGGGATCGGTGGAATTGCGGGAGCGGTTCTGGCCGGCGGCCATAAGTTCACAGAACAGTCGAAGATATGGAAAAGGCGTCATGGCGGAGATCTTATCAGCCTTTATCCCTACATCCTGAGTGCCGACTATTATTTCAACCAGCGTCAGGAGAAAATGGAACAGTATTATAAAGAGGCAAAGGAGCTTGCTGGTTTTTATAATGAATGTCATCGGGTTTACTTAAGGCCTGCCGAGCCTGTCTCCAACATGTTTCATGTTCATTTTCAAACGCCGAAAGGAACGATGGAGTCGCTGCTGGCCGAGTTATATGAAGAGTCAGGTATTGGACTGAGCGGACATATAAGAGACGTTAACGGTCAAACGAGCTGTTTTGAGGTAAGCATTGGTGATCGATACGTCGAAGTGCCAAAAGAGAAGCTGAAGGGTGCCTTTGAAAAACTGGATAAAAAAATGAGGGAACTGTAAAAACGAACACAAAAAAGATGCGCTGCGCTGTACGGCGAGCGGCATCTTTTTTATTGCCCGTCTATTCTCGATGTTCAAAGGTTTTACAGGCGGTTTCCTCCATGTCAGCAGCATTTTTTCCATGAAGACCCATGACATAGATAGAGTCTGCGACACACTTGTCACCCTTTGCCCAGTACTTACAGTTTTCCACATCGCACAGAACTTCCAGTTTCATGTTAACTGCCTCCTTTAATTGGTTTTGTTCATCATTACCCCCTAAAGATCGCAGTTAATCATGATTCAGGAATATTCTGTTACACAAATTGGCTCATGTAGATGTCGTCTACATAGTGGCCGGGACGTAATTTAGCGTTCTTTTTCCGTCTGCCTTCTTCCTTAAAGCCAAATTTTTCGTACAGATGGAGAGCTCTTTTGTTATTGGAAAACACCTCCAGAGAAATCTTTTCGACGCGTTCGTCCTTTTTGGCCCACTCCAGAAGATGCTGCAGTAATGAGCTGCCGATGCCTTGTTCGGTGTAAGGCTCTTGGATGCTCATGCCAAACATTCCTTGATGGGAAAACTTCTTTCTCGTGGATAATTGAAAGTTCAAAAGGCCGATCACCTTTTCCTGAACTTCCGCCACAAGGAGCAATCCGTGCTGTTCATGAGAGGCGATCCACTCTTTCTCTTCTTCAAGAGTGGTCTTGAATTCTTCTGGACTGGTAGCAAGAAAGTCAGGGTACGATTTAATAACTTTTTTAGTATGGATGAGGATCTGTTCGGCATCTGCCTCTGTTGCTTTTCGGATCGTACAGCGGTTACTCAAAGTAATTCCTCCTATGTTCGATTGATATTTTTTAGTTACTCCATCAAGGTTCACCTTTCCTGCTTATATGGAAATGCCAGCGTGAAGGAATATAGAAAAAGATAGATTCAAAACAGCCGCCATTTGGGTAAATGTTCTTACAAAATAGTAATTTTTAGTAATTTGGTCCAATACCTTCATCGTAATACGTTTTTTACAATAAGGAAAGATAAACAGCAGAGGATGAGGTAACGTTGTTTGATAAGCAAAAAAACAGGCATCAGGCGGATATGCTCGACTGGTATTATGGCAAGGTGGATCAATTGATGCAAACACTGGACCAGCTGAGATGGGATCGAAACCGTGTGCTGACAAAGGCACAGACCTGGGAGAGCAGAAGCAAAGAGGTTTACCAGCAGATCATGAACGAAGCAGCCGTCACGCATTTTGGAGCGGCCAGTACAGGAGAACAGCTGAAGGATGCACTGAAAAGGGAAGCCCGACGTCTAAGAGAAGAAGCAGATGAATTTGAAAGGCAAGAAAAGCTGAAAGCATAGCATACAGAGGTGCCAGGCACCGCAATTACACAAGTGTGTAATCGTGGTGCCTGGCACCTATTAAATTACTCAATGTAGGGTATATCACTAGTAACTTGATTTGTTGCTGGGAGGAATAGTATGAAATGGAAGGGAAGAAGACAGAGCACGAATGTTGAGGACCGGAGAGGTATGGGAGGCAGAACACTCGTTGGAGGAGGAATAGGGGGCATTGTGGTCGTTCTGATCGTCATGCTGCTTGGCGGCAATCCTGGAGATCTCCTGAACAGTATGACGGACGACAGTTCAAATCAATCTGCCCCTTACGAGCAAACGGGTGAGGAAAAGGAGCTTGCTTCCTTTGTGTCTGTTGTCCTTGCTGACACTGAGGATGTCTGGACAAAGGAGTTTAAGAAAGAGGGGAAGGAATACAAAAAGCCGAAGCTTGTCCTATATAACGACAGTGTCCAGTCTGCATGCGGAACGGCGGGGTCATCAGTGGGGCCATTCTATTGTCCGGGTGACCAGAAGCTGTACATTGATTTAAGTTTCTATCAGGAGCTGCAAAATGAATTTAAGGCACCCGGTGATTTCGCGATGGCATATGTGATTGCCCATGAAGTAGGGCACCATGTGCAGAATCTGCTGGGAACGATGGATCAGAACTCGCGCCAGCACCTGAGCAAGAAACAAGCGAATGCTCAGTCGGTTCGGGTAGAGCTGCAGGCCGATTATTTTGCCGGAGTCTGGGCGCATCATGCCCAGGGAATGGATCTGCTTGAAAAAGGGGATCTTGAGGAGGCGGTCACTGCGGCAAGTGCTGTAGGTGACGATACGCTTCAAAAGAAGGCACAAGGGTATGCTGTGCCGGATAGCTTCACTCACGGTAGTTCCGAGCAAAGGATGCGTTGGTTCAAGAAAGGTTTCAATAACGGTGGCATTGAAGGCGGGGATACGTTTCACGCCAAAGATCTATAGCAAAATAGGTGCCAGGCACCGCAATTACACAAGTGTGTAAACGCGGTGCCTGGCACCCGGTATGCTAGATGATCATTTGTTTTTCTTCTTTTAATTGCAGGCTTTGCTGAACTTTTTTATTATTTTGGGTTTTCTTTACTCTTAGAAAATAAAGGAGATAACAGCCGATTAAAAATGGCAGTCCGCAATATAGAGCCATGCGCTGTTCAGCGTCAAATGCGAGGCTGATCACCACAATACTGTTAAGTGTTAGAGCAAGAAGCGGCAGGAAAGGGTAAAGAGGCGTTTTGAATTTCAAATCTTCTACCCGGCCACCTTCACGAATAAACTTTCTCCGGAAAAATAACTGTGAAGCCGAAATGGCAATCCAGCCGACAATGGCTCCTAAACCGGCAAGGGACAGCAGCCAGACATAGACCGTTTTCGCTGCTACAACACTGGATAAAAGAGAAAGGCAGGCAATCGCCAGTGTAAGCAGCAATGCATTCATAGGTATGCCTCTTTTATTTAATTTACTTAGGACGGGACTGGCCATACCCTCCTGAGAAAGTGAAAACAACATACGCGTTGCCGCATAGAGCCCCGAGTTTCCAACTGATAATAGTGCTGTCAAAATAACGAAATTCATAATATCTGCCGCATAGGGAATTCCAATGTTATCAAATACTACGACAAATGGACTTTCAATAACTCCTGCTTTTTGCCATGGAATAAGTCCAGCCAAGACTGTGACTGCAAGTACGAAAAAAACGAGCGTTCTCCATACTGTTTGCCGAATGGACCGAGGAATGGTTTTTTCGGGATTTTCACTTTCACCTGCCGCAATTCCGATTAACTCGGTACCTTGAAAAGAAAAGTTTACCGAAATCATGGTTACCATTAAAATGGCCAAACCGTTTGGAAACAGCCCATCATCGAAAAAGTGGGTAAACATGGGTGCAGAATGTCCGTTTTTCATATCAATAATACCAAACATGGCAGCTCCGCCAAGAACAATAAACAAGATAATGGCTAACACCTTAATGCTGGAAAACCAAAATTCAGCCTCCGCGAATGCTTTAGCTGATAAGGCATTCAAAACAAATAATAATCCGGCAAAGATGGCACACCACATCCAAACTGGAGAGTGAGGAAACCACCTTAGCATTAACTGTCCTGCCGATAAAAACTCAAGAGCTACTGTTACTGCCCATCCCAGCCAATAAAGCCAGCCAACCGCAAATCCAGTTGCTGGGCCGATAAATCGGGTGGTGTAGGTTTGGAAAGAACCTGAAACAGGCATGGCCACGGACAGTTCGCCTAAACATAGCATCGTTAAATACATAATAAAACCGCCAACCAAATAGGACAGAACTGCACCTGTTGGTCCAGCTTGATTGATCGTATAGCCTGTACTAAGAAAAAAACCCGTGCCTATCACTCCGCCCAGTGAAATCATAAACAAATGACGGGATTTCATCGTGCGCTTGAGTTCTTGCTGCTGATGATTTGATGTATTCATAACATCTCTCCTTTTTTATTGAATGAGCTTACAAATAAAGAAATAAAATATTTATTATTTTCTGTTAATTCAAATTGCAATTTTCATGCCAAATAGAATTTTCCTGAATATGACGGAAAAACAGGGGCATTCCAGTGTCAAAGTGCCAAAAAAATAGGCACTAGTGTTAAAAATTTTGCATCTTTCTGCAAAATTTTTAATCCGTAAATGAAAGAACCGAAAAGGGATATAAAATGGCCCTTTTCGGTTCAAAGCAGTGACATTAATCGCAACCGGTAATCAGAAAGTCATCTTCTATTTCAGCAAGAATCGTTTGAGGCGTTACAGTCTGTCCCGGCTTTGCGTCTAAAGAGGTGACATATCCGCTAATTCCAACGGATACTTCTTCGATCGTTCCGTCCGTTGTTTGAATGATAAAAAGTTTTTCCCATTCATAAACGAGTTGTTCAGGTTTAATAAGAATCTTTTCGATTTTTCCAAAAAATGGGCTGTAAACTTGTTCAATGACTTCAACCACTGCATTTCCCTCCTCGATTTTTACTGCTGTTCATTTGAATTTATACCCATCCACGGAAGTGTGAGGCCTCTGCCATCTTGCGAATACCCACCATATAAGCAGCCAATCTCATATCGACTTCGCGGGTTTGTGACGTTTCATAGATGTTTTCGAACGAATCCACCATAACTGTATTAAGTCTTGAAGCCACTTCTTCCTCTGTCCAATAATAGCCTTGATTGTTCTGTACCCATTCGAAATAGGAAACCGTTACCCCTCCAGCGCTGGCGAGTACGTCAGGAACAAGCAGAATGCCTCTGTCTGTAAGCATTCGCGTTGCTTCAAGAGTGGTAGGGCCATTGGCCGCTTCAACAATAATAGAAGCTTTGATTCGATGCGCATTTTCAACTGTAATCTGGTTTGAGATGGCAGCGGGGACAAGAATATCGCAATCCAATTCAAGCAGTTCTTGGTTGGTAATCGTTTCCGCAAATTGTTTCGTAACGGTGCCGAAGCTGTCACCCTGTTCCAATAAATAATCGATATCAAGGCCATCAGGGTCATAGAGGGCACCATAAGCATCGGAAATACCAACTACATTGGCCCCGGCATCATGCATAAATTTAGCCAGGAAGCTTCCGGCATTCCCGAAGCCTTGAACGACAACCTTCGCACCTTTTATGTTGATGCCTTTTTTCTTGGCCGCTTGACCAATACAAATGGTAACACCACGAGCTGTAGCCGTTTCGCGGCCATGAGAACCTCCAAGTACAAGCGGTTTGCCTGTGATAAAACCAGGAGAATCGAATTCTCTGATGCGGCTGTATTCATCCATCATCCATGCCATGATCTGTGAATTTGTAAACACATCAGGTGCTGGAATATCCTTTGTAGGACCAACCAGCTGGCTTATTGCGCGAACATATCCTCGGCTTAGCCGTTCTAATTCATTAAAGGACATCTCTCTGGGATCACAAATAATACCGCCTTTCCCGCCACCATAAGGAAGGTCGACAATGCCGCATTTTAAGCTCATCCACATGGATAATGCCTTGACTTCTTCTTCATTTACCTCTGGATGAAAGCGGACGCCGCCTTTGGTTGGTCCCACGGCGTCATTATGCTGGGAACGGTAGCCTGTAAACACTTTCACCTTCCCGTCATCCATCTGAACCGGAATGCGTACAGTAAGCATTCTTATTGGCTCTTTGAGAAGTTCATACATCACTTCAGAGTAGCCTAATTTGTCCAATGCCTTTTTAACGATGGTCTGCGTTGATTGAAAAAGGTTCAATCCCTCTTTTTCCTGTTTTGTTTCTTTTTTCTGCTTATTAAGAACGGTTGTGGCTGCCACGATTACACCCCATTTTTCATATTTAACACCTTGGTCAGTTCGTTCCGTAAAATCTATACGCTAAGATAAAATGTTTTTAATTTTTGTTAGGGCCCAATTCAGTTCATCTTGTGTAATGACAAGAGGAGGGGCAAACCGGATAACCGTTTCATGTGTTTCCTTGCATAATAATCCCTCAGCCTTTAATTTCTCACAATAAGGGCGGGCAGGCTTATGAAGTTCTACACCGATAAACAATCCTCTTCCTCGCACTTCCTTAATGAGGGGATTGTTGATTTCCTTTAATTTATCCATAAAGTAGTTTCCGAGTTCCAATGAACGTTCTGCAAGCTTCTCTTCTTCCAGCACCTCCAGTGCTGCAATGGAAACGGCACAAGCGAGAGGATTTCCTCCGAATGTTGAACCGTGTGAACCCGGATTAAAGACTTCTAAAATAGTTTTATTGGCGGCGACGCAGGAAATGGGAAATACTCCTCCGCCCAGTGCTTTCCCAAGGATGTACATGTCAGGTTCAACTTCATCCCAATCACAGGCAAATGTTTTACCGGAGCGTCCAAGGCCAGCCTGGATTTCATCCGCAATAAATAGAACGTTATGTTCCTCACACACTTTAGCCACCTGTTTCAAGAAACCTGCAGGAGGAATTAGAATACCCGCTTCTCCCTGAATAGGTTCGATTAAAAAGGCTGCCGTATTTGGTGTGATTGCTTCTTTTAACGCTTCAATATCGCCATAAGGGATCAGCTTGATGCCGGGAAGCATAGGGCCAAAACCGCGTTTATACTCCTGCTCTGAAGAAAGGGAAACGGCGGACATGGTCCGGCCATGAAAGTTTCCTTCACAGGCAATGATTTCTGCCTGGTTGCCGCCTACTCCTTTTACATCATAAGCCCAGCGGCGGGCAGCTTTAATGGCTGTTTCTACAGCTTCGGCACCCGTGTTCATTGGCAGAATCATATCTTTGTTCGTTAATTTTGCTACTTTTTCATAAAAAGGAGCAAGTTGATCATTATGAAAAGCACGGGAAGTTAAAGTGATCTTGTCAGCCTGGTCTTTAAGGGCTTGAATGATTTTGGGATGGCGATGTCCCTGGTTCACGGCTGAATAAGCACTTAACATATCCATGTAATTGCTTCCGTCAGGATCTTTTACCCACACACCTTCGGCCTCTGAAATAACAATAGGAAGCGGATGATAGTTGTTCGCTCCAAACTGTGATGTTTTATCAATGATCTCTTCTGTTTTTGTTTTCGTTTGATTCATTTTTAAATCTCCTCTCATTTATAAGATTTATAGAGTCTCTGAAGTTGTTTTTGCCTGCATGTGAAGGATCAAGTAGTCAGGTCCGCCTGCTTTGGAGTCTGTTCCTGACATGTTGAATCCGCCAAATGGCTGATAACCAACGATCGCACCTGTGCATCCACGGTTGAAGTAGAGGTTTCCAACGTGGAACTCCTGCTTGGCACGCTCTATGTGCTCACGGTTGTTGGTGACTAGCGCACCTGTTAAGCCATAGTCTGTGTTATTTGCTATTTCCATCATGTGATCGAAATCAGTTGCTTTACAGAATGCGACCACAGGACCGAAGATTTCTTCTTGCATTAAGCGTGCTTTTTCGTCGACATCGGCAATGATGGTCGGCTGGATGAAGTAGCCTTTGGAGTCATTTCCTTCTCCGCCTGTTGCCAATCGGCCTTCCGTTTTTCCGATTTCGATATAGCTCATGATTTTTTCGAACGCTTTTTGATCGATGACCGGTCCCATGTACGTATCCGCGCTTACGGGATTTCCGACGGTTAATTGTTTCGTAAGCACCACTGCTTTTTCAAGCACTTCATCATACACATCCTGATGGACAACGGCACGGGATCCAGCCGAACATTTTTGTCCGGAGAAGCCAAATGCAGAGTAAACGATGGAAGAAGCAGCTAAATCCGTATCCACGTCTTTATCGATCACCATCGTATCTTTTCCGCCCATTTCCGCGATGACACGCTTCAGCCAGATTTGGCCAGGGTGAACTTTCGCCGCGCGCTCATAAATATGGCAGCCCACTTCGCGAGAACCTGTGAAAGAAACAAAGCGAGTTTTCGGATGGTCCACCAAATAGTCGCCGACTTCTGCTCCGCTTCCCGGAATGTAGTTTAATACGCCGGCAGGAAGGCCTGCTTCTTCCATCACTTCTACGAATTTCGCAGCCACAACAGGCGTTGTATTGGACGGCTTAAGCAGAACAGTGTTGCCAGCGACAATCGCCGCAACCGTCGTACCAGCCATGATCGCTAACGGAAAGTTGAATGGAGAAATAATCACACCCACTCCAAGTGGAATATAGTTGAACTTGTTGATTTCACCTGCACGGCTGTTCACAGGCACGCCGTCTTTTAACTTGACCATTTGACGAGCATAAAACTCAAGAAAATCGATCGCTTCTGCAGTGTCCGCATCTGCTTCTTTCCATGGTTTCCCGGCTTCTTTTACGAGGTAAGCGGAGAATTCATGCCTGCGGCGGCGAATGATTGCTGCGGCACGGAACAAAATGTTAGCACGTGCTTCCGGCTCCCACTTTTTCCATGTTTCAAATGTAGAAACAGCGGCTTGCATCGCTTTCTCTGCTAAATCCTGATTGGCTTTGGAAACCGTACCAATCACTTCGTTTTTGTTCGAGGGATTGATGGATACGATCTTTTCCTCTGTAGTGATGCGGTCCCCGCCAATGATCAGGGGATATTCTTTATCCAGAGCAGTTTGAACAAGCATCAATGCTTCTTCAAACGCCTTCTTATTTTCTAAGTCTGTAAAATCTGTAAATGGTTCGTGTTTGTATGCGACTGTCATTGAAATCCCTCCAATTTTATTTTCATTTATTCATATTGCAAGTTTCGTGCCAAAGCTGGCTTTGCAGCAAATGAGCCTTATTAAGATAATAATCGCAGAAAAATTTTGCACTGTTATGTTTATTTTGCAGCCTGCATGCAAAAAATATTTGCATATAAGAGGATGATTCATATACACTTCATATAGAACAGCATGAGGGGGATTGTAAATGGCGGATCAAATTCATAATTTTAAGAACCTTAATCTGATTTTAAAAAGAATCATCGACGAAATAGACGTTGGTTTGCATGTGGTTGACGAAAAAGGAAATACGATCATCTACAACCAAAAAATGATGCAAATTGAATCCATGGATATCCATGATGTGCTTGATAAGAATTTATTGGATGTGTTTCGTTTTACGAAAGAGGGGGACAGTACACTCGTACTGGCATTACAAGAAGGAAAAGAAACAAGGAATGTGAAGCAAACGTATTTTAATAACAAAGGCAAAGAAATCACAACCATTAACAATACATTTCCTGTGATTAAAGATGGTGAAATTACCGGTGCGGTAGAGATTGCAAAAGATGTTACAAAGCTTGAACGGCTCATTCGCCAGAATATTAGCCGCAGGGGAAATGCCAGATATACTTTTGAAAGCATTATAGGGAGCAGCCCACCTTTATTAGAGGTCATCGAAAACGCAAAGCGAGCAACAAGAACATCTTCCTCCGTACTTATTGTAGGTGAAACCGGTACAGGTAAAGAGCTGTTTGCGCAGAGCATCCATAACGGAAGTATTCGTTCCGCCGCACCATTTATTTCGCAAAATTGCGCGGCTCTTCCTGATAACTTGATTGAAAGCCTGCTGTTTGGAACAAAAAAGGGTGCATTTACCGGTGCGACTGAGCATCCGGGATTGTTTGAGCAAGCAGAAGGAGGAACGTTGCTTTTAGATGAAATTAATTCTCTTAATCCGAATTTACAGGCAAAACTGTTAAGGGTATTGCAAGAGAAAACCATTCGACGCATCGGGGATACAAAGGACACTCCGATAAACGTAAGAATTATTGCTACAATCAACGAGGACCCAATAGATGCGATTGCCAATCAGCATTTAAGAAAAGATTTATTTTATCGCTTAGGAGTAGTCACACTCTTCATTCCTCCGCTCCGCGACCGGAAAGCAGATATCCCGCAGCTGGCGAAAAACTTTGTTGATAAGTATAATGAGTTATTTCAAATGAATGTAAGAGAGGTCGACGAACAAGTTATGGAATCCTTTCTTGCATATGAGTGGCCTGGAAATGTAAGAGAACTGGAGCATGTTATTGAGGGTGCGATGAATTTAATCATTAATGAGGATTCCATCAATTATTCTCATCTGCCGTTTCAATACCGAAATAAATCGAAGTTTAAAGAAGTGATTACATCTGACTCTGCAATTGAACAATTCATGCTGAATACAGCCCAACCGACAGTGCAGCTAAAGGAACAAATGGACATGATTGAAAAGTACTATATTCAAAAAGTATTAAAAACGAATAAATATAACATATCCGCCACTGCAAAACTTTTAGGCATTAGCAGGCAAAGTCTCCAATATCGGATGAAAAAATTTAATCTGCAGGGGAATGAAGGACAATAAAAAAGGGTGCCAGGCACCGCAATTACACAAGTGTGTAAACGCGGTGCCTGGCACCTTGCTTTGTTCTTTTTTACTTATGCGCCCCTTCGCTCGGGGTGCGCTTCTTCGGCCGGCTGGTTAAACAGGTAGTCCTTCACCGGGGTGCTGGAAGCTTGAGCTCTCTTCACAAAGAAGGGATTCAGCACAAGTACAGTCAGGAAGTTAGCTGCAATTCCCCAGAATCCTTCATAGATACCAAACGAGGTGCCGGTTGCGTAAACGGTAAATGTAACAGCCAGTCCTGCGAGCAATCCGATAATGGTCGCTTCTCTTGTTTGATTTTTCCAAAATAGACTGATGACGATCGCCGGAAAAATCTGCACCATGCCTGAAACACCTAAAAGCTGCAAGGAAACAAGAGCAGAAGGGAAGACGAGGCCGAACAGCAGAGCCAGTCCAATCACAACGAATACCATTCCGCGCGTAATCATCGTTAATCTGGAAGCTTTCACCTGCGGATTGATCAAGTCACGGTATATGTTATTGGCAAACAGGTTCGATGCACCAATCGCCATGATCGAGCAAGGGATGAGTGATGCCAGTGCGATCGTTGAATAGGCCAGTCCTTGAGCAACACCGCCGTAAGAGGTTTGGATCAGGCTCAATAAAGCAAAGCGCGGATCGGTCCCTTTTGGCAGGACGAGAAAAGCAATGAACCCAAGGAAAACCACGAGAATTAAAACGATATTGTATAACGGCAAAAACATCGCATTCTTGCGGAGGGCATCACCGCTTTTCGCCGTGAATACTCCGGTTGCTGCATGGGCCCACATGAAGAGTGCCAGCGAAGAAACGAGTGAAGCGGTAATGAACCAAGGGATTCCCTTCGGCCCGGAATTTGGAATGGTTAAGAGCTGCGGCGCTTCTTTTACGATCTGATCGACCATCGGGTTCCAGCCGCCAAAGTGGATGATCGGAAGAGATACCACCATAAACAGCATGATGGCCCACACCAAAACATCTTTAAGGATCGCTGTGTAGGTTGGACCTTTGATTCCACTGAAAAAGGTATAAAGAGCAACGAGCAGGAACGACGTAATGACAACGACCTTAACATTTATAAAACCGGTTCCGGCTACTTGAAGCGTATCCTGAATTCCGCTGAGCTGCAGACAGATGTAAGGAATGAGCATAAGCACACCGACAATGGCGATGAGCGCAGAAAGAAGCTTGCTGTCAAACCGTTCCCGCGCATAATCAGCCAGCGTGGTCAATTTATGATGATTTGCCACTTTCCAAAGCTTAGGAAGAAAAAAGTAAGAAATAAAGAAAGCGAGTACAGAATATGGAATCGCAAAGAAGGCAAGGCTTCCGGCAGAATAAGCTGTGCTTGTCAGCCCGAGAAACGTGTAGGCGGTGTACAGATCAGCTCCCACGAGGAACCAGACGAGCAATCCGCCAAAGCGCCTTCCGCCGACGGACCATTCTTCAACCGAACTTCGGACAGATTTATCCCTTCCGGCCAGGAAACCGATTAAAACGACAGTGAGAATAACAAAGATGGTAATGGACAGTGCTGTAAGATTTCCCTGCATTTTAATGCAAGCCTCCCTTTGATTTCTGAAGATGATAGATTCCAAATGTACATAAAGGGGTTAAAACGATCCATAGGAACAGCCAGAAATGGAGAAACGGAAGTCCCAAAATGACAGGTTCGATCCGATTTACAAACGGCAAAACTGCCAGCTGTGCGAGGAAAGGAAGGGAAATGATTAAGATCAGTAATATTTTCTTCATGATGCTGCGCTCCTTCTAGGTGATCTTTTAAATTGAATGTTCATTATCATAACAGCAATAGAACGTGCAAACAAGAGGAATTGAACAAATAGTTAAAATATTTAGTATAAATTGAAAATGATAAGGCTTTCATTGGGTTTTTAATGGAAAAGACTCCTCATGGCCTGGTGATGGCGGAATTAAAAAAACTCCTGCTCACTGCATGTAACCATACAGAAACCAGAAGTTCCTCGTGTTTATTTCTCGAAAACATATACTTTTCCATTCTCAATATGCCTGCCAAGCTTCGGTCCGGTGAACCCTCGTTTCAATAACTCTTTACGCATAAACATCATCAAGCCGCCATGGCCGACAATCAATATATCTTTCTCCGGCTCCTGAAAGATTTTATCGAACGTGTCACGGATCTGCTGAACGACTTCTTGTCTGCCGGGACTTTGAGAGGGGTGCTTCAGCAGCCATGCCAAACGTATAAAAAGGAGGTGGATCATCAGCGGCAGTTTCACTCTGGATCGAAAAAACGGTGAAAGCTTAATTTCCCTAAGGCTCTCCAAAAAGATGATCTCTCCGTCAAATGCACGGCGGGCGGTCTTCTCCGCCCTTGAAAGATCGCTGGAATAGCAGGTTTTCCAATCTACACCGCCTAAATCCGCTTCATTCTCCTCTATTTCAGACGCATCATATTCTTTTACCCACTCCATCAATTCATCAGATGAAAAAAACCCCTTTGGATACCCTCTCGTTACTTTAAAATGGCGCATCAATCCAACTTTTATCACACTCAACTCCCATTGCCCTAACCGGCTTAAGATTTTGTAAACATCCTCATCAGCAGCTCGACCCTTGGCATCTCATAGCCAGCTGATCCAGGGATGTTTAACGTCATCAATCCTGAAATGACAGTGAAATAACAGGAGATCAACTCGCCGATGTCGCCTTCTGCCAATTCTCCGATTTTCTGGCCTTCTTCAAACAGCGGTTTCAGCAGCTCAACATACATCTCCATCGTCGCGCCCTGAAGGAGCTGCTCAGCCTCCGCGGGCACTTCTTCAGAGGTTCTTGCCTGATGCATGAGCATAAAATAAAGCTGGCCCTCTTCGTCGAGAATCTCTTCGGTGAGCCTCGTTAATTTCTCAAGAGGGGAGCCTTTCATATGATGTACCTGCTCGGTGCCTGACACCGATTCTTGGATGGCCTGCTCGACAAGCGTTGTGAAGAGTTCATCCTTTGACTTGAAGTAACGGTACATGAGGCCCTGGCTGATGCCGGCCTCCCCGCTGATCATGCTCATTTTTGTCCCGATGATTCCCCGCCGCGCGAACACCTTTAGGGCGGCCGCCAGTATCTGTTCTCTTCGCTCATCACGAATCTGACGGAGCTGTTCTTCGTTTAATGGTGGCAAAATAGTTTCACTCCCACGTTCTCTTCTTACCAAAAGTATACCAATTTCAACCTCTAAGCTCTAATGAATGCAGCTGATCGGCTGAAAAACTTCTCCATGGAAGGACGGAAGGATGTCATCCAGGAGTTCCTCCAGTGGCTTTTTTTGTTCTGCGAGAAGTTCATTCAGCCATAAGCGTCCTTTTGGGCACGCTGATAAAACATCTGTCACGGTTTGGGGATTAAGGATGCATTGCGGAGAAACGGACAAGGTATTGACGGCCCAATATGTCCCATAAAGCTTCCAATCCTGCTCTTCGGTAGCGCGTTTGAGATAGAGATCCATGAATTTTTTTCCGAACTCCAATCCTTTTAGCGGCTGAGAACCTTCATACTCTACCCCTTTCCATTGCAGATCCGCGATGCAATTGAGCCACCAGGCAGGGGTAATTACATCCTGGATTTTTTGAAGAACGTTCTGTTCGAAATGAGGTTTCGGATCTGTTCGCTGTTCACGGAGCATTGAATGGAGGACCTCAGCTTCCATTGCGGAAACGGTCATGCCCTGGCCGAAAATAGGATCAAAGTTACAGAAGGCATCACCTATAACGATTAGTCCCTCAGGCCAACGTGCCATCTGTTCGAAATGCTGGCGGAACAGTGCCGGAACACGGTAGCTCCTTGGGTTGGCCAGCGGTTCAAGTTCACTGACGATCTCAGAGATGAGGGGACTCGGAAGCCGTGCGATTTCTTTTGCGTAAGCCTCAGGTTCGGCTGGGGGATGGATTCCGTCAGGACGATAAAGCAATGTTTCTGCCACATTGTTTTCGATAAATGAAAACACGCCATGGTATGTTCCTGTAGACGGATGGCCGGCGATCACAATCGCATCCCACTTTTCTGCGAGATGAAGTGAATGCGATGGAAGCTTATATCTCCGGGTGCTGTATCCGATGGCCGCTGTCATCCGATCAGGAGCAGGAACCCCGTATCCAAGCTCCTTCAGCCATTGTGGAAGCTTGGAGGAGCGCCCGCTCGTATCCACCACTAGATCAGCGCTGATTTCCCTTTCCTCATTCGATACGCGGTCTCTTCCAAGAATGCCCGTTATGGTTTGACGGTCTGGCGAGGATAACAAGTGAACAACATCATGCTTCTGCAGAAACTGTACATTAGGAATTTTCCTCACTCGCTGACGGATCACAAACTCAAGGACAGGCCTGCTGAACTTAATGTCATTCCGCGGATATTGGCCGACCATTGTGCCGTATTGATTCTGCTGATAAATGGTTTTATTTAGGGAGGAAGGCGCTCCATAAGCGACTAAATCCTTTTCATAATCCGGAAAAAAGCGGTCGATCACAGCTTTACCGCGGCCTGTGATCCGGTGTGGATGAAAGGCTTGCGGAGTGCCTGGCCGGAGCTCGGGTTTCTGTGAAAGAGCATCTTTTTCAACGATAATCACTTTACCGTAAAAATCAGACAGTACACGTGCGGCCAGTAAACCAGCGATACCTCCGCCGATAACCATTGCAGAATCCCATCTTAACGCCATTACTCAGTTCCGCCCTTCTAAAATAGTTTTTAGGTTGTTTAAATCCTGTTGGCCGGCAGCGACAACTTGGGAGAACTTCTCATCCGGCATGCCCGGCATCTGAAAACCGGTTAAGAGTACTTCACAGCCATCACCGTTTGGGATTACCCGCATCGCATCACAAATTTCAACACCAGGCGCAGGGATGGAATGATGATCAAGAACGCCGAGAGTATTTTTTTCAGCCACTCTTACCTCAGAGGTGCAGTAAGGGGTTTCCATCATCCAGGCATCACTATCCTCACACTTTTGGATGGACTGGCAGAAAGAGACCCATTGGGGAAAGTTCTCCATGTTGTAAGTAAACTCATAAACCTCATGTGCCGGGCGCTTGATCGAAACACTGATCGTTTGGGAGGAAAGGTAAACAGTCATATAAAAACTCCTTTCAAATTTTATGAATGAACGGTTCATTCATTTCTAAGATATGCGGTATATCGGCAGAAGTCAACCAATATTTAGAAAAAAACAGGATTTTTATTTTGCATATGTTCATGTACGGTGAAATTTTGGTAAGATAAAAGGGAGGAATATGATGAAACGGCGGTGGACCCTTTGGAACAAGATAAATTAAAGAAGGTCATTGAAGCGGCAAAGCTTTATTATTTGCTGGATTACAATCAAAACCAAATAGCTGCTGAATTAGGCATATCGAGACCGACCGTTTCAAGGCTGCTGCAGCAGGCCAAAAGCGAAGGGATCGTTCAAATCAAGATTATGGACCCCACGAATGGCATCGAGCAGCTGGCGAGTCAGCTTGAAGAAAAATTCCATTTAAAAAAAGCGCTCGTTGCGTCCATTCCACAATATGAAAGCAATTGCATAAAAAAAGGCCTCGGCGAGAAAGCTGCGGAGTACCTATATGAAATTGTTAAGGATGGAGATATGATCGGGGTTACATGGGGAACCACTTTATATAATGTGGCGTGCCAGCTGAAGCAAAAGCTTGTAAAGGACGTTAAGGTTGTCCAGCTGAAAGGCGGCATCAGCCATTCCGAAACCAACACGTACCATTCGGAAATCCTGGATTTATTCGGGAAAGCATTCAATACGGTACCGATTCACCTTCCGCTTCCGGCGATTGTTGATCACATTGTCGTTAAGCAGGCGATGGAAGCCGACCGCCATATTAAACGGATACTGGACATGGGAAAAAACGCGAATATCGCACTTTTTACGATAGGTCCTGTAAAATCGGAATCCCTGTTATTCCAGCTCGGATATTTTTCCGAGGAAGACCTGAAGCATATCCATGCAAAAGCTGCAGGCGATATCTGTTCCCGTTTTATTGATGAAAAAGGGCAAATTCTAAATGCGAGCCTTAATGAAAGAACGCTTGGAATCGATCTAAATGATCTGAAGAAAAAGGAGCATTCCATCCTGGCAGCAGGAGGGCAGCTAAAGATCGATGGCATTTATGGGGCGCTAAAAGGCGGATACGCGAATGTGCTTGTGACCGACCAGTTTACGGCACGGTTTTTGTTGGATAAAGAAGATTAGAAAGTTAAAAGTCCCCATCCAGGGGCTTTTTTTGATGGAAAAAAATACTTTTACATTTGTTCATTTAATTATTTACAATTGTTCAGTAGCTTGGTATAGTGTTCATGCAACCGAAAAACAAACGTATGACTGAAAGCGTTTTATTACTTTTTCACTAGAAAGGAACGACCTGTATGTCAAATATTAAATTGGTTCAAATGATCGACCATACATTATTAAAAGCGGATGCAACCCTGGAACAAATTCAAGTACTTGCTGAGGAAGCAAAAGAGCACAAGTTTGCTTCTGTATGCGTGAATCCAACTTGGGTGAAGGCAGCTGCTGACATCTTGAAGGATACACCAGAAGTTAAAGTTTGTACGGTCATCGGATTTCCTCTTGGAGCATCGACTGCAGAAGTGAAAGCTTTCGAAACGAAGGATGCAATCGAAAACGGAGCAGACGAAGTAGACATGGTCATCAACATCGGGGCACTAAAAAGCAAGCAATTTGATGTTGTAGAAAACGACATCAAGGCGGTTGTTGAAGCAGCAAAAGGAAAAGCACTTACAAAAGTAATCATCGAAACCTCTTTGCTTACTGACGAAGAAAAAGTGATCGTGTGTGAGCTGTCTGTCAAAGCGGGTGCGGATTATGTTAAAACTTCCACAGGATTTTCAACAGGCGGAGCCACTCCTGAAGATGTAGCACTAATGAGAAAAACAGTCGGACCTGATGTAGGTGTTAAAGCATCCGGCGGTGTACGCAGCCTTGAAGATGCAGAGAACGTTGTAAAAGCAGGTGCCTCTCGTATCGGCGCTAGCTCGGGTGTTGCTATCGCAAAAGGTCAGACGTCTAATAGCTCTTACTAATAACCAAAAAACCACTTGAATGGAGATTGAACGATGGAAACAAAAAGATTAGTTGAAAAAGCAATCGAAGCCCGTCAAAAGGCATATGTTCCTTATTCCAAATTCCAAGTTGGTGCAGCATTGCTGACCGAGAACGATTCATTGTTTCTCGGCTGTAATATTGAAAACGCTTCTTTTGGTATGACGAACTGTGCCGAAAGAACCGCTATTTTTAAAGCGGTTTCAGAGGGCGAGCACACCATCAAAGCAATCGCGGTCGTCGGTGACACAGCAGGTCCGATCTCTCCGTGCGGCGCATGCCGTCAAGTGATTGCGGAATTTTGCAGCACAGATACCAAAATTATTTTGGCCAACTTAAAAGGCGACATCAAAGAAACAACCATCAGTGAACTGCTGCCTGGATTCTTTTCTTCAAAGGATTTAGTCTAATTAAGTTCTCACACAACGATGTGAAATAACAACTAGGAGAAATTATTATGACATATATCATTGCGATTTTAGGACTTGTTGTTGTGCTTGGATTAGCACTTCTTGCAAGCAATAACCGTAAACAAGTAAATTATAAGCCGATCGCCTTTATGATCGTCTTACAGCTTGTATTGGCTTATATTCTTTTAAACACCAAGTTTGGATTGGTGGTCATTAAAGGATTTGCAGGTGTATTCGAAAAGCTGCTTGAATATGCGGCTGCAGGTGTTAACTTTGTGTTTGGCGGAATTGCGAATGACGGACAAATGCCGTTCTTCTTGAATGTTCTGCTTCCGATCGTCTTTATCTCTGTATTGATCGGTATTTTCCAATATATTAAAGTTCTTCCGCTCATCATGAAAGGAATTGGATTCCTGCTCAGCAAAGTAAACGGCATGGGCAAACTGGAATCTTATAATGCGATTGCTTCTGCTATGGTAGGACAATCAGAAGTATTTATCACGGTTAAAAAACAGCTGGGACGCATACCGGAGCACCGCTTGTATACATTGTGTGCTTCTGCGATGTCAACGGTTTCCATGTCCATCGTCGGTGCTTACATGACGATGATCGAACCAAAATATGTGGTAACTGCACTCGTTCTTAACCTGTTCGGCGGTTTCATTATCGCATCCATCATCAACCCTTATAAAGTGGATGACAACGAAGATATTCTTGAAGTTCAACAAGAAGAGAAACAGTCATTCTTCGAGATGCTCGGCGAATATATTATGGACGGATTTAAAGTTGCGATCATTGTTGGTGCGATGCTCGTTGGATTCGTAGCATTGATGGCTGCGATCGACAGTGTGTTCGACTTGATATTCGGCGTAACCTTCCAGCATGTGCTCGGCTATATCTTTGCACCGGTAGCTTTCATCATGGGTGTTCCTTGGGCTGAAGCGGTATCTGCTGGCGGAATTATGGCCACAAAGCTAGTAACAAATGAATTCGTAGCCATGATTCAGCTTGGCAAGGTGAAGGAAGCAATGAGCCCGCGTACGCTGGGGATCATCTCAGTTTTCCTTGTGTCCTTTGCAAACTTCTCATCCATCGGTATCATTGCCGGAGCGGTGAAGGGATTGAGCGAGAAACAAGGAAACGTGGTTGCACGCTTCGGATTGAAGCTTCTTTACGGTGCGACACTTGTCAGCGTACTTTCAGCAATCATCGTAAGCTTCATCCTGTAATTCAAAACGAAACATAAAGAGGGCATATCCCTTTCTGCCGCAGCGGAGGGGATTTGCTTTTTCTTTTTTACGAATAAAAGTGAGGTGAATTTGCCTGTGAGGTTTTATTCTCACAGCAAACGTTATGGGTGACGTCGGTTTATTTCTTTCAGGAGCGGCCCTGTTCTTAAACAGCTTCATGCTTTTCGGCAAAGCAGATGGCAGGAGTGTCGGATATTTTAACTTGTTTGTCGGAGTGCTTCAGGTGGTCATTCCGTTTTACCTGATCGTAATCTCGGATCAGCAGCACTGGACGATTTTTAACCTGGCTTCGATTTTTTTGTTCGGGCTGACGTATTTATTTGTTGGAGTAACGAACGTAAATGGCCTTCACGGCAGCGGGCTCGGCTACTATTCACTGTGGGTTTCGATCATTGCAGTACTGTATGCAGTCGTGTCCTTTCTGAAGTTTCATGATACAGTCGGCAGCTTAACATGGGCGGCATGGGCTTATTTATGGTTCCTGTTCTTCCTGTCTGGCGCATTAAATAAAAAGATTGATGTGTATATCGGGAAGGTGGCATTCGTACAGTCATGGGTGACGCTTACGTTCCCTGCTCTGCTTTCATTAGCAGGAGTTTGGAAAACGCAGGCTGTTTCTCTGACATGGACATATGTGCTGATCGCATCATTCGTGTACTTTATTATTTGTACCATTCAGCTGGTGCATTCTTCACAGAAAAAAGAAGAACGCTTAGAAGTACAGGCGGTTTCATAATTGCAAAGAAATTCTCTCGAAGGAACGGGAGGATTTCTTTTTTCGTCGGCGTAATCATCCATCAACGAATAAGAGAATGGAGGCGGTTAGATGGCAAAAGAAGAGCTGCCGGCCGTGTGGTTTGAAAATCAGCAAGCATTGGAATCCAAGCTATGCTGAAGCACTTGAAAGCGGATTGTGCTACGGGTGGATTGACAGCCAGAAGGAAAAGTATGATGATCAAACATGGCTGCAGCGAATTTACCCCGAGAGGGCCGAGAAGCATATGGCCAAAGGCAAGGAAAAAGCGGAGGAACTTATTAAAGCAGGGAGGATGAAGCCTGCTGGACTCCGTATGGCCTTCATAAAAAATGAAAGAGGAAAATGATGCGAATCAACAAATACATCAGTCAAACCGGCGCCATTTCAAGAAGGGAAACGGACAGGCTTCTTAAAGCGGGAAGGATTACCGTCAATGGCGTGAGATGCGAAATTGGCCAGCTGGTGGATCCGGACGATCAAGTACTTATTGATGGGAAACCGATCGAAAATAAGGTAAACTCGGTATACATTGCATTAAATAAGCCGGCTGGCATCACATGTACGGCCGCTCCGCATATTAAAGGAAACATCATAGAATGGGTGAGTTATCCTGATCGTATTTTTCCGGTTGGCCGTTTGGATAAAGCTTCCGAGGGACTGATCCTGCTCACGAATGACGGAGAATTGGCGAATGCCATCTCTCATTCTGATCATGGCCATGAAAAGGAATACTTAGTAACACTTAATAAGGCTTTTAGCGATGAGTTTGTCGCTCATATGGCACGCGGCGTTCAAATTCCAGAAGCCGTCACGAAGCCTTGTTTTATAGAAAGAATAAGCGAGGATGAGTTCAGAATCATTCTCACACAGGGATTGAACCGCCAGATACGCAGAATGTGCCGGGCTTTTGGCTATACGGTTACGAGGCTCGAGCGAATCCGGGTTATGAACATCGAGCTTGGTGAACTGCCTAGAGGCGAATGGCGTAAATTAACGGCTATTGAGGTCGAAGAGCTGGGAGGGCGGCTCGGAATATAGGAAAGCAGAGGGAGGGAAACAACATGAAGGCACAGCTGAAGGATATCGTCTCAAAGAGCATATTGACCCCAGGTGTGGGACAGCTGGATGACTTTTCGCATTCGCTGAATCCGTATGCCGGCTGTACCTTCGCTTGTTCCTACTGTTATGTTAGGCAGCTGCCGATTTCTCTATATCGTGAAGAAGAGTGGGGTACTTGGGTCGATATTAAGACCAACGCAGCCGAACTGTTGAGGCAGGACCTTTTAAAGGCTAGAAAAAAGGGCCCTGTAACGATCTTTATGGCGTCTTCCACTGACCCTTATCAGCCGCTTGAGCACGAAACGAAGCTGACGCGAAGCTTGCTCGAGGTTATGCTGGACGTGCCGCCGGATTTTCTCCATGTTCAAACGCGCTCACCGTTAGTGAAGCGTGATATCGACTTATTAAAAAAATTTGGCGATAAAGTGCGGGTATCGATGACAATCGAGACTGACAAGGAAGATATCCGAAAAGCGTTCGCCCCAACTGCTCCGCCTATTCCGGCGCGTATGAAAGCATTAAAGGCGATCAGGGAAGCGGGCATTACTACCCAGGCCAGTATATCACCGCTTTTGCCTTGTTCGAGGGAATTTCCGCAAAGGCTGCGCCCGATTGCCGACCGGGTAACGATCGATGATTTTTGGCTTGGGGACGGAAGCGGCGGCAAGCGCACCGAACGCCTTGGCATCTACGAAATTTATAAACAGACCGGTATGGAAAAATGGTACAATCCAACAGCCCATAAAGTCGTTTTGAACATGATGCGAGAACAGATCGGTGACGAAGTCGAAGTGATGCTCTCAAAGGACGGCTTTACACCAGTCGATCAAGCGCGAAAACCGGCTATCGGAGAGAATTTAACATTTTTTTAAATGGGTATTTTGGCTGCCGGACCTTTATATAGCGAATATGACAGGAAAAAGCACAGCAGAGTATACTGCACCCCAAAAGT
>NZ_JBDPNU010000046.1:0-75233 GCF_050468105.1 Fictibacillus sp. NRS-1165
AAGAAGCCGCCTAATATTTTTGTCTAACTTTTTGGGTTCAGATCAAGCCCTGTGGTTTTTTTTTATTAAAAGATATTCATCTGGACACATAATGCAGCTCAGCCAATTGTTTGTAGCGGCGAACATCCAAAAGCTCCAGTTTATGCTCGTGGTTCCCAGGCAATAATAAAGGGATTCCCTGACCAATAATGGTTGGAGCAATCTGAATAAAAAACTCATCAACAAGTTTCTCCTGAAGAAGAGGGAACAGCACTTCGCCCCCGCCTACAATCCATATCCGGTTGCCCTCTTGTTTCTTTAAAGCCTTCGTGAAGCTTACAATATCCTCATTGATGAAATTTACACACTCGTTAAAGCCGGTCATTGTATGAGAAAAAACATAGCATTCCTTCCCTTTATAAAGGAATTCCTTGGGTGAAAGAAGTAACACTTGTTCATACGTTTTTCTGCCCATTAAAATCGTATCCACAGTTTCATAAAATTCAGCATAACCAGCTTCTTCTTCTCCTTCTGTACCTATTAGCCAATCCAATGAATGATCGTCTCGTGCAATGTAGCCATCCACACTGGTCGCACCGTAAAATACCAAGTTTCTCGTTTTTGCTTGTATTTCCATCGTTACCCTCTCCTTTATACTGAATGATAGGAACATTTCCGTATGATCAGCGTAGCAAACAAATATGACATCTATTGTCATATAAAATAAAAATGAAGTGCGATTAAAAAAGCCGTCCTTTTTTGGGACGGCTTCTGTCATTCTTTCAACTTTTGAGATAACTCATTTAAATCCTTGTTCTTGCCGATGATGACGAGCAGGTCTCCGTTTTTTAAAGAATAATCAGGACCCGGAGCAATCGACACCTCTTCATCCGTATGGCGGATGGCGATGACATTCAGCTGATACTTAGCTCTGATGTCCAATGCTTGAATGGTATGTCTGACCAAGTCTGAAGGAACCTTAATTTCTTCTATACTGTAATCGTCCGATAATCTGAGATGATCGATGATGTTCGGGTGCATGAGGTTTTGAGCCAGCCGGAGCCCCATATCCCGTTCAGGGAAAACCACTTGGTCAGCGCCGATTTTGGTCAGTACCAGCCCGTGCCGTTTACTGAGTGCTTTGGCGACAATATAGGGCACACCTAATTCTTTAGCAGAACGACCGTTAAAATGCTCGCCTCCATGTCATCCCCGATCGCAACGATCACTACATCAAAGTTACGGAGACCGAGGCTCTTCATGCTGTCTTCATCTGTACTGTCAGCGATAAATGCCTGGCTCAAGTCATTCTGTAGATCTTCCACCTTATCTTCTCTTATATCAATGCCGATAACCTCGTTTTCTTCCTCATATAGTGCTCTCGCTAAATGTGAGCCAAACCGTCCAAGTCCAATAACGGCATACTGTTTTTTCATGTGCTTTTCCCTCTCTTTCAATGTTAGCCGATCATATATTTTCCTTTTGGATAGCGATAGAGTTCCCTTTCATTCCGTTTGGCCAGAGCGATGGCTACCGTGAGCGGTCCTAGCCTTCCGATAAACATCGTGAGAGCAATAATGATTTTGCCAAATGAAGAAAGGTCCGGTGTAAGTCCCATGGACAGCCCTACGGTTCCGAATGCGGATACGGCTTCAAACAAGATTTTTAAAAAGTCATTTTCATGTTCTGTGACCGATAAGAGCATCGTAAGGGCGATGACAAGAATCAATGCACTTAAGATAACGGTCAATGCCTTATAAATCATGGTCGGAATAATCCGCTGTTTAAAGAACACCACATCCTCTTTTCCTTTAATTTGAGACCAGGCGGCCCCAAACAGGGTCACGAAACGTCGTCTTAATCCCGCCTCCGGTCGACCCCGGTGAAGCCCCGATAAACATAAGGATAATGGTGAGCAGGAGAGTAGGATGAGTCAAATCCGGAATGTTTAAGGTATTGGATCCCGCTGTCCGTGGGGTTACAAGGATGCGAGCCACTTGCCTGCCGGAGAGAGAGGCTCAAGAGTCCTGCTGTTCTGCATCTCCAGCAGGAAGACAAGAATAGTGCCGGCCACAATCAGGATAGCGGTGGTGGAAAGGACGACCTTGGTATGTAACGAAATATTTTTTAGTTTTTTTCGATGCTCAATGAGATCACCGACAACAATAAACCCAATCCCTCCAAGGATAACAAGAGTCGCAACCGTGAGCGTAACGATGGGGTCTTCTTTATATTCCGTCAGACTCTTGAATCCTCCCACGATGTCAAAGACGGCATTATTAAAGTTGGATACGGAAAAATGCAAGAAGAGGGGCTAAAATGGCAGATAAGAGCGGAAACCATAAAGTGTCCGGGATTTATTTAAGACGCAGTCTTTGGTCTGGCCTGCTGTTCGGGATAGGATTGATCGCATTTATTGACGAAACGGTCTTCCATCAACTGCTTCATTGGCATCATTTTTACGATAAGTCTACCCTTGAGATTGGTCTGGTTTCAGATGGACTTTTTCACGCGTTCAGCTGGTTTTCCACGATCGGAGCACTTTTTATGTTGGCTGATTTAAAAAGACGCGAGGCATGGCATGTTAAGCGGTGGTGGGGAGGCGTACTGTTAGGAGCGGGGGTGTTTCAGTTGTATGACGGGATCATCCAGCATAAGCTCATGCTCCTCCACCAAATTCGCTATGTGGATAACGTGTTTTACTATGACATGATCTGGAACATCTTCGCATTGGCCATGATTGGGATCGGAACGGCAATCATTTCGGCGACAGGGAAAGGGACGATTCGGCAGAAAGGACGTTTCCAATGAACCACGCAGAAATGAATCATAAATATTGGAGTGTCTCACATTACATGCTGTTGTCCATTGCTTTGCTGCTTATCATTTAAAACATAATGGCCGGGGTGACGACAAGCCGGTGGAAACATCTAAGATCATGGCCGCTTCACCGTTACTTATTATGGTGTGCAGGAATAGGATGTGGAGCTGCACCGCACATTGGTCCACTCGCCGTGTATGCCCAACATCATTTTATATTCCATATGGCCAATCATCTGCTGCTCGGCATGCTTGCTCCGCTGCTGCTTGTTCTTGGGGCACCCATTACGCTTGTGTTTCGGACACTCCCTGTGATCTATGCAAGAAAATTATCATTCATTCTGAAGCTTTGGCCGTTTCGCTTGGCCACACATCCGCTTATTGCGTCTGTCCTCAACATCGGCGGGCTATGGGTTCTTTATTCAACGGATTTGTATCCTTTGATGCATGAGTATCAGTGGTTGTTTGTTCTTGTCCATCTGCACATCTTTCTGGCTGGACTCATTTTTACTTTATCCATGATCTACATTGATCCTGTTTTCCACCGGTACAGTTATATGTATCGTGCCGTTGTGTTTGTAGCCGCACTTGCCGGCCATGGAATTCTTTCGAAATTCCTTTATGCCTATCCTCCGCCTGGTGTTTCAAGGGAGGAGGCAGAAATTGGAGGCATGCTGATGTACTATGGGGGAGACATGATCGATCTTGTTCTGATCCTTGTTTTTTGTCAACAATGGTATAAATCCGTGAAAACGGTGACAAAAAAGGTGCCAGTGACCGACTTTTGATTCGGTTCTGGCACCTCTCACTTTCATTAGGTGCTACGCGTGAGCAGCCTCGGGCATTTCAAGGTGAAGGGGAGGAGGAACCAACCATCCCTTTTCTTTCATCATGCGCAATAGACGTACACCGAACTGAGCTTTGTTCATGTGGAACTGTCCAAACATGGCTCCGATATCTTCCCGGATGGATTGCCCCATAATTTGGCTGCAAGCAACTAATCCTGCTGCTCCATCTTTTGCAACAGATGCTGCAATTTCAGCATCGTTAAAGCGGGCTCCTGCAGGAATGCTTCCTAAAGAAGCTGTTGGACGTTCGGGGGGGGCTGGCGGTAAACCAATTCCATTGGCTTTTAGCACCTTTTCGACCTGTTCTATTTCTTGTTTCATGGCTTGAACAGAATCTTCCAGGAATTTTTTTAAGTCCCCGTCTCCAGTATGATTGATTAACGTTTCATATCCTGCGACATAGCCCTTGTTTCCGGCGAGGTAACTCCACATGCCAAAGACTTCCCCATAATGCATTGGCTCACTTTGTGGATTTCCGCTTAAGATTCCCATAATCGTCCTCCCCATTTGTATTAAATTGGTTTTATTCATTGTGGACCACCTCTCTTTTGGTCAATTGGCCACAATGTATAGAATCTCTAAACAACGCCCGGATATCCGTGGAAATGTCTAAAACAAAAGGTAAAAATTATACTTCAGGATACAGCTTTACGTTTAGGGAAATGATAAGGGTTGGAAGGGAGGGATACCATAATGAATAAAATCACAGCTTTTGTATGTGCAATGGCTATTTCTATTTTCACCTTTTCCATGCCAGCCTCTGCAGAACGTGGTACGGACAGGATTGACCGTGGCACAAATATGACAAACGATATTACGAACGATAATTATAACGATCGCACTCCAGCTACTCGAAATGTCACTACGGCTAACGATAACAACGATAATGATTCTAACTGGGAATGGATCGGACTTCTTGGTTTAGTGGGGCTTCTAGGACTTAGACGCAGAGACCGGGAAGAATCAACGCGCTAAGACGATAAAAGTACCCCATGTGATGCATAATGGGGTACTTTTTTTTTATAACTTTGTTCCAGTATAAATTTGAATCGCATCCCTTAAGAACTCGGCTGTTCCTGGCTGGTCTTTGTCATAGTGCTGTTTGAAGCGGTCATCGTCAACATACATTTGCGCCAGACCCGCATGTGATTCTTTATTGTATTCACTCCAGTGAAAGCAGAGCCATTGCTTATGAAGGTCGGCTGTTTTTTGAGCCAGTTCTCCTGCAGGGTCTCCGGTTTTAAAAGCCTCTGACAAAGCGGCCTTCAATTCATCCCCTAGCCGTGTAACCTCCTCATACTGTTCCTGCGTTATATTTTTCAGTTGTTTATTGGATAGATTAACCGTCTCGTCCCCGTATTTTTCACGAATCTCTTTCCCGTATTGTTTTTCGTTATCATCAATGAGCTTTTGTTTAAAGCCTTCAAATTTTTCTTGATCCGTCATCGTCATTCTCCCTTCAGATGAAGCAATTGTTTTTTCCACGTTCTCAATAAGAAGTTCCAATTGCTTTTTCTTGTCAAGAAGCTTCTCACGGTGTTTGATAAGAGCTTCGGTCCCATTGAAGGAAGGATCACTCATGATCTCTTTAATCTTTTCCAGACTGAGCCCTAGCTCCCGGTAGAATAAAATTTGCTGCAGACAGTTGACTTCGGACTGGCCATAAATCCGGTAGCCTGACGAATTGATCCTTGCCGGCTTAAGGATGCCAATCTCGTCATAATACCTTAAGGTCCTCGTACTGATTCCGGCCAGCTTTCCTAACTTTTGCACCGTATATTCCATGTGATCACCTCCTGACCTCCTAAATGTACACCTTGACGCTGCGTCAATGTCAAACCCATTTTTATATTCTTTTACAACGCATTTCAAGTTATAAAAAAATTAAAACCCCTGTTCAAGAGAGCGGGGTTAAAGTAATACTACATGAGTTCTCCGGTCATCACAGACATAAAATCATGGTAAAACTAATTTAGAGGAGGACTTTAGTCGTATCTTTAAAGGAAAAAAATCTGAAAGGAGAGAATGTGTCCAACGAACCTGTTCTAAAGTTCCAAGGCCTGATTCATTGGAGGAAGAACAACAGATCTTCGGGCTGCTTCCATTTTCAACGCGTCATATAGAATGGGTAACCATTAAAGAGGAGAGGATTATGATGAAAAAATCTTTTGCCGCATTGCTGGCGGCGAGTACGCTGTTCTCTTTTGCCCCGTTGACCGCCTATGCCGACCATCAGGAAGGCCAAAAAAATGTGGAGTATGTCGCTTTAGGAGACTCGATAGCCGCAGGAATGACCCCTTATGGTGACATTGACAAGAGCTATCCGGATTTTATAAGCAGCTATTTCAAACGATCAAATGTCAGTCTTAAAGATTATGATAATTTCGGGGTGCCAGGATATACTTCTGAACAATTAAAAAATGATGTTCTTGCTAACCCTGAAGTTATAAAGGAAATTCGTGGAGCGACCCATATTACCATCAATATTGGAGCCAATGATCTCTTCCGTAAACTAATGACTGATCCGAGAAATGCTTGGGAAGGTATTGAAGCGGCTAAGGCCAACCTGCAAACCATCCTGGAAAAAATTGATCTGTTGAATGCGGATGTGCATGTATATGTGATGGGGTATTACAATCCATTTTCTTATTATGACAAGGAAAGCCAAAATTTCTTGGTGCCGTTAAACGATGCACTAAATTCCGCGATTGAAGAGAAGGCAGGGTCCAACGGAGATTTGTATGTTCCAACAGGAGGAAAAATTGATCCCCATTTCGAAAAATATGTGCCGAATCCTGAAGATAACCATCTGAATGTTAAAGGATACAAAGCTATTGCAAAACAGTTTTGGCATGTAATGAAGAAGGATGTGAAGTAAAAGAAAGAGGACTTGGGTGTCCTCTTTTTTTATTTGATTTGAGTCTTCCACCTATCCCAGGCCTCTCTATATTCCGGAAGGTCTTCAGGATGGTGCTTGGCGCTTCTGGACAGACGTGGAAATAGTCTGAGCAGCACTTCCTCAGAGAGTGCTTGATCATCGTACTTCCACATGGTCAGGATAGAGCAAAAAGCAAACACAATGGATCGTATGTCCAATGAAAGGCTGAGGATCAATGACACCTGAAAGCTGGTTTTCTGAAAACAAAAAATTGTGATATCCACAATCTCCATTCGTATTCACCGGCACGGCTCCCTTTACGTTTTCGCTATTTGGCTGATTTAAAAGGGGAGAGGTTAAACTTCTCGATAAAGTGCTTCAATTTCTCAACGTTTTGTTCCTCATCAGCATAAGCAACATACCCATCCGGACGAATGAGGTAGAGTGAATTGTTTTTGAGTCCTGCATCATCCATGGAGTGATGCCATGGGAAGGAATGGGCAGAAAACCCTTCTGTGCCAACAAACTCTCTAATTCTGTCTTGAATCCTCCCATATATGTGAAGCTGCCAATCCATACTTTTTAAAACATCAAAATTATTGCCATTCTCCATTTGCACCCAGGGCAAGCGGTCACCGCCACGGATCTTTCCAGCAATGCCTGTGCTTAACTCGCTGTCCCTGTATTCGATCCGTGTCTGAGAAAGAGTGTTAAAAAGGACTCTGCGAGCAGCTGCAAAACCGAGCAGAAGAGGAGCGGCATACGGGATCAGTACATTACGGATGAGCCGGTTCCGGGCATTGCGCCCGACTATAGTCTGGAAGGCGCGGTCAGTAGTGGAGACCAATGTGCGCGCGAAGGCAATCCGTTCGGTCTCATAGGTATCAAGGACTGAGGAATCTGCTTTATGATGAAGGACTGCAGCAAGCTTCCATGATAAGTTAACCGCATCTCCGATCCCGGTGTTCATTCCCTGGCCGCCGGCTGGACTGTGAATATGGCCGGCGTCACCCGCAATGAAGCATCTTCCCTTTCTGAAATGTTCGCTGACTCGGTGATGAACATGATAAGTGGAGAACCAGTTGACCTTTTTGATGGTCAGGCCTGTTTGCTGCTCAGCATAAGGCTGAATTTCCTCAAATGTGATGTCAGATCTCTGTTCCAGCTCACGCGGGATGATGCCGATCAGCCGAATCATTCCAGTTGTTCGGACCGGCATGAACAAGCAAAAACCTTGATCATTAAAATGAGCTTTCAGCGATCGGTCCATCACTTCGTCTTCCGTTGATTCCAAATCTGCCACATAAAAGAGCTGGTCGTAGGTACCGCCGGGAAAGTCGAAGTTTAGTCCATGGCGAACGGTGCTGTGTGCTCCGTCACAGCCACACAAGTAGTCAACGTTAACGGCTTCTTCCTGCCCGCCTTTTTTGATAATGACGCGTACCCCTTTCTCATGCTCCGAAAACGAGATCAGTTCTGTGTTCCACTCAACCCCGATGCCAGACTGGTTAAGCTGATCCACCAGAAATTCTTCATGGACATCCTGAGGTAGGCTTAGCGCGAATGGATAGGGGCTGATGTCCTTGCCAAGATCACTGAATTTAAATTCCGCTTTTTCTTTCAATCCTTCACGAAGGTGAACCGATTTTAACGGGATGCCGAGGCTCACCACCTCATCGGCAATACCAAGCTGACGATAAAATTCAAGAATTCGTGCATGTACGACCAATGCCCGGGAAGCCTTCCCCGGCCCCGAATGTTTTTCGATAATCCGGAACGGTATTCCGTATGTTTTGAGCTGAAGCGCGAGGACAAGGCCTGTGGGCCCTGCTCCAACGATCAAGACGCTTGTATTCATTCCAACGGCCTCCTAGATTCATCCCTTATAATGGTGCTTTTTAAACACTTTTTCTCACCCGGCTTCCATTGTCAATATGATTGAGCATTCTTCCCGAATGACGGCTGATAACTAGAAACGATATTCATATTCATTTAATATTTCAAGACTGATATGGGACATGTAAACAAGCAATATTCATTAGATAAGCATGATAATAGAAAAGACAAAATCTTTTTAAAAGGAGAAAAAAATGTTTGGAACTAGAAAAATTTGTTAACTCCCTTCCGATTCCCTCCATCATCAAACCAAATGTAACCTATCAAGGAAAGCCGCTTTATAATGTACGTATGCTTGAAACCCTTCACAAGTTTCATAGAGATTTACCTAAAACGAAAGTATGGGGCTATAATGGGTTAGTACCAGGTCCAACGTTTAATGTGGAAAAAAATCAACCTGTATATGTGAGATGGACAAACAATTTACCAGCAAAACATTTCTTGCCAGTCGATAAAACCATTCACGGAGCCCATCACAATCCCGAAGTACGAACGATGGTGCACCTGCACGGAAGCCCCAGTGAACCAGCTAGCGATGGTCATCCCGAAGCATGGTTTACGAGAAACTTTAAACAAACAGGTCCTAGTTTCGTAAAAGAGATTTATCATTATACGAATCGAGAACGTGCAACTGCCCTATGGTATCATGACCATGCACTTGGGATTACCCGTCTGAATGTGTATGCAGGTCTTGCGGGTCTTTACTTCATTCGCGATGAACAAGAAAGGTCCCTGCCGCTTCCAAAGGGTAAATACGAAATACCGCTTATCGTACAGGATCGATCATTTAATCCAGACGGTTCGCTCTTTTATCCTGCCCAGCCAGACGATCCATCCCCAAATTTACCGTATCCTTCTATAGTTCCTTCGTTTTTAGGGAATACCATTTCAGTCAACGGGAAAGTATGGCCATTCTTAAAAGTAGAGCCCCGCAAATACAGATTTCGTTTAGTAAATGCGTCCAATACTCGAACATACAAGTTCCAATTAAGCAACCTCAGTTCTTTCTTTTTAATCGGAACTGATGGAGGCCTTTTCGAACGGCCAATTAAAGTAAACAGTTTGGATGTTTCACCTGCGGAACGAATTGACATCGTCGTTGATTTCTCAGAGTCAGCGGGGCAAAAAGTAGTTTTGCAAGATGGATTCGAATTAGAAAATCCCACCGGTGAGGTAATGGAATTCCAAGTCACTAAGAATTTAGCCTCCCCTGATCAAAGCAGAGTGCCATCTCTCTTAACTAGAATTGACCCTATTCCATTAAACAGAGTAAGAAAAGTAAGACGCATAACACTGCAGGATTCACATGATGAATTTGGACGTCTTATGCTTTTATTTGACGATAAAAAATGGGATGATCCAGTGACAGAAACACCATTGCTTAATTCTGTCGAAGTATGGGAGTTAGTGAATTTAACCCCTGGCATACATCCTATTCATGTACATCTGGTTAATTTCCGTGTCCTTGATCGTTACGATGAGAATGGAAGATTATTGGACCCTATCCCAGCTGATTTCGGTTTAAAAGATACTGTTCTTGTAGGTCCAGGACAAACCGTTCGAATTATTATGAAGTTTGAGCCGTTTTCTGGAGACTATGTATGGCACTGTCATCGATTAGAGCATGAAGACCATGATATGATGAGACCGTTGAAAATCATCCCTCCCAATACCTATAGATACAAAATAAACGAATAGGTTAAGGTTACTGATATTCCAGCCGTGAATAAGAAGAGGAAGAGATGATTATCTCTTCCTCTCTACATTTATATTTAATAATTCTTTCCAGTCGAAATGATTTGTCCACGGTTTCGCCGTTCGGGTCCTGTTCCGTAATGTTCTCTTCGGAAAACACCCATTCTCAGTAAAACTATCCTATACTTGGCCACGGAACATGGACCAGAATATTACACATGACAAGAGCAATCCATTATATCGGATTGGATATGGATTGACGATTAAAGGAAAAAGGTAAAAGTCAATCGATTAGAAGACATGGAATTTCTTGATGAAAATCCATGTCTTTTCATTTCGGCAGACTGGTAGAAGGTATGAATAAGGATGATGTAGAATGTTATTACGAAAATTTTCACAGGGGAGAGGTAACTTGAAAATAGATAAAGTATTTGAATATGACATTAGTAATGAGCGTTCGATGAAGATACAACAATTATTAACTGAAAGTTTTCCAGAGGTGTATCCGACGGATAGGATTTATTTTAAGCAGTTGCCGCATTTTAGATTTCTGGCCTTTAACCAGGAACATCAGCTCATAGGACATGTCGGGCTGGATTACAGAGTGATGAATTTAAACGGAAAAGCCGTAAAAATACTCGGAGTAATTGATTTGTGTGTTTCGCGAAACGCCCGGTCACAGGGTGTGGGCTCAAGGCTGCTTTTAGAAATTGATAGGTTTTCTCAGGGACGCAATATTGATTTTTTACTCTTATTTGCCGATAACATAAACTTATATGTAAGAAATGGGTATCAACCAGTAAGAAATAAATGCAAATGGCTTCAGATTAATGATGAAACCCAAGCTACAAAAGGTATAGGTACTGAAGATCTTGAAGAATTAATGATTAAGCAAGTCGGTATGACCAAATGGAGTGAAGGAGATCTTGATCTATTAGGCTATCTTTATTAAAGTTCCTTTGTCATGAGTTTATGGGGAATATTTATACCTTATCCGTGAGAATACTGACCATAAAACATCTATTGAATCAAGTGCTCGCATATTTTGAGGATTTTTACTATCATGAAACTAGCAGAGTCGAAACATCCTTATGAAGGGGGGCCGGATCATTTGAATATCAAACTCAACCAAAGCATCATCAAAGAAAAGTGCGGTACGGTCTCCTTCAAAAAGGGAGACTCTTTTTATCGAGCGGATAAAGTGAACTTCGATCTTTACAGTGCAGACAATTGCAAAGCAACAGTTACGGGTACAGAGGATTTTCACGTCACCATTGAATGTGAACCGAATGGAAGTTTTCGGTCGGAGTGCAGCTGCCCGACCCTTGCTTCATTCCAAAAAGATTGCCAGCACGTAGCAGCGGTATTGCTGACGATTTATCATCACCAGGAACGCGGAACGAACCCTGTGATTTCAGGTGGGAATCTTGCGGGATCTCTGGGGGATCAAGAACTGACAGAAGACTTTTTGAGCCTTTTTCATGATCAGCCGAAGCCAGCGAGCAAGCATCAGCTTCATTTCGAAAAAAGGCAGGTGCTCGATGTGGGATTTACCTGCAAACCTGTTGAGAGCGGAAAAGGACAAACCGGGTTAGCGATAAGTGTCAAAATCGGTCCGGTTAAGGTTCAGCATATCCGGGATTTTCTTAAGCGGATGGAAAAAGGGTCTGCTGCCCCGCTTTCCCTTTCATTCACTTATGAACCAATCCATCATTGTTTTGAAAAAGAAAACGATGAGGTCCTTCGACACCTTACAAAAACCATGCATGATGAACAGGTGTATATGGACGAACTGTTAGAACGACCGAACGAGTTAACCCATAACGACCTTTTATTTATTAATCCTTCTTCGTGGGAAGGGCTTCTGCCTCTGCTTGAGAAAGCGCCAATCGTAAAGATGGAGTATGGCAGCACGCATAAACAGTTTCAGACATCGAAGGAACCGCTGAATTTACAGTTCGATTTTGAAGAGTCCAAGGAGAAGGACTATCAGTTGAAGATTGAAGGACTAAGTCAGATGGCTGTCTTACCTTCCTATCGCTCAGTCCTGTCTTGTGGAAAATTGTTTCCGTTAAAAAGTGATGACTGCGCTCGACTTTCAGAACTGAAACGAATGCTGGATGCATCAAGAACGAATATCATACCAATTTCTCAAAAGCAAATGGGAATTTTTTTAGAAAAAGTCATTCCAGGCTTGAAACGCCTCGGATTGGTTCAAGTGTCCCGTGCGATAACGGAGCAGTTTGCCAGTATACCGTTAGTGGCCAAGCTATACTTGGATCGCGTGAAAAACCGGCTCCTTGCAGGGCTTGAGTTTCAGTATGATCATATCGTCATTGATCCGTTGGAAAGGCGTGCTCATCAGGAGAACTCAAAACTGATCAGAGATGTCGAGAAAGAGGAATTGATCCTCGAGCTTATGGAGAAAAGCTCATTTGCCAAGACGGATGGCGGATATTTTTTGCATAATGAAGAGCTGGAGTATGAGTTTTTATATCATGTCGTTCCTAAACTACAAAAGTTTGTCCAAATCTATGCAACAACCGCTGTGAGAAATCGTATGTTCAGGGAAAATGCACGGCCGCAGATTAGAGTAAAGCTCAAAAAAGAAAGGACCAATTGGCTGGAGTTCAAATTTGCGATCGATGGCATTCCTGAAGGACAAATACGAGATGTTCTTTTGGCACTTGAGGAGAAAAGGAAATATTATCGTTTGAGAAACGGCTCCCTTCTTTCATTAGAAACGCGTGAATTTGAAGAAATTCAGCGTTTTCTGCATGCTTTGCCTGTTCCAAATCATGATTTGGAAAAAGGCCTCGAACTGCCGTTCATTCAAGGGATGCAAATGCTGGATGCAGCTGAGGATCATATGTTTGAATTGGAAAAATCATTCCTTCAATTCTTGGAAAAGCTTCGCAATCCGGACAGCCTGGAGTTCGAAGTACCTAGAGACATGGAACCGATCTTGAGAGATTATCAGAGAAAAGGATACCAATGGATGAAAACACTTGCCACATACGGATTTGGCGGTATCCTTGCTGATGATATGGGTTTGGGAAAAACGCTGCAAAGCATCACTTTCATCGAATCGGTGCTTCAGGATATTCGTGCAAAGAAGTCTCCGGTCCTCATTGTCTGCCCGTCCTCTTTAACGTACAACTGGCTGAGTGAAATAAAAAAATTTGCTCCAGATCTGCAAGCGGTTGTGGCAGATGGCGATAAAACAGAGAGATTCGACATCCTTAAGCAAATATTGGATCACGATGTGATCATCACCTCATATCCCTTGCTGCGCAAGGATATAGGATGGTATGAAAAACTAGCCTTTCACACGGTATTTTTTGATGAGGCACAGGCATTCAAGAATCCAGTGACACAAACCGCACGGGCAGTGAAGAAGATTGGGGCAGACCATCGTTTCGCGCTTACGGGTACGCCAGTGGAGAATGCTCTGGAAGAATTATGGTCGATCTTTCATGTTGTTTTTCCTGAGTTGTTAAGGGGCTTAAAGGAATTCAGTCATCTTTCCCGAAAAACCATCAATCGGCGGATATCTCCATTCTTGCTTAGACGGTTAAAAGAGGATGTCCTCATGGAGCTTCCTGAAAAAACGGAGTCATTGGAATTCGTGGAACTGCTTCCAGAACAGAAGAAACTGTATGCTGCCTATTTGGCGAAGCTCCGCAATGACACACTGAAACATTTGGACAGAGATACGCTGCGAAAGAATCGCATAAAAATCCTTGCCGGTTTGACGCGATTACGCCAGATCTGCTGCCACCCGGCGTTATTCGTCGATAGCTACAAAGGGGCATCAGCGAAATTTACACAGTTAATGGAGATTGTTGAGGAATCCAAACTTTCCGGCAGAAGAGTACTGATCTTTTCCCAATTTACGAAGATGCTGGAGCTGGTCGGAAGAGAATTGGCGAACAAGGGGCTCCCTTTTTTCTATCTGGATGGACAAACTCCCTCCATGGAACGTGTAGCATTATGCAACCGATTCAATGCGGGAGAACGTGATTTTTTTCTTATTTCATTAAAAGCAGGGGGAACGGGCCTTAACTTGACGGGTGCCGATACGGTCATCCTTTATGATATATGGTGGAATCCTGCTGTCGAGGATCAAGCAGCTGACCGTGCCCATCGAATGGGCCAGGCGAATGCCGTACAGGTCATCAAACTGGTTGCACGAGGAACGATCGAAGAAAAAATGAACGAACTTCAAGAGAGAAAGAAAGATCTGATTGGAGAAATTATAGGTACAGGGGAGAAATCATCCTCTTCTCTTACCGAAGAAGACATTCGGGAGATTTTAATGTTATGAATCGAAGAGGAAGATAATAAAAGGAGCTCGAAAACGGGGAAAGCGAGATGCCAAAAGTTAAGGTAAACGGAATTCACCTGTATTACGAAGAGTATGAAAGCGGGCACCTTATTTTGTTGCATGGACTTGGCGGGGACCATCAGATGTTCGGCCTGGAAATTGAACAATTAGAATTATTGCCATCGATTCCAGAGGCCATGGCAAGTCGGAAAAAATTCGTCGATATACGATGGAAGATCATGTACAGGATGTAATCGGCTTAATGGATCACCTGGAGATTAAAAAAGCGAATATTCTGGGCGCCTCTATGGGCAGCTATGTTGCTCAAGGGGTAGCGATTGCTGTACCGGAGCGCGTAGAGAAGCTGATCCTGGTCGTTGCCAAGGCGTTTGGGAAAACATCCTCATCAGCAAGCAGTTAACGTTCCTGTGCTCACTCCACAACAGCAGGAAGCGGCCAACAAAGCGCTTGAGAATTTTGATTTTCGGGATGATTTACATAAGATCACTGCGGATACTCTCGTAATCAGCGGGAAATATGACGGCTTGAATCCTCCAGACGATGGAAAGGAAGTAGCCCGTCTGATTCCTCATGCTGATTTTGTAGTATTTGAGAAATCTGGCCATGCCCCCAGCGTTGAAGAACCGAAACGAAATTTCAATGTACTCGACGAGTTTTTAAGATCAGGAGCTGAAGCGGTGAGGCAACACTAAGAAGGCTGAACAAAACAGTATTCTTTTGCTTTCATGACAGACAGGACCAGCTGGAATCATGTCGAAAATAAAGGTGTTACAATCCCCAGCTGTTAAAAAAGGAGAGAGAGAAATGGAAGAAACGTGGAACAATGTGGATGCCTATTTCAACTCCAAGCTTCATGGAGCGGATCCGGATATGGACTATATTTTGAAGGCGAACAGTGAGGCTGGCCTGCCTTCAATTGATGTCTCGCCCAGTCAAGGAAAGTTCCTCTATTTATTGGCTAAACTTCGAGGAGCAAAACATATTCTAGAAATAGGAACACTGGGCGGATACAGCAGCATTTGGATGGCGCGTGCACTGCCGGAAGACGGAAAGCTTATTACGTTGGAATACAGTGAAAAACATGCAAAGGTCGCTCGTGAAAATATCAGGAAAGCAGGGCTTGATGAAAAAATCGAAGTAATCGTAGGCCCTGCGCTCGAATCCTTGCCAACGCTTATCGGGAAAGGATATTCATCCTTTGACCTTATTTTCATTGATGCGGATAAGCCGAACAATCCCCATTATTTGAAATGGGCACTTCAACTTTCAAAGCCGGGTACCCTGATCATCGGTGATAATGTCGTACGAAACGGAAAAGTAGTGGAAGAAAACAGCCAGGATAGCAGTGTTCAGGGATCGAGGGCATTGCTGGATCTGTTGTCCACTGAACCGAAAATTGAAGCAACAGCTATGCAGACAGTCGGAAGCAAAGGCTACGATGGTTTTGTATTCGGTATTGTGAAAGAGTGAGTTGCTAGAAGAAAAGCCAATGAGGCCATTGGCTTTTCTTTGCGTTCACCATCCGGAACGCTGGCGAAGTGAAGTAATATGAGCGATATGATGGCGGCTGTGCCAGGAATATAGACCGATGTTTTGAGCCAGCGTCACAACACCGGAATCAGGGTGAGTGAACGTTTTTTCAAGTTCTGCTGAAGTTAACGATCTAAGCAGTACGGTCCATCTTGCGTGGAGCGCTTCAAGCAATGAGATGGAAACGTCAATAGGCAGCCTGGAATCCGGAAGCTTGCCCAACAATCTTCATGGTATGGCCTGATGACGGGATTCTCTTTAGTGAGCGCCAATTTAAAGCGGATATAGCTGTTAAGATGGCTGTCAGGCAGATGGTGGACAACCTGGCGAATCGTCCAGCCACCTGGCCGATAAGGTGTATCCAATTGCTCTTCAGATAAATCTTGGACCGCTTCTTTTAACTGATTAGGCGCTTTCTCAAGATCCAGAATCCATTCTTCAATTTTAATAGCTGTAACGTTTTGTTCGAGTGAAAATAATCCAATCGGATAGCGTAAATCTATCATTCCCGTTGCTCCTTACGTTATATAGTGGATTGTTAGTTCTTCCTTAATGGTGCCTGGCACCATTAAAAAGGGGAGTAGGTCAAAAGCAGTTTTGATCTACTCCCCCTTAACATTTTTATCTTCTTATAATGGAACTTTCTGGTTGCGTAAGGTTACCTCCACTTTAGTGTTACAATAATCGATCAACTCTACCATATTGGCAATCAATTCTTTATGATAGATTTCCCCATTTTCTGCAGTAGAGACAGAGGGATCCCCAACTACCCCGATATGGTTTGAACTTTCGCGATACGTCGCTACATCACTCGGCAAGAAGATACGATCCCCATCGATAAACGGATCATGGTTTAAGAAGGAATGCTTCTCATGAATGTTTTTAACCGCAGCTTCCATATTGCAAAGCTCCGGAAAAAGGTGCATCATATGTGAAGTCTCCATTTCATCCGCATGGCCGACTCCCCCTGGCTCTGACTTTCTAATCTTTTTACCTATGGATTCTGCAAAATAGAACGGATCTACGATACAGATAAAAGCCCCTGTTTTATTTCTCAGTTTGGTGGCCGCGATCTTTAATGGCGGAAGATTTGCCTCTCTGTGGCCATTGATTACAATGATTTTTTGAAACCCATGATAAGTTAAACTTTCACAAACATCCAGCATCAGATTTGTTAGTGTTTCTGGTCTTAAGGTAATGGTACCGGGATAGGCCATATGATGAGGAGCCCAGCCTACCCAGTTTGGTGGTGCGATAAGCGTATCTGTTTGTTTTGCAGCATCTTCTGCGACCTTGATCGCTACAAAAGAATCGGTCCCCATGGGCAGATGACGGGCGTGCTGCTCAACACTGCCGAATGGAACAATAATCGTCTGCTTTTCCTTTAAGTAATTTTGTACGTCTTCCCATTTGTTTTCTTGTAACCAAACACTTTTCAAAAGAAACCCTCCTACACTTTTTTATGATCAGTCATTGAATCAAATGATTGGTGTGTTCCCGCTTTTTTAAAAAAGAAGTAAACGATGATACCTGTTACCATCCACGCAGCACCCATTAAAATAGCCTTTGGATCCAAATAGAACAATTCCACAATCGTGCCGGCAATTCCCAGGATTGGGAAAAGGAGCCCTCCAGGTATTTTAAAGGGCCTTTTTGTGTGCTTTTCTTTATAACGAAGAATGATAACTGCTACGTTAACTGCAATAAAAACCATTAAGGCGGTAAATACGCCGGCTGAAGCCACGAGGCTGAGATTTCCCGTAAGTGTTAGCAGGATGGCAAAAGCCCCTGTAATAAGGGTTGCCGTGCTCGGTGATTTGAATTTCGTATGAATTTTTCCGAAGGAAGACCATAATTGACCTTCTCTCGCCATGGCCAGCCCTACACGGGGACCTCCGATCATACAGCCTAAACCCGAAGTAATCGTCGCTGCAATCCCAGCTGCAGCCACAAAACTTGATGCCCATCCAGAGGTGACAACATTAAGAGCTGAAGCTAATGGTGCTTTGAGGGTAGGAAGTACGTCGGTAGGAACAAGAGTCACGGAGACCCAGCCCACTAGTGCATATAAGACAACAACGGTGGCAATTGCCCACACAGTCGCCCTCGGAATATCACGATAGGGATTTTTTGCCTCTTCCGCAACGGTGGTTATAGCATCGATATGAATCTGTCCGAAAGCAATAATCGCTGCCGCTGCCATTAGTCCGCCAAACCCCTGTGGGAGAAATGGTGTCTGATGAATGGGCATTGCAAGTTGTGGGTGAAGAATCCCGAGCACAACAAATAAAAGAAGAGCAAATACTTTTACAATGACTAACAGATTAATAACTGATTTTGAAAAAGAGATGCCAAGATATAAAAGAGTGACGGTCAATACGCCCAATATGACAGCCCAGAACGTAACGGACAGACCGGGCAGGAAAAACTGCGCATACAGTCCAAACCCAAGCCAAACAGCGGCACCAACAACGATATACTGGGTCATGAGCGTCCATCCGACAACGGAAGCTACTAAATTTCCCGTTCCTTGTCCCAATGTGGAAAAAGCCTTTTTACAGTATACATAGCTTGCTCCTGCCTGTGGATACATTGCTGAGAGCTCTGCGAAAGATAACGCGGTACAAATGGCGATGCCCCCTGCGATGAGGAAGCTTAAAAACAAGCCAGCTCCAGCTGGTTTTGCAGCAATTCCCGTAAGGACAAAGATACCCGTCCCTATGAGTGCAGCTACACCGAGTGAGTAAAGGTCAAGAAAAGAAAGTGATCGTTTTAGATTTTGTTGATTCACCAGCATGCCCTCCCATTATCTAATTCCGAATATAGGAATAATTATTCCGTATATTAAAATTAGTTCGATCCTTCTGACAACTTTCCTTCTGTTTTTACAAAAAAAACACGTGGACACGTGTTTAACTTTTTAGCACCGATAGAATGCTGGAAGAAGCTTCTTTCAGGTTGCTAATTAGTTCTGAAGTATCGTAAAAGAGACGATCATTTTCTAACCCAATGACACTCAGAGAGGCTATGATCTCGTTCTGTGCATCAAAAACGGGAACAGCCAGCGCCATTGTCCCTTCAGCAAGTTCTCCCTTACTGATCGCAAATCCTTGTTGCTTTATCATGGACAATTCACTTCGTATGTCTTCCTTTTTCTTTGTATTAAGAGAGTTATGGAACTCTAAGAATCCCTTTTGCTCTTCTTCGGGAAGATAAGCTAAGAGGATCCGTGGACAGGCTGCTGAATTTAAAGGGACCCGCCGGCCGATTTCAGGATAGACCCGAATAGGCTGAAAGGAAGGGATCTGCTCTATGTAGACCGCTTCTCTTCCATCTTGGATCGCTAATTGTACCGTTAAATTCGTTTTGTTTCTTAAAGAGATCATTATATTTTTGGCCAGTTCCTTCAAATTGATCTGTTCCTTTACGAGTGCGGCCTTTTCTAGAAAACTCCAGCCAAGGCCGAATTGTATTTCACCTTTGGTTTGTGCTCTTCTGATATAACCGAATTTCTCCAGAGAACACAATAACCGGAACAACGTGGTCTTTGGGTATCCGGATTCCTTGGAAAGCTGCTGCAACGTATAAAAGGGAGTGTTTTCTGAAAAGAACTCCAAGATGCTGAGAGCTTTTTCCACACTTCCATTTTTACTGCTTTTATCCATTCAGAACGTCTCCTTTACCGATGCATAATAGAAAATGAGGCTCTCTTCAAAAACTACCAAGGAAAAGCGTGAAAGTCCAGTTGTAGTTTTGGGCGAACACGCTTTAGATCAATAAAGTACAGCACTTCCATCCTATCTTTCTAGTTTACGATGGTAGAAAAACTAAATATTGCACCCTAATCGCAAGTGCACCACCCTTGTAGAGAATGATAACAAGGGTGGTGCACTTCATTAGTTATTGCTGTTTTTTCTTATTGAGCCAGGAGATCATTTCTTTAATTACTTCATCCTGCTGTTTCTTATTGGAAATCCGCGCTTTTTTGTCCCCGGCTTGCGGACCGTACATGCCAAACTGGGCATGGTTGCCGCCTTTGATCTCATAATAGGTTGTATTTGCCGGGTTAAAAGATTTGTTGCCATTGATCTTTGCTTTTGTTGTCAATCCGTCCCGTTCTCCATAAATGGACAGGAGAGGAAAGCGGGCTTTTGATAAATTTGAACCTTCCGTTGTATAGGAACCAAGGAAGATGATGCCTTTAATCTTATTGGGGTGTTTTAGAGCATAAGCGGAAGCTGCTGGTCCTCCTATTGAATGGCCGGCAATATACCATTTCTTAATAGCAGGATCGGCTTTCATCGCTTCGTCGGCTCTGTTTTTGCCGAGCAATGCCAGGTTCAGCGGCATTTTTGGAATGACAACGAGATACCCGGCATCAGCCACTTTTTTTGCCCAGTAGGAATATGCGGCTGGTTCCACTTTAGCACCAGGATAAAAAATGACGCCATCCGTGGGTTTCATATTTTTCGGTTTGAAAATATACAGGTCGTCTTGATGCAGGACCTCTTTTTTTACGTCCACTAACTGGTTCAATTGAGCGGTAGGCACGAAGGTCTTCTGGGTCCAAATGAGAAAACCGCCGGCATAGACAGCAAGCAAGAGCAGCAAGATGATAAGGACAAGCTTCAGTTTCTTATTCAAGTAAATCCTCCACATGTTCTCCCGGTACGGAAGATGTTCTAGTATACCTTTCTAGTATGAACATAAACCGCATTCCTGACAACTAGGCAGAGATATGAGTAAGCTTTTCGGGGTTCATGACCGTGTAAATGTTTTGGATGCTGTTATTCTGAATTTGAAAGGACATGACAGCATAGACTCTCTCGCCTTCTTTTAAGATCATTCCAGGTCCCCCGTTTACCGAGGTAGAGGTATAGCTGATGTCTTTCGGAATTTTTGGCAGAATGCCCTGGTAAAACCGGGAGATCCGCTCCGCCCCAAAAATTGGGAAGATGGCTGCTTTCGTTTTTCCGCCACCGTCTGTGATCAGGGTTGCATCAACGGACAACAGGCTGAGCAAAGCACCTGTATCTCCGGAAGTGAGAGCACGAACGAACTGTTCGGTGAGTGAGGATGCTTTTTTCGTCATTTTCCTTTCTTCAGATGGTCTTCCTATGCTTTTCTTAGCCCGATGAAAGATCTGGCGGCAATTCGTACTGCTTTTGCCAACCATTTCAGCAATATCCTCATAGCTGTATTGAAGAACCTCTTTTAGAAGAAACACCGCTCGCTCAGTCTCTGATAACTGTTCCAGCAGAAGCAAGTAAGCCATTGAAACCGATTCTTTCATAAACATCTGATAGGCTGGATCTTCAATTCGGTCATTTTCTGTAAGCAGCGGCTCGGGCAGCCACTCTCCAACATACTGTTCCCGTTTCTTTCGAGCAGACTTCAGCCGGTCGATACAGCAGTTTGTTACCATTTTGCAGAGATAGGCTTTTATATTTTGAATATGCTCCACTTTTGCTCCATTTAATGTGATAAACGTATCCTGGATGATGTCTTCGGCGTCCTGGACACTGCCCAGCATTCGATACGCCAAGGAAAAAAGAAGAGGGTGGTGATTGATATAAAGCATTTCTGTATCTATCGGATTCACGTTATGCCTCCTTTTGAATGATACGTTTCACTGCGTCTTGAACAATAGCTTGAGCAGCTCGTTTTGCACTTGCGAACGCCGCATCTACGAGCATTTCGCCATGGCCTGCTCCATCTCCTGCAATATAAAAACCCGGGATCTCCGGAACAGATGGGCCATAGGAAAGGTGATGATCCATCGCACAGGAATCATGCACCACGGCGATATGAGGCAGATATTGATAGGATTTCAATTCCTTTCTCCAGCCCGGCTGCAGCATTTCCAATATATGCTCCAGTTCCTGCTTGCAGTCTATTGCATTGCTTTCTGGATTTGTCCCCAAATATTTGATGAGCTGGCAGACCGCTGAACCGTCTTCGCTTAAACGGGCTGCTCTTGAATGATTGGAAAACAGGATATGCTGATCCACACCAATCGCAAACTGCTGGCCGGGATTTGGAAGAGTACGCAGTGAAACATCAAGACAAGCAGCAAAGACCGGCTTAACTCTATCTTTCCAAGTGGAGAGAGAGGTGCTTTCAGCGCCTTCCATAAGCCGGAACGTCTGCTCTGGGCTGGCAGTCGACAGTACAGAGAGAGCATCAATGCTTTCTCCGTTTGATAAGGAGACGGTGAAAGAATGGTTCTTCCGTATGGAAGAGACGGATTGATGAGTAATGATCATCACACCCATATTTACCGCCGACTCCTTTAACTCTTCAACGATGGTCTGCCAGCCGCCATCTACATAGAGCACGCCGTTCAAGCCTCTGATGACCTGCTGGATCACTGCATCCGCTCTTTGATGGTCCGGGCCAATACAATAGGTGGATGTCCGGCATAACGCGTAAAAAATGTGTCTGACCATGGGATCCTGGATTTCCGCTTCTGCCCATTCTCTCAGACTCAATGTACCCAATGCTCCGGGATTGATATGTTTCAGTGTGGCCAAAAGCTTTCCCAATTCCATTTTTCCCGGCCACGAAAGAAGCTTGGTGGAAAGAAGTGAAGTGAAGTTGCTGGGAAACGTATATAAAGATTGATTCCAGATCAAACTGCCTTTCGTAACAGGCACACTTCCTGACGGGATGATCCCAAGCTCGTTTAAAATCGCTTCGGCCTCACCGCCTTTATAGAGAGCATGCCCGCCAAGGTTAAAGAGGGCTTCATTTTTTTTGACCGTTTGTGCCCGGCCTCCCAGCTGATTTCCTTTTTCAATGACCACTGTTGAAATACCGGCTTTGGCTAAATAGACAGCTGCTGTAAGCCCGGCAATCCCTCCGCCAATGATCACTGTTTCAAATGTTTCCATAAGATCACCACTTTCTCTTTTATAATCAAGACGAGAAAGAGCGATCTTCTGTGACAAAAGACGAGGAATTTTCATGGTGAAGGGTAAACTAAAAAAAATAAAGAAGGGAGAGATCACATGCAAATGAACGGAAACATCATCTCAGGAGAATTTGATGTGAGCATGAACGAGTTTTCACTGCAGCAAGTGAAGCATCTGGCCACACAATCCACCCTATCCGTCAGCCAGTTAAATAAGCTTTACGGTTATCTTCAGAAGCATCAAAATGACTTGGATGGTCAGGTCATTACTCTATATGATGCGATGCCGGTCAGGCTGAGCAGTGAGGAGATTGGCTTGTTGCTTCATGACCTGAAGAGCATTCAGTCACTTTATCAATGACAAGCAACATCTTTGGACGATCGGCCAAATTATTATATAGTAAACCAATGTAATAACTATGAAATAGGAGGGGAGAAAACTGAAATTATCAACAAAGATTCTTGCAGGATTGATTTTGGGTATTCTTGCGGGCGCTCTCTTACATGCATTGGTTCCCGGTCATGTTGGGAAGATTGATCATTATGTCCTGTCACCGATCGGACAAGCCTTTATTCGAGTCATTCAATTCATTGTCGTTCCTGTCGTATTCACGTCACTGATCATTGGACTGACAAGTCTCCAGGGAACGGGAAAGATCGGATCATATACTGCTAAACTCCTCCCGCTGTATATCATCACCAGCTCGATAGCCCTCGCGATCGGCATGCTCATGGCGGCGATCCTCAAGCCAGGTACAGGGATCTCTCTTTCAAAAATGGCGGAAGCACCGGATAAAACACAGAAAAGCCAATCCTTAGTGGACTGGTTAGTAGGCATCGTACCGACGAATCCTTTTGAAGCTTTGAGTACAGCAAACTTGCTGCAGGTTATTATCTCAGCGGTTTTAATCGGAGCAGCCATGAATCTCGTAAAGGAGAAAGCCAAACCTTTTAGGGCTTTGGTTGAAAGTGTGTATGCGATCGTGGAAAAAATATTGCAAATCATATTAAAGGTGGCTCCGATCGGTGTGTTTGCTTTAATAGCCTCCGTCATTGCCTCACAAGGCTTCGGTATCGTAAAAAAGCTTCTGTTGTATGTCGTTGGTTTAATAGCAGCGATTATTGTGATGACGGTGATCTACTATCTGTTTCTACTGATCGTTGGAGCCAAGCCAAACCATTTCTTTAAAAGCTTTTTTCCTTCATTCTCTTTGGCGTTTGGCACCGCAAGCTCTAATGCCGCGCTGCCAGTATCCATGGATAACGCAAAAAGCCATTACGGGATGAGACAAGAAATCACCAGCTTTGCCCTGCCGTTTGGTACAGCTGTTAAACGGGATGGAGCGGCCATACTACAAGGGTTCAACGCTCTTTTCATTGCCCAATTCTTTGATGTACCCATAACCGCTTCTTTAATCACATCAGTTTTTATCAGTGCCCTGCTTGTTTCCTTCAGTACAGCTGGTGTGCCAGGTGCAGGCATCATTATGATGACCACTGTATTGTCCGCGGCTGGCTTGCCCCTTGAAGGGATTGCAATCGTTGCGGGAGTGGACCGGTTGACCGATGGTTTCCGAACTGCACTGAACGTCATTGGAAGCACGGCAAATGCAGCAGTGATCAATCGCTGGGATAAGAATAAAAAGACGGGCGGCTAACGAGCCATCCGTCTTTTTTTTAAAGGCAGATGCGGTTCGATCATCCATCTAAATGTTATACAATTTCGTGGCGAGGGGCATGAAAAAGGAAAGAATGCTTCCATTGAAAAATGCGGTCAAAACCGTTCCAATGCCGATGGGGCCGTGGAGAAGAAAGGCGAGTATAAGAATCACAATGCTGATCACCAGACGAGATAAAGCGAGCGTCCAGCCAGCCTGGTTTTGAAGAATGAGCATAAGACGGTCCAGGGGAATAGGTGCAAATTTGGCTTGTAAATAGAGGGATGTTCCGATACCAATGGCCACCATGCCTAAAGTGAGCAGCAAGAATTGAGAGAAGTAGGAAATGGGTATCAGCCAGTTTTGAAGGGTGAAGAGCCAGAAATCGATGCCAGCCCCGGTGATGAAAGCCGTCATTAATGCTAAGTATTCGGGCCGGCTTCGAGAAACAGCTGCATTTAAATAGATCATCAACAGGGCAATGAGAATTTCCCACGAGCCTACAGTAAGCCCAATGCTTCGAAACAATCCAACGAGAAGTGCATCGTAAGGGGAAGTGCCGGAGTTTGAAAGAATGGTTAGTGCGATGCCAAGCGTGAGTATAAGAATACCTATCGTAAAGAATGATAATTTTCTTTTGATCATATCTATGGCCCCTTTAACAATTAAAACCCTGGATTCAGATGATCCAAGGGTTATCTTCATTACTATATGCCGGGTCTTGTCTTCCATAAATCCGTCGGGTGCGGATTTATAACCCAATTTTATCCCGTTCCTCGCCATTCATGTTAAAATATGGTGGTAATGTTAAATATGTGTGATGTATCGGGAAAGGGGTAATGGAATGTGGAAGAACCGTAACTTTTTATTACTTATGTTTGGTGTCGCCGTTTCGAGTACCGGTCTATGGGTCGGGATCATCGGCAACCTTGAATTTTTGCAGAAGAACGTAGAGTCATCCTTTTTACAGGCACTGATCATTCTGTCAGGATTTTTGGTCGGGATCTTTCTTGCTCCCATGGCAGGGAGGATCATTGACCGTGGAGATAAGAAGAAAATCCTCATTTATGCCGGTTTGGCCAGGTGCTTTGCAATCGGTTTCATGTACTTGGCCATTGCCTATGAAAATGTCTGGTGGATGCTGATCTACACGTTCATCATTGGAATCGCGGGAACGTTCTCCAATCCCGCCATGCAGACGCTCATTCCGCTGATTGTGAGAAAAGAAGAACTTCTGCAGGCAAACGGTGTATATATGAACATTTTTACAGGTGCAAGAATCGCAGGGACAGCGCTTGGAGGAGCAATGCTCGTCGGTATGTCGCTGACAGCAATGTATACAGTGACACTTGTAACGTATGTTATACTCCTCCTCTCGACTTTTTACATTTCAGTAGAGGGAAAAGTGAAGGAGAAGTCAGCAGACAGAAAGAAAGAGAACTTCTTCACTACGTTAAAAGAACTTTATCCTATCGTGAGAAAACAATCGAAGGTCGTATACGGTATCTTTCTTCTCATACCGCCTTACCTATTTCTTTCTGGTTTTAACTTGATGGTCATCGAGATCAGCCAAATCCAGCACAATCCCGGTATTAAAGGGATTCTCTATACAACAGAGGGGCTTTGTGTATTTCTTGGTACCTTTCTGGCCCGAAAGTTCTTTCGCGAACGTCCGCGGCTGCCGTTTCTGTTTGGCATCACCTTTCTTATCGCGACCGCTCATACATCATTATTTTTAGCGGCTCATCCCGCGATGTCTGTTGTTTCGTTTGGCCTGTTCGGCCTTTCAGCGGGTATGCTTTTCCCTGTGACCACGACTATTTTCCAAACGGACATCCCTTCTGACTATCATGGACGGTTTTTCTCCATTAAAGGAATGACCGACAACATTATCTTTCAGATTCTTATGCTGTTAACCGGGTTATTCCTGGATACGATTGGTTTTGAAAAGATGGTGATCGGCTTCGGGATCAGCTCATTCGTTATCGCTTCGATCATACTGATGCAATACCGGTCGAAAGTGAGCCGAAATAAAAGAAAGCCAGTAATGTTGGCGAAATAATCACTTGTTTGAAGAAAGCCAGGTACCGGCCATTTTTGTAAAGTACATTTAATTCGTTAGAAGGAATATTCTGTAGGACAGAGAAATTAATAAGAGTGATGATGAGGCGCTATTCCGCTTTTTTTCATCATTTGCTGATTTGCTTCATAAGGTAGAGCAGAGAGAGATTAAAAAAAGGAGGTAAGTCTAATGGCTTGGTTCTTGCTGCTGTTGATCGCGGCGGCCGTTATGATTGGATTTTTTGTATATTCCAGCAAAGCAACAAAGACTGCACTCCAAGAGGATGACTCCGTTCGACTTTTAGAATCAGAGAATGCGAAAAATAATAGTTCATACAATGGAGGACCGATGTAACTCGGTTCTTTTTTTAGGAGGTGCTCATGCAGATCTTGTTGATTCGGCACGGGGAATCAGAAGATGATTTTCTAGAAGAAGACTACACAGGCTCAACTGATTTGCCGCTGACACGCCGAGGGGTTGATCAAGTGGACAAAATGGCACTTCGTGTGTGTACAGAACTTCTGCCTGATGTGATTTGGAGCAGTACCCTGATCAGGGCCAGACAGGCTGCTGATCGACTCTCCAAAAAAACAGGCTGCCCGGTAACCTACATAGAGAACCTTAAAGAACAACAGGAAAATGAATCTAAAACTAATTTCAGGCTGAGGGGTGAAAGGAACTTATCATCGATTAAAGAACTTGGCAAGGATATTAAAAGAGTGGCCGTTGTTTCTCATGGAGGCATGATCACACAAATCATTGAAAGCTTCGTGGGGCTGCCTTCCGGCAATACTGTTTGGTTTCACTCTGAAAATACAGGCATGCATCTGCTTGAGTACACTCGTCACGGAAAACTTATCCGATTCACAAATTGCACCTCCCACTTAAAAAATGAATAAGAAAATTTAGGTAGTAGGGTGTTGCACTTATTTTATATCTGTAGTAATATAAACGGGAACATACGTTCGAAAAATAATAAAACGAGGTGTCTGATATGATCGTAGGGCTGTATCCTTATTTAGTAACGAATGGAAATGGTCAAGAAGCTGTTAAGTTTTATGAAAAGGCATTAAATGCGAAGGTTTTATCTGTACAAACTTTCGGCGACCAGCCGGAGAATCCGGAATATCCTGTTCCTGCAGAAGCAAAAGACCGTGTAATGAATGCCCATTTAAAAGTAGGAGATCATGACTTGATGCTATCTGATACGTTCCCGGGGATGCCCTATGAAACTGGAGACCAAGTAACAGTAGCGATCACAATTGACAGCGCCGAAACCTCCAAAGAAATTTTTGAGAAGTTAAAAGAGGGCGGAAAAGTGATCATGGAGCTGCAGGAAACCTTCTGGAGCCCATCTTATGGCCAGCTTAAAGATAAATACGGAGTGACTTGGCAAATCTCAACACTGGGAAAATAAATACATCGTTAAAAAAAAGCTGCCTAGGCGGCTTTTTTTACTTATGTTTGATTCCACTTAAACAGAGTGAGATTTAAAATGGCAAGAGTGGTTGGATCTGAAATGAATAGTCAGGAACCGGAAAAAGCAGCTGCATTCTATTCAAATGTTTTTGGATGGCAGGTGGATGAACCTCGTTGGCACTATCGGTTGTTACCACAGGAGAGGATCGATCAGAAGAAATCGATGGAGGAATAGCAAAAGGACCTCACGATTTTCCGCATGGTACTCGGATTCAAATCGAAGTAGAATCCATTGATGAGGCAATTTCAAAAGCAAAAGAGAACGGAGCGATCATCGTTCGGGAGAAGATGGAATTTGAAGAGTTTTATCTAGCTTACCTGGTCGATCCGGCTAGAATTGGCTTTGGCCTCATTTCAGAAGAAGTTTTATAGGTAATCATTTGAAACTTTCCTATAACAGATCCGTAAATTGGTTTAGTCGGAAATTTGGAAGGGGAGTTAAGGCATGCTGACACCATCCTTTGAACAAAAGCTTACTACATATACCGATATATACAGCCAGCTGAAAACGGCGTTTAAATGGAAAATGAGTGATGATGATCGCTTCCATGTATGTGATCAACGAAAAACCGTTTGATTTAAGGCGGTTTGAGTCATTGAGCGATTATGTTAAAGAACAGGTAGGAGCGTTCAATACGCTAAAGTCTTCCTACCGTTACACAACAGCCGCGATGCTCGATGTGCGTTTTGAGAATTCTGTAGAGAAGTTCCATCGCCTGCTTGAAGTGTACGAAAAGATGGTCTCTGGTAAATTCAGCAGGGGTGCCTCTACTTATATTGCAGCTCAAGTGATGCTGGAGCAAATCGAAAATGGCAGAACGGAGGACATCGAACGAGTTATGCAAGTGTACAAAGGGATGTCATCCAACCATTTTTTTCTTACTTCCAGTACAGATTTTCCGCTGGCCGTCCTTCTTGCAGAACGGGAAGGAACGGTAAACGATTTGATGAAACAGATTGAGTATTTTTATAAATGTCTGAATCAGCAAGGATTTGCGAAAGGGAATGACTTGCAGTTCTTAAGCCACATCCTGTCTCTAGGGGACGAAAATAAGGCGGATGCCCTTAACGAACAATGTACAAAAGTGGCAGATGCCTTCAGAACACAGTGGAAAAAGCCAAGAGCGATGCATTATCCGCTGGCCGGTCTCCTCGCTCTATTAAAAAGGAAGTGGCGACTGTTTTGAAAGCCGCAGACCGTTTAAGCGACGAGAAGCACTTTAAGTGGCATAAAGACATGAATATCCTAATGGTGGCCAATTTCCTACTGAGTGAGAAGATGCATGACACTACCTTGCTCGGGGCCGGAATCTTTGCAGCCATCGAGGCAATCATGCAAGCACAGCAAGCAGCGGCGATTGCAGCCATTGCTGCCACAACTGCAGCTTCTTCCTCGAGTGCAGGAAGCTAGTAACCTTGAAAAAAGAACTGCAGCGCAGTTCTTTTTTATTAACTCACTGCACCAGTCTCTAAGGGGTGTTGCGCTAAATACGCTTGGCTGGGCGGATTATAGAGATCTTTGGATTGAACGCGGGTTGTTCCTTTTTCCTTTTTTCCTGCATAAATTAAGGTACTAAGGAAAAGGGGAAACCACAATGCTCGAGATCTTTTCTGTCATTGGCGCAATCATTGGTTTTGGCGTTATGCTTTGGGTACGTGCACAGCTTAGAAGTGCAAAGGTGTTTCAGAAGATCGTTTCTCAAGATAACGGGATCCTTCTCTTATTCATGTATTTGGCTATTGGAGCGGTTGGATTACTGATTGTGGGAGTATGCTTGAACTACTTATATGAAGTCGGCGGCGGCCCCATCTATTGAGAAATTTGTCGATTAAGTTTTATGCCCAAAATAAAAAACTATTGTGAATATCGTGAAAGTATAGTAGGTTTAATGGCAACGGGATTTATAACTGAATAGAAGTTTAAGAGTGCTCAAGTTTACATTGAGATAATAGGGAAACCGGTGCGAGTCCGGTGCAGCCCCCGCTACTGTAAGCATGGATGATCTTGTAATGAACCACTGGCCAAAAGGCTGGGAAGGAAACAGGAATCAGTTGATATGCGAGCCAGGAGACCTGCTTTTAAATGAGTAATACGATTCTCGGAGGGAGGATGATGTGTTAACATGCAATGGAAATCATGGATTGAATGATTTGGCATGATTCGATATAGGGTGACCTATTTGTCTACTAACCTTCCGTTACCGTTTTATGATGAAACGGTATTTTATTAGGGGGCTGACATATAGAGTCGCCCTTTTTTGCGTGCAAAAAAAATCAAGAGGAAGTGATCTGATGACGACTTGGAACTTAAATGGAACGATGAGCCACGTATTGATCTGCAACGGATCCAGCTGTATGCGGAAAGGCGGCGAGGAAGTCACTCAGGCAATCAGGGACGAAATTAAGAAGCAGGATCTCGATGCTTTGGTGCATACGACAAGAACACGATGTAATGGCCGGTGCAAGGACGCCTGTGTTGCGATCGTCTATCCGGAGGGAGCATGGTATAAAATGCCGGATGAACATGCCGCCCGAGAAATGGTAAAAGGCCATTTGTTAAAAGGAGAAAAGGTGAAAGAGCTCCTCATTTACGAGTACGGTGAGAACGGATTCTCCCTGACAGAAGAAAATGGCTTGACCAAAGGGATTCAAAAGGGAGAAAAAAAGGAGGCTGTCCGCTGATGGAACTTATCACTTTTGCCATGCTTGCGATCTTCATAGGCATGCGTCATGGATTGGATGGGGATCATGTCGCAGCCATTGCAGATATGGTCGGCAGTGAAAAGAAACGGAGACGGCAGCTGTCCCTGGGAATCATGTACGCTCTTGGCCATGGGGCCATCGTCTTTTTTATCGGCCTTCTTTCGATCTATGTGGGAGCGAAGATGCCAGCCAGTGCTCAAAGCTATTTGGAACTCTCGGTCAGTGTCACCTTAATCGTGCTGGGTGCCATCATCCTGCTGTCCATCTTCCAAAGCAAGCAGGACTATAAATATAAAAGCAGACTGGAAATTGTCATGCAATACATAAGAAAGGTCACAGGCTCCCAAAACAAAGAGGATTCCAGCCTGACGAAGTTTGGCATCATCGGAGCTTTTATTATTGGAATCATCCATGGAATCGGTGTAGAAAGCCCGACACAGATCGCTGTTGTCTCACATGCAGCCGGATTTGGGAGTGTTTCCGGTGCAACGGCTCAGCTCGTATTGTTTGTTGTCGGACTGCTGTTCTCAACGATCTGTGTAACGTTTCTGTTCACGTGGGGATTTATGAAGGCGAGCATAAAGAAAGGATTTTACATTGTATTAGGCTGTATAACCGGTTTTTACAGTGTAGGCCTTGGGGTCTATATGATGGCTGAACTGCTCAAAGGAGGATTTTAAATTGAAAGGGAAACTCTTGATCATCGGATTCGGTCCAGGAAGCTATGACCATATTACGGAGCGGGCGAAGCAGGCAATTCAGGAAAGTGACTGCATTGTTGGCTACAAGACCTATGTGGAACTGATCCAGGGGTTAATCACGGATCAAAAGGTGATCAGCACCGGAATGTCAGAGGAAGTCAGCCGGGCGCAGGCTGCGGTCAAACTGGCGGAAGAAGGGAAGAAGGTCGCTGTAATTTCCAGTGGTGATGCGGGAGTTTACGGTATGAGCGGCCTCGTCTATGAGGTGCTTGTTGAAAAAGGCTGGAAAGAAGAAACCGGAGTAGAGGTTGAAGTCATTCCAGGCATTTCTGCGATTAACTCCTGCGCGTCACTGCTCGGCGCACCCGTTATGCATGATGCTTGTACGATTAGCTTAAGCGACCATCTAACGCCGTGGAAATTAATCGAAAAGAGGATTGAGGCAGCGGCACAGGCTGATTTTGTCATTGCCTTCTACAATCCAAAAAGCGGACGCCGTACGAGGCAGATCGTAGAAGCTCAAACCATCCTGCTGAAGCATCGTTCACCGGATACACCGGTTGGGCTGGTGAAAAGCGCATACCGGGACAGGGAGGACGTTGTCATCACTAACTTAAGAGAGATGCTTGATCACGAGATCGGCATGCTGACAACGGTCATCGTTGGCAACTCACAGACCTTTTTGTATGACAGCAATAAACTGATCACGCCAAGGGGCTATCAACGGAAATACACACTGAACACAGAAAAACAGCGGCTGAAACCGCATGAGCGCCTTCGAAAAGAGAATGAACCATGGGCGCTGCAGGACGAGGAACCGGAGAAAGAACATCAGCCAGAAAAAGAGACTCAGAAGGCCTCTGCTCTCGAGTTGGCGACAGAAGCGCTCGCTTTGTCGTCTGGTAATCAAGCGGAACCGCAAAAAGAAGAATCTCCTGTTCCATCCGGTGTGGAATCCATCCTGGAATTTGGAGTGAGTCCGGGCCTCGTGAACAAGAAGTTTACGGCCAAGCAGCTGATGACATTGGCCGAAGTCGTAGGCGAACATGGGGAGATGGAATATACCCCCCACCATCTGATCAAGGTACAGCTGTCGACGGACAAGCCGGAACAGGTGACCGAACAGCTGGAGGCCGAAGGATTTCTGCTGCTGCCGGCAGGTGATGTTCTGCAGATTAAAGCGTGTGATTTTTGTGACGGTGAAAAATATGATTCCATTCCTTATGTGGAGCAGCTGCAGGACGAGCTTGGAGGAATGCCGCTTCCTAAAGAACTGAAGCTCGGCTTTAACGGATGCGGTATGGCTTGCTATGGGGGTGTTCAGGAAGACATCGGCATCGTGTTCCGCAAAGGGAAATTCGATCTGTTCTTGGGAGGCAAGCCTCTGAGCCGGACAGCCCATTCCGCTCAGCCGGTGATGGAAGGAATTGAGCCGGAGAAGCTCGTCGGCATCGTAACGTCCATCATTCAGGAATACGAGGAAAAAGGCCATCCGAATGAACGGTTCTTCAAGTTCTTTAAACGCGTACAACAGGTAGGCGGATTCAAACATAGAGACATGGCCCCGGTCATCGAACTGGAACCTGCGCCATGCGGGGATTGAGGAGGAAAACAATGAACGCAATCTTAATGGTAGGCCACGGAAGCCGTGATGCAGAAGGAAACGATCAGGTGCGGGCATTTATCGAAGGGATTAAGCCAATGGTAAACCATGAGGTGCTCGTAGAAACATGCTTCCTGGAATTTGAGAGCCCAAACATTCACCAGGGAATCGAGGCGTGTGTCAAAAAGGGAGCGACCTCAGTTGCAGTTGTTCCGATCATGCTGCTCCCAGCGGGACATTCCAAAATCCATATTCCAGCTGCGATTGATGAAGCGAAAGAAAGTTATCCGCATGTGAATTTCACGTATGGAAGGCCGATTGGCATCCATGAAGCGGCACTGGATATCCTGAACTGCCGTTTGGAAGAGATTGGAGAAAACACGGACGCTCCCGAGGAAGATACGGCCGTGATCCTGCTGGGCCGCGGAGGCAGTGATCCTGATGCCAACAGCGATCTGTATAAAATCACAAGGCTACTGTGGGAGAAGCTGAATTACAAGATCATCGAGCCGGCGTTCATGGGTGTGACTGATCCGCTCATTGCGGAAGGGGTGGAGCGCTGCATCAAGCTTGGTGCGAAAAAGGTCATCATACTTCCGTATTTCTTATTCACCGGAATCCTGATCAACCGTCTGGAGAAATTGGTGGATGATTTTCAGGAACAATATCCAGCGCATACTTTCCAGCTCGCCCAATATTTTGGATTTCATCCGAACCTGCAAACCATTATTCTAGACCGCATCGAAGAAGTACTGGAAGGGGAAGTGAAGATGAATTGTGATACATGCCAGTACCGTTTGGATGCGATGGAGCATATTGATCATCATCATCACCACGATCATGACCACGGCCATGGGCATCACCACCACCACCACCATCATCATGAACATACTCACGCAGGAGAGGAGCAAAAGGTATGATCCTTTTTCTCGCAGGTACGAGCGATGCGAGGGAGCTCGCATTAACCATCAAGGCGGCGGGATATCCGCTTCTTGCTACGGTCGTAACGGAGAATGCCGCTCGCGAGCTTAAAGAACATGGGCTGGACGTACATACCGGACGGCTGGATCAGGAAGAGTTCGGCACCTTTATTGAAAAACATAAGATCACAGCCGTGGTCGATGCCTCTCATCCGTTCGCTGAGGAAGCGAGCAAGAACGCAATGGCCGGAGCAAAATCAAAAGGGGTCCTTTATATCCGCTATGAGCGGGATACCCAAAGCTATCATGATAACAACCTGCTCCTCGCCGACACATATGAAGAGGCAGCAGATCAGGCGGCAAGGATTGGCGGAGTGGTGATGCTGACGACCGGAAGCAAGACGCTTCAAACGTTTACAGAAAAATTGCTGGATCTTCCGGATACTACTTTAATCGCCCGAATGCTGCCGAGAAAAGACAACATGGAGAAATGCGAGGAGCTCGGGCTTAAGCAAAAAAACATCGTCGCCATTCAAGGGCCTTTTTCCAGAGATTTCAACAAGGCGCTGTTTCAGCAGTTTAACGTTACCGTCATGGTGACGAAGGAAAGCGGCAAACAGGGAGCCGTCGATGAAAAAGTAGAAGCAGCTCTGGAAATGGGCATTCAAGTCGTAATGATTAAACGGCCGAAGATCACGTATGAGAATCGCTATTCGAACTTTGAAGAAATCGTAAATCATATTTCCCGGGAATGGAGAGGAGTATTGGCATGATGGATTTTAAAACGGAATTTAAACCGCTGACCGTCCAGCCGCAGCAAATTGAAGGACGGAGCTTTGAGATGATTGATGAAGAGATTGGAGAGCATCACTTTACAGAGGAGCAATATCCTATCGTTCGCCGTGTCATCCACGCGTCTGCCGATTTTGAGCTCGGAAAGAGCATGCTGTTTCATCCGGATGCTGTCCAGGCGGGCATTCAAGCGATCCGAAACGGAAAAAAAGTGGTGGCAGATGTGCAGATGGTACAGGTCGGTGTGAGCAAGCCCCGAATTGAAAAATACGGCGGTGAAGTGAGGGTCTACATCTCGGACCCGGACGTAATGGAGGAAGCAAAGAGGCTGAACACCACTCGCGCCATCATATCCATACGTAAAGCGATCAAAGAAGCGGATGGCGGAATTTTTGCCATCGGAAACGCACCGACTGCTCTCCTCGAATTGATTCGTCTCGTTAAAGAGGGAGAAGCGAAGCCGGGTCTGGTGATCGGACTGCCCGTCGGTTTCGTATCAGCGGCAGAATCGAAAGAAGAATTGGCGAAGCTTGATATCCCTTATATTACGAACCTTGGACGCAAAGGCGGCAGTACGGTTACGGTTGCCGCATTGAACGCGATTTCCCTTCTTGCAGAACAGGTCTAAACCATGAAGAGCAAGACGGCAGAAAAGGATAAAAAGAACCTCCGGCAGGGCTATACGACGGGGGCTTGTGCCACAGCAGCCACCAAGGCTGCCCTGACGGCCCTCATTACGGGAGAGCCGCAATCCGAAGCGACGATCTACCTGCCTGTAAAGAAGTTTGCCACCTTTCAGATGGACAGCTGTTTCATGAGAGCGGGAGCAGTGGAGGCCGGCACGGTCAAGGACGCTGGAGATGATCCGGATGCCACCCATCAGGCGCTCATCAAATCCGAGGTGTCCTGGACGGAGGGAAAGGAGATCATACTCGACGGCGGAGTTGGTGTGGGAAGAGTGACGAAAGAAGGGCTGCCGGTTCCTGTCGGTGAAGCCGCGATCAATCCAATTCCAAGAAAGATGATCCGTGAAACGGCGAAAGAGGTGCTGGACGCCTTTGGTGTTGAAAAAGGAATCAAAATCGTCATCTCGGTACCGGATGGAGAAGAGATCGCCAAGAAGACGCTGAACGGAAGGCTTGGCATCATCGGAGGCATTTCCATTCTTGGCACAAGAGGCATCGTCATTCCCTTTTCATCTGCAGCCTATAAGGCCAGTATCGTTCAGGCGATCTCAGTCGCAAAAGCAAGCGGCTGCCGGCATGTGGTCATCACCACCGGCGGGCGCAGCGAGAAATACGGAATCAAGGAGTATCCGGAACTACCAGAAGAAGCATTCATTGAAATGGGAGACTTTGTCGGTTTTACGCTAAAAGAGTGTAAGAGGCAGGGCATGGAACACATATCCATGGTCGGGATGATGGGGAAATTCTCGAAGGTCGCCCAGGGAGTCATGATGGTCCACTCCAAAAGCGCGCCGATCGATTTTGGGTTTCTCTCTTCGGTTGCTGAAAGAGCCGGTGCAAGTGAGGAGCTTGTTCAGCAGGCAAAGGAGGCAAACACGGCATCACAGGTCGGTGATCTCATGGCAGCGAACGGTGTCACTTCCTTTTTTGACGAGCTTTGTGCAAGCTGCTGTGACAACGCACTGAAAGAGATGAAGGGCGGCCTTACGGTGTCCACCAGTTTATATACGCTAAAAGGAGATTTTTTGGGAAAGGCGGAACGACATGACAGCCAGGATTAAAATCATTGGAATCGGTGATGGAGGAGCAGCGGGGCTTCTTCCGAAATATCAGGAGATGATTCAGGAAAGCGAACTGCTGATGGGCGGGGAGCGCCAGCTGTCCTTCTTCCCGGAATACAAAGGGGAGAAGGCAGTCATCAAGGGCGGGCTTAAGCAGATGACGGAACGATTGAAGCAGGAAGAGAGGAAGACGGTCGTTCTTGCATCAGGAGATCCGCTCTTTTATGGCATCGGCAGTTATCTTTCCAAGGAGACAGAAGTGGAGATTCATCCGTATATGAGCTCTGTTCAGCTCGCTTTCTCCAGGATGAACGAAAGCTGGCAGGACGCTTATGTCACGAGTGTCCACGGCCGCAGCATGAAGGGGCTGGCCCAGCGCATTGACGGAAAGAAGAAGGTGGCGCTTTTAACCGATGCGGAGAATAGACCAGCTGCGATCGCCAACTATCTTTTATCATTTGGCATGACAGAGTATACAGCGTTTGTCGCAGAAAATCTGGGTGGGAGTGAAGAGCGCTGTACCCGTCTCACACTGGAGGAAATGGCCGATTGGGAAGGCTCGCCGCTGAACGTCGTCATTTTAAAACAGCGGTCAGAAGGTCCAACATGGGGTTTTGGCATAGAGGATGAGGAGTTTTTTCAGCGGAAGCCGGAAAAAGGCCTGCTCACCAAAAAAGAAATCCGTATATTGAGCCTTGGAGCGCTCGGACTGAAAGAAGACAGTACGATGTGGGACATCGGGATCTGTACGGGTTCTGTAGCGATTGAAGCGGCCAAGATTGCCCGTGAAGGTGCTGTATTTGGCATTGAAAAGAACGAGCATGACCTGGAAAACTGCTATGAAAATATGAAAAAATTCCGTGCCGACCTGACTGTCGTCCAAGGAAAGGCACCCGAGAGGCTGGACGAATTCCCGGCTCCCGACGCGGTCTTTATTGGGGGAACAGCCGGAGGCATGGACGGAATCCTGGACGTTTGCTGCAGCCGCCTCAAGCCTGGCGGAAGAATTGTTCTGAACGCGGTAACGATCGAAAACCTCGCTCAGGCGGTGGAAGGATTCAAGAATAGAAGCTATGAGACTGCCATCACGCTTACCCAAGTATCCAGAAGCAAGCCCATCTTAAATTTAACGAGATTTGATGCATTGAATCCGATTTATATCATTACAGCCACAAGGAAAAAAGGAGATTAATATGGTTGGAACGTTATATGGCCTTGGTGTTGGCCCGGGTGATCCGGAACTATTGACGGTAAAAGCCTTCCGAAAGCTGAAGGAATCACCGGTCATCGCTTATCCAAAGAAAAGAAAAGGCACAAAGAGCTATGCCCACAAGATTGTCGATGTTTTTCTGAAGCAGGAAGAAAAAGAGATGCTCGGCCTCGTTTTTCCGATGACGAAGGACCCTGTCATTCTGGAGAGGGAATGGTCCAACACGGTGGAAGCGGTCTATGAAAAGCTGAGCGAAGGAAAGGACGTCGCCTTCGTCACAGAAGGAGATCCTCTCCTGTACAGCACATTCATACATATGATGAACATGATGAAAGAGCGTCACCCTGAGGTCGCCATTCAAACTGTTCCAGGAATTTCGTCCATCAATGGAACAGCCTCCGCACTTGGCCTTGCCCTTGCAGAAGGGGACGAGCATGTGGCGATCATTCCGGCTCGTGATGACTACGAAACGATGAAAAAAGCGATCGTAGAGAATGATTGCATCTTTTTTATAAAAGTAGCGAAGGTCATGCCGCTCATGCTGAAAATTTTACGAGAGCTTGATCTGATAGACAAAGCATCCGTTGTGACAAAAGTAACCTCCGAGGAAGAGGTGATCTGGAACATGGATGAGCTCGATCATGCTGAGCTCGAATACTTAACATTAATGGTGGTGAGAAAATAATGAAAATAACGATTATCGGAGCAGGCCCCGGTGATCCGGACCTCATTACAGTGAAAGGGCTGAACGCTCTTCAGGAGGCGGATGTCGTCATGTACGCCGATTCGCTCGTGAGCGAGGCGCTCATTGAGAGGGCAAGTGAGGATGCAGAAGTCATCAAGACGGCTGGCATGCACTTGGAAGAGATGGTCGGGAAGATGGCCGAATACGTAAAAGAAGGCAAAAAGGTAGCAAGGGTTCACACCGGCGACCCTGCGGTTTACGGAGCCACCCTGGAACAGATCTCTTTGTTGAAACGGAAAGGCATTGAGGTGGAGATCATCCCTGGGGTCAGCTCAGTGTTTGCTTCTGCAGCCGCAGTCGGTGCCGAACTTACGATCCCTGATCTGACACAGACGGTGATCCTCACGAGAGCGGAGGGACGCACGAAAATGCCGGAGCGGGAGAAGCTCAGAGATCTCGCGAGTCATCATTGCACGATCTGTCTGTTTCTTAGCGCAACGCTGACAAAGAAGATCGTGAATGAATTCCTGGAAGCCGGCTGGAGCAAAGAGACACCGGTCGCTGCCGTGTATAAAGCTTCCTGGCCGGATCAGAAAATCGTACGAACGACGCTTGAGAGCCTGGATGAAGATTTGAAGCAGAACGGCATGAGAAAACAGGTCATGATTTTGGCCGGCTGGGCGCTGGATGAAAACATTCACGAGAAGGATTTCCGTTCCAAGCTGTATGACAAGACCTTTACCCATGGCTTCCGAAAAGGAGTCCCATCATGAATCATGTGCTTCAGGAAGGAATCCAGCCCGAGGTTCGAACAGCCAATGATTATGCGCTCGTCGCCATTACAAAGCATGGTGTGGCACTGGCACGGAGGCTGCAAGGCCTCTTTCAGTCGTCTGATCTGTACTATATGAAGAAATTCGAAAAGGGGGATGAACAGGAGAAGAACATCCAGATGTTTGAAGGCAGTGTCCGCCTGCTTCTGCCCTCTCTCTTTAAAAACTATAAAGGCATAGTACTCGTTATATCCCTGGGGGCGGTCGTCCGGATGATAGCACCGCTGTTAAAGGACAAAAAGACCGATCCCGGCATCGTCGTGCTGGATGATAAAGGGCAGTTTGCCATTTCGGTCCTATCCGGTCACCTTGGCGGGGCTAACGAGCTGACAAAGGAAATCGCAGCATTAATTGGAGCTGAGCCGGTCATCACGACTGCTTCGGATGTACAAAAGACGATTCCGGTCGATCTGTTCGGCAAACGCTTCGGCTGGGTGTGGGATTCAGCAGAGAAACTTACACCCGTGTCAGCATCGGTTGTGAACGAAGAACACGTTGCTGTCATTCAGGAATCCGGAGAAAAGGGCTGGTGGGAGCATGACCGCCCGCTTCCGGCCAACATCAGGCCGTACCCATCCATCGCTGAAGCACTTCAGCATCAGCCGGATGCCGCCCTGGTCATCACACACCGCCACCTAAAGGAAGAGGAAAAAAGGATATTGGACAACGGAGTGCTCTACCGCCCGAAAGTCATCATTCTCGGCATGGGTTGCAACCGCGGAACAGCTGCGGAAGAAATACAGTCTGTCATTCAGGAAACGCTGGATGAACTGAATCTTTCTGTGAAAAGTGTAAAAGGGATTGCAACGATCGATCTGAAGAAGGACGAAGAGGGGGTATTGGAGACGGTTGAGAAAAATAATTGGAGCTTTGTCTGTTATACACCCGATGAGCTGAATGCGATTGAAATTTCCGATCCGTCTGAAACCGTTCATAAGTATACGGGTGCTTACGGCGTAAGTGAACCGGCGGCCCGTCTGGCCAGTGGTGCGAGCTCTCTTGAATTGGTGAAAAAGAAGTCAGGCAACGTGACCATATCCGTGGCCGTCATTCCATATCAATAAGCAAACAGGAGGTGAACAGGATGAGTGAGAGAAGAATTATGATCGCTGGAACCGGAAGCGGTGTCGGGAAGACAACGCTTACAATCGGGCTCATGAGTGCATTGCAAAGCAGGGGATACACCGTTCAGGGCTTTAAATGCGGCCCGGATTATATTGATCCCACCTACCATTCAGCGGTAACCGGGAGGACTTCGAGAAACCTGGACAGCTGGATGATGAAAGATGAGGCAGTAAAGGAGATTGCCCGAAGAGGGAGTGCCGGTGCTGATCTCTCCATCATCGAGGGGGTCATGGGCTTTTATGATGGAAAGGACCCGAGATCGGACGCGGGGAGCACGGCAGAAATCAGTGTGATCACGCAAAGTCCAGTCCTGCTCGTCGTCAACTGTGCCAGTATGGCGAGAAGCGCTGCTGCCATCGTCAAAGGTTTTCAAAGTCTTTCTGAAGAGGTGAATATCGCTGGAGTCATCGCAAACCGAGTGGGTTCCAAGGGACATTACAAGCTGGTGAAAACGGCCATCGAACAAGAATGCGGTGTCCCGGTCATCGGCTATCTGGAAAGGAATGACGACTTAAACATACCGGAACGGCACCTCGGCCTCATCCCATCCATCGAGCGAGGGGATTTGGATTCGTTCTTTGAAAAACTGGGAACGCTCATTGAACAAACGATCGATTTGGACCGCCTGATGGAGCTGGCGGAAACGTCAGTGATGGATGGAGGAATCGAACCTTCCATCTTTCAAAAACGAGAGAATCCTTCAATAAAACTCGCGGTGGCAAAGGATGCTGCCTTTAACTTCTACTATCAGGAGAACCTCGAACTGCTCGAATCATACGGGGCAAAGGTTCAGTTCTTCTCCCCCCTTAATGGAGAAAAGGTGCCGGCAGATGCGGAAGCGCTTTATCTTGGCGGAGGCTTTCCCGAGGAGTTCGCTAAGGAATTAGCGGGAAATAAAGAAGTAAAACAATCCGTAAAAGAGGCGATTGCGGCTGGCCTTCCGACATTGGCGGAGTGCGGCGGATTCATGTATCTGACGGAGGAGCTTCAAACAACAGACGGAAAGTGCTACCCGATGGCTGGGATCATACCTGGAAGAGTGGTTATGCAAAACAAGAGGGCGGCTCTCGGCTACAGGGAGATCACCGGGAAACCGGGAAACTTTCTGTTGGAGGACGGCCAAACAGCAAAAGGCCATGAGTTTCACTATTCCACGTATCACTCCGATCAGGACGTCCCGTATGCCTACAAGACGAAAGGCATGAGAGGAAGCAAGGATGAAGGCTGCATGATGGGCAATCTGATCGCAGGATACACTCATTTCCATTTTGCCTCCTTTCCGCAAATGGCGCAAAACTGGATAAAGCAATGTCTGGAGCGGAAACAGTATGTGTAAACAACCTCTTTCCCTCATGATTCAAGGTACGCATTCTGATGCAGGAAAGAGCGTGATCACCACCGCCTTTTGCCGTATTTTTGCTCAGGCTGGGCTTCAGACAGCACCATTCAAGTCACAGAACATGGCGCTGAACTCTTACATAACGATCGATGGCAAGGAGATTGGAAGAGCACAGGGCGTCCAGGCAGAAGCAGCAGGTGTCGAGGCGACGACGGACATGAACCCGATCCTGATCAAGCCGAGCCGGGAGAACGATTCACAGATTGTCGTCCATGGCAAGCCCTATCAAAACATGAATGCCTTCCATTACCGCGAGGCATTTTTTCATACAGGTCTGAAATTGATTAAAGATTCACTGGCTGCACTCTATGAATCGTTTGATTGTATTGTCATCGAGGGTGCGGGAAGTCCCGCTGAAGTGAATCTGAATGACAGGGAACTGGTGAACATGCGTGTGGCGCAGATGGCAGAGGCGCCAGTCATCCTTGTTGGTGATATTGAAAAAGGCGGCGTTTTTGCAAGTTTGGTAGGAACCCTGCAGCTTCTTTCTGATCGGGACCGGGAACGGGTGGCCGGAGTCATCATCAATAAGTTCCGCGGTGATATCAACCTGCTGAAGCCGGGCCTTCACTGGTTCGAGAATTACAGTGGAAAGCCTGTACTCGGGGTTATTCCGTACCTCCCAGGCTTGACGATTGAGGCAGAAGATTCGGTAGTCCTCAAACGTTACAGACGGGAAAGGGATGACACAAAGAGCCTGGACATTGCTGTTATCCAATATCCGATGATCTCAAACTTTACCGATATTGATCCGTTCTTTGCGGAGCCTGATTGTTCGGTCCGCTTCGTCACACATGGGGATCAGCTGGAGCATCCGGATCTTATCGTCCTGCCCGGCAGTAAAAACACGATCGAGGACTTGCTTTTTCTCCAACGCAGCGGACTTTTTGATAAAATAAAACATAACGATATACCCACAGTAGGAATATGCGGCGGCTATCAGATGCTGGGCCGGTGCGTGAGTGATCCTGAACAGGTGGAAACCCCATTAGGAAATGCGGAAGGATTTGGGATGCTCCCAATACATACAGAGCTGTCGTCAGAAAAAACAACGATTCGTTCAAAAGGCACTGCCCTATACGGTGAGAAATGCTATGACTTGGAGGGCTATGAGATTCATATGGGAGTCTCCCGTTCAACCGAAAGTCTGAATTCCTTTATCCAAACCGCAAACGGGGAGACAGACGGAGCGAAGAGTGAAGATGAGCGGATCATCGGTACTTATTTTCATGGATTGTTCCATAACGATGAGTTTCGAACGGCTTTGCTCAATTCTGTCAGAAAGCGAAAAGGATTAGACGAGGTGAAGGATCCTGTCAGATTCAACGCCATGCGAGAGGAAAGCTTTGATCTCCTCGCCGAACATGTACGAGAGCATGTGGATCTGGACAAGATTTATCAAACCATGAGAGACTACAGTAATAAACGGCTCTTGATGCAGGAAAGCAGTGGACAAGGAGTGAAGTAGATGAGCCATTACTATCCGATCATGCTGAACATCCAAGGGAAAAAGGCCATAGTCGTAGGCGGCGGCATCATCGCTGAACGTAAAATCCGGGGGCTGCTTGAAGCTGATGCGGATATTACGGTGATCAGTCCTGTCGCTACAGAACAGATTTCACGATGGGCGGCCGATCAGCAGATCCAATGGAAACAAAAGAATGTTGAACCGAGCGATACGGATGGGGCGTTTCTCGTCATTACGGCTGTCAACGAGCCGGCCGTCAATCAAAAAGTACAAGATTCGGCCGATCCAGAGCAGCTGCTGTGCCGGAGTGATGATCAAACGAAAGGAAACTTTATCCTGCCTTCTCTTTTTCGCCAGGGAAAGCTGACGGTTGCTGTCTCCACTTCAGGCGCGAGCCCGGGACTTGCCAAAAGAATTACAAAAGAACTTTCTTCAAGCTACGACGAGTCCTTTGGTGAATACCTTGAGTTTCTGGATCGTTGCCGTATCCATGTGAAGTCAGTGATTAGAGAGCCAGAACGAAGGAAAAGCATTTTAACCCAAATTCTTGATCAAGAGTTTCAGGATATGAGCGGCCAAGAAAGAGAGCAGCGTTTTCTGGCATTATGCTCGGAAGGAGGAAGGGAAGATGAATAAAGGCAAAGTATATCTTGTTGGAGCGGGTCCAGGGGATCCGAAGCTCATTACGGTATATGGGATGGAATGCATCCAAAAGGCAGACGTCATTGCCTACGACCGCCTTATCAATAAAGAACTGCTGAACTATGCCAAACGGGACGCAGAACTCATCTATTGCGGAAAATTGCCTGGAAAGCACGAACTCATCCAGGAACAGATCCATGATCTGTTAGTGGAAAAAGCGATGGAAGGGAAGACCGTTACCCGTTTGAAGGGAGGCGACCCGTGTGTGTTCGGAAGAGTGGGGGAAGAAGCGGAAATTCTCGCCGGGCATGATATCCCATTCGAAATTGTACCTGGTGTAACGGCAGGCATCGCCGCGCCAGCCTACGCGGGAATCCCTGTCACTCACCGGGATCATGCCGGTTCGTTCACCATTGTCACCGGCCATGGCCGAAAGGAGAAGGGACAGGATTTCATCAATTGGCGGGCGCTCGCTGAAGGAAGCGATACGATTGCTTTTTATATGGGCATCGGGAACTTGAAGAACATCTGCAAAGAACTCGTCAGTCATGGGAAAAGTCCCGATACTCCTGCGGCCGTGATTGAATGGGGGACTACCCAACACCAGCGGACGGTCACCGGTACACTTGCAACGATTGAGCGTGAGGCCGAGGCAGCGGCCATCTCCCATCCGGCCATGATCATCGTCGGCGAAGTCGTTCAGCTGCGGGAGAAAATCAGATGGTTCGATAAAGTGAATGTGTTTGCATGAGCCAGCGGGGGATGACTTTGGTGTATACCGGCCATGGAAAAGGAAAAACAACGGCGGCTCTCGGTCTGGCACTCCGGGCAGCAGGGAGGGGCAAGAAAGTCCTCATCCTTCAATTTATCAAATCACCAACCCGCACATACGGTGAAAAGCTGATGTTTGACAAGATCGGCATCGAAATGATCCAGACCGGTGTCGGGTTTACATGGACGAAAACACCTGAAGAGCACCGCGAAGCGCTCCAGGCCGCTTGGAAGCTGGCAAAGGAAAAGCTGTGCTCTACTCAGTACGATGTAATCATCCTCGACGAAATCAATAACGCCCTTTCGATCGAGAAGTTTCCGGTCGATGATGTCCTGCCACTCGATGAGGTCGTTGACAGTATCAAAAATCGGCCTTCAGGCATGAACGTCATTTTGACGGGAAGAAACGCGAAACAAGAGATCATTGACATCGCGGACCTTGTGACGGAGATGCAGCCGGTCAAGCATTATTATGATGAAGGAATTCCTGCCATTAAAGGGATCGAATTTTAGGCAGGAATGATCAATTCAATTAAATAGTTAAAGCCTGCTTATCAAATGATAGGCAGGTTTTTTTATCGTAAAAACCGAAAAGTTTGCTTATTTTTGTTTACAAAACATCCATGCGGGTACTTAATCCACAGCAAATCATTTTAACAAGAGGAGGAAATTCTCATGGGTAAACATGTAATTGGTGTTTATGAGTCAGAGGAAGCGGCGGTAAGTGCGGTACAGCAACTGCAATCAAGAGGGTATGATACAGATGAGATCTCTGTAGTCACGAATCATGATCATTATACGGACACCGTTGAAACCATCACCGGTGCAACGGTTGAAAATGTGGAAGAACCTCATAAAGAATCTTTGTTGGACAAATTAAAAGCTGCGTTTTTGGATGATGAGTACATGAAAAGCAAGAACAGCCTGGGAGAAAAATTATCAGATTACGGAATACCTGACCGGGAAGCCGCATCCTATGCTTCAGAAGTGGAATCAGGAAAAATTCTGCTGATGGTCGATTCAGACCGCAATCTTCATTCCGATGATTCAACGTCTGTTAATCCTGCAAGTGCCGGAATGGATTATGGAACCTTCAGAATAGCTTCTGATGTCAAAGATACCAGAGATGGCTACACCGCAGGCAGCAATGTAAATGATAACAGAGATTTTGATTTAGTGGATGACATTGAGCGGTCGTACCGGTCAAATTCCGATATTACGGATCATACAGACCGAGAACTTTATCCAGATGAAGGGGAGACGAATAAGGGAGATGAGTTGAGAGGCCGCACAAGAACAACACCAAGAAACTCGGACAAAGATAAATTGTTTTAGAAGATGAAAAGGCATCCCCAGTCGGGTGCCTTTTTTATTGTTTTTCTTTCTTTTTTTCCCCGGTTCAAACAACATACAAAAAACCAATGAAGATCTCGACAACAGCGATGGCCCGTATCATGCAATTTCATTTCATGGAACAGCAAATAGCCACCGATGACTATACCGATAAAGGCCCAAAAAAGGTTACGCATCTTTGCTCTTATCTTTGGAAGTCAACCATTTGCTGGAAAGGTAGACTGCACCGACCGTAAAAAGACCTGTGATGATCGGTTTGGAAGTCATATTTTGCTCCGGCCAAAGCATGTTCAGAATAAAAACAAAAACATAGACTAAGCCAGCCAGAATCAAAAATCTCATATTTCCTCCCGATTATTCGGATGCATACTTCAATATTCCTTGTAAATAAACTGAGTAATCACGCTGTACACATTCTCTTAGTTTGATTTTTCCTTCTGTTTGTAATTCTCCGACCATTTCTTCAATCTTTCTTCCATTTTCTTTTGTAGCCTTAGGAATCTCTATTGAAAACAAATTGCCTCGACTGGCTTTGTGCAGGTTTCTTAATAATTCAACCTTATTCATTAAATCATTCCTTTTTCCATATATTTTTTTGATGGAAAGCTTTTTCTTATAGGCAAGAAACGGAAAGAGAGAGTTCAAAAGAAAAATGGTCTAACAATTTCAGAATAAAAATCCTTCATTCAAACAGGAGGAAAAAAAGCGTTAATCATACCTACTGACTAACGCTTTGAGAAGTAAAAGAATATCTTGCAGATGTTGTTACGAACTTGGTTATCGCGGCCGTTATAAAGAGATAAAACGCTTGTTTTCTAAGACTATCACTCTCTCGATGTTTTTACAACAATAGTTAAGATATCCATTTTGGTCATATCAATGATCTTTGGTGCCATATACATTTGTAGAAATGGAGGAATATGTATGCCTAAAAAGGTTCTTCTTTTTACAGATTTGGGAATAGACGATGCTTTTGCCCTTATATATGCCTTCTTCCGTAAAGAAGAAGTGCAAATAATAGGTATCGTAGCTGACTATGGAAATGTATCCAGAGTGGATGTTATTAGGAATATTAATTATATAAAGTTTATTATGGGACAAGAAAAAGTACCCGTATTTCTTGGTGCTTCCGGCCCTTTAACGGGTATTTCGGTACAGTATTTTCCTGAAGTACACGGAAAAATGGGGTTAGGACCAATCACGCCTCCCGATATACCTTATCCTGTATTCCCTTTTAATGATATCTATCCGTTAATTGATGCGAATATAGAGGATCTAACAATCATCAACCTTGGAAGACTATCTTCATTGGCAACCGCATTGGTACTAAATTTAGAAAAGATGAGAAACGTTAAGGAATATATTTGCATGGGAGGAGCATTCTTTGTTCCTGGAAATGTAACCGCGGTAGCTGAAGCCAATTTTCACTCTGATCCTTATGCAGCGAACCTGGTCTTGCAACATGCAAAAAATTTGACGCTTATCCCTTTAAACATCACTCAGTATGCACTTGTTACTCCCGAAATGGTTCAAACCATTCACCGATTTCACCAAAACACGAAGGATCCCGTCGGACTCATAATTAAACCGATGTTGGACTACTATTACCATTTTTACTCGAAATCCAATCCGGGCATAAAAGGAAGTCCTATGCATGATTTTATGACAATTTGGTATCTGTTAAATCCTAATTTTGTTAGCATTACAAGAATTCCTATAAAAGTAATTCCAGATAGAGGGGATGGGTTTGGACAAAGCATTGCCGATTTGCGTTTTACAGTAAACCCAGAGTTCAAAATACATAGTGTGGCTACTCATTTTAATTATGAAGCATTTAAAAAAAGCATTATGGATACTCTTTTATCTTGGAGATAGAGGGGGCGGTGCTGCTTACCATCCAGCTGCCATGACAGGCAGCTTTTCTTATTAAATTAATCAAAATAAACGGGAGCTCTTCTTTATTTGAAGAACTCCCTTGAGTGTCATCAGTTATGTTCGATTTTAAATCTGGAGGTATATTCTTTTTTGTCCTTCGGTTTAATGTCGTCCAAACCCGTTAAATCTCTTGGAAGCTCCTTCAAATTCGGTGCATTGGTGACCCAGGAATACGGTTCAACGGCAAGCAGGTTTTCCTTGCCGCTCGCTGTGAATAACACCCATTGGGTAAATCCATCAGAAAGAGAGTAGAAGATTTTGATGCCTTGGCCGGGGAGTTCAATAGCAGCCGACTTGTTTTCGGTCATTAAGAAAACATCGTCCATCGCCACCCCAGACAGGGAGGTTCCTTCTGAAAGATCTTTTTTGTTTGCGGCACTTTCCAACTCCCCTGTAGGAAGATGGCGCTCATTTAGCAGCCATTTTTCTTTTACATCAATAAATAATTTGGCTTCACGGGGGAATTGAAACGTTGTATGATAGCCGATTCCACAGGGCATAGGGGAGTCGCCGTTATTTGTGATTTCAGTGGTTTGTATTACTTCGTTTCCCTCAATCTCAATCGTCATCGTGATCGAAAAATCGTGAGGGAATTGATTGAGGATGTCCGGATGTTCAACCGATCGGAGCTGTGTTTTCAATTTTGGAAGGTTCTCATCGATCTCAAGAACGCTCCATTCTTTATCATGAACAAACCCATGGATATGAACATTCTCTTTCGGCCGATTCATCTCCAACTCGTATTTCCTGCCGTTATAGTCAAACACAGCATCTTCAATTCGGTTTGGGGGGAACAGTACAGGTGTCCCGAACACCATCCTTCTCGTTTCGTATTCCGCTCTGGTTTTTGGTGTTCTGAGTATTTCAGTGTTTGTCTTTTTATCAAGAATTGAAATCAGATTGCATCCTTGGGAAGGGAGGACAATCGCCTTTATTTCTTCGTTTTCGATCGCATAGGCCGTTTCATCCAAGAATTGGATCCTTTTTACACTCATTTAAAAACCTCCATCAAGTTCAGTGTCGATAGTAGTATTCCCTTATGCTGCTCAATACAAGCCTTTATCTGATCAGTCCATTGGATGGCCATAGGCTAAAAGTTAAGGAATGATCTTAAAACAGTTCAAAATATTTTCACAAGAGCGTACGATTTGTGATCATGCTTCTCTTTCATCTATTATAATTTTGAAGAGTTGATCAAACCAAATGAAGAAAGGGTGGAAGAATGAAACTTAATCACCTTAATCTAACGGTTACGGATGTCTCAGCTGCACGGGGTTTTTTAGAAAAATATTTCGGTCTAACATGTAGAGCAAGCCGTGGGAATGGATTTGCGGTCTTGTTTGATGACGATGGTTTCGTATTTACCTTAATGAAGGGGAACGACGTTCAGTATCCAAAAACGTTTCACATTGGATTCGCCCAGGAAAATAAAGAATCAGTGGACCAAATCAATCAACGGTTAAAAGAGGATGGATTCGATGTAAAGCCTCCTCAACAGTTACATGGCTATACCTTTTATGTGGATGCACCAGGAGGGTTTACAGTCGAAGTGCTTAGTCAATAGAAAGAATGATTTTTAAATATTCGTCAGCTGCCAATAAGGCAGCTTTTTCCATTTCAAACATGAAATTGTGAAGGGGATGAACCCGTCCATTTTTAAAAATAATGATACTTGTCCCTTTCTACAAACATTCGTACTGAATATAGTAACGTGAAAGGGGCTATATGATGTCTGAAAAAAGAAAAGAGTCATTAGACAGCTGTTATATCGGTCGCACTTGGGTTACTCCTGTAAGATCGACAAAGGATAACGTCCGCATCATCCGTAAAAGGAGAAACGATATAAGCGAATCATCAAGCAACAGTTCAAACATTACGAGCATTGAAATCGAACCAAGTAATATCAGTGAACCCATTGAGTCCAGCAGTTCCAGCAGTTCAAGTAACCCCAGATATTACTGGAGGTATGAATCATCAAGCTGGATGGCAACGGAATCCAGTACCCTTCCTAGCTCGAGTTATAACATGAAAAACGAATCAACAAGAAGCAGGTCCAGCAGCTTAAGGCGTTCCAGGAGATCTAGCAGCTCCAGCAGCAGCCCGAGTAGTTTTAGAGGTAACATTGATTCTATTATGGAAATGATGGGCAGCACCGGTTTTTTCTCTGAAATGGAAGATAGGGGACGAATAATGAACGATGAAACGATCAATCCTACCCCAATCTGTAACTGTGGCCAGCCATTCAATGAATGGCCCATGATGGATGAAATGAACGATGAAATGTTCAGTAATACTCCAATCTGTAACTGTGGCCAGCCATTCAATGAATGGCCCATCATGGATGAAATGGAACAATCTCATTGGCTGCCTGAAGACGATAGGGACAATGAATACGGTATATACAGAGAGCAAGATATAGAAGGTTGTTTTTCTTCCGCAAACGATCAGACACAAAACGTCCCGGAGACGGCGGATAATGGCGATGACAAAGAATGGAGATCCAGCGGGCCTTTTGGAGACGTTGTGGAAACGATGGACGGCGATTACGACAACTGGAGGTCCTGTGGGTCTCATGGGGACGTTTATAGTATTTGATATCAAACAAGTTAAACCGACAGTAACCTGAGAAATTAATCTAAACCAATTTGTCATATGAGCCGGCGGCCTCATTCAGGGGCATTAGAGCATCTAGAAAAAAGCTGTTCAGCTGCAAGGAAATATCACATCGTCAAACAAGGAATTAAGAAGCCGCAAAATGTATAAAAACTAAGTTAGTTAAGTAAAAGATTATGAGCATAAAGGTATCGCAGGTAAAGATGAAGTTTTCGTACTACTTTCCATTATCAACTATTATTATTTATTAATAAATAAAAGGAGAGGGAAGTATTGGCCGACCGCGAAAATCGCAAAGAACAAATCATCGATAAAGCAGTAGGACTATTTGCGGAACTTGGATATTATAAAACAACTACAGCTATGGTGGCTAAAGCGGTAGGAGTAACACATATGTGTTTCACTTTTTTTAAAATAAAGAAGAGCTTTTCAAAGCAGTTAATGACAGAGCAATGAATCGAACTGATCGAAACAAAGTATATGAAGCCATACAAGTATTGCGATGTTGGGTTCAGACAACAATTTAGTCACCCTAGGTTGGCTTTGGTGCAGCTGCGTGATGATATGGCAGATAAAGTTTTGAAAGCATGGAAATCTTATAAACAATCAAGAACTATTGCCTTCTGCTCGTCGATCCGGCAGGCGAATTTTCTATCGGAGTATTTTAACCGACAAGGATATCAAACAATAAGTCTAAACTCTAAAACAGTGGGCATTACACGCGGGGAAGCGATAAAGAGGTTGGATGAGGGAGCTCTCGATATGATCTTTACGGTAGATTTATTTAACGAGGGTGTTGATATTCCTTCGATTAATACGCTTCTTTTTGTAAGGCCGACCGAATCACTTACTGTAGTCACCCAGCAGGTTGGACGGGGATTGAGGCTGTTTGCCGGGAAAGATCATTGTGTCATTATTGATTTGATTGGAAACTATCGAAATGCGGACATTAAACTTCAACTTTTTAATACCGAACCTGGAGAAGAGAAGAACGGTAAGAAAGCCTCAATACCTGCTGTACCTCCTGGCTGTGAATTGAATATTGAATTGGCCGCAGTTAATTTGCTCAATGAACTGAATCGTAAACGTCAGCCGAGGAAGGATAAACTTTTTTGGGATTACATTGAACTCAAAAAAGAGCTGGGAAGGCGTCCGACCTATTTGGAGCTTCATTTACATGGCAGATCAAACAGCAGGGAATACAGGCAGGAATTTAAATCTTATCCGGGTTTTCTGTATTGGGCAGATGAATTAACAGAAGAAGAAAAAAATGCTTTCTTGGAGAATGAAACCTGGCTAGTTGAAGTTTAGAGTACGGGTATGGCGAAAAGCTATAAAATGGTTGTTTTAAACTTCATGCTCAGCAAAGGCTTGGATAACTGACTGGTTCCTGTTACACCAAATGAAGTTGCTCCATATTTCCATCGTTATATGACGGAAAAGGAATATCGGAAACGGATTGACTTCTCAGATAAAGCATCAAAACAGTTTTGGCAATATGACGAACAAAAAGTCAGCAAGCTTATTGCCAATATGCCAATGACTAAATGGAGCGGGAGTTCGAAAGGGTTAACCGAGTTTAATCAAGGTGTTTTTTCCATTAAGATTCCAATCAATCATAATGAAATCGTTTTTGAGTGAACAAGACAGATATGTGAGTATAGGCTGCATGAACACTTTGAGAGAAAAGAAGAGAACCTTAAATTACTTGTACATTAATGAAAAAACGCAGCCCTTAGCTGCGTTTTTTCATTAATCCTGTTCTTTAACCCCCGCACCCTCAATCTTCTCCACAAACATTAAAAATACATTCCGCTTCTCCTCAAGCTTCTTTAATTGCTGCTTGAGCTCGTTGTATTTTTCCTCGAATGGTTCCTGGTAGGTGGACTTGATGTTTCGGATCATTTCTTCGTTGATCGTGGATTGCAGGACTTGTTTGGTGATTCCGAATTTATAGGAATAAAGCTGAAGTTCGGTCTTTACTTTTTCGTACTCTTCATCGATTTCTCGCTTCTGGCTCTCCATTTCTTCTTTCCACTCCAGCAGAGCTTCTTTTACATAAGGCTCCATGGCCTTGCCTCCTTCATGCGTCCTTTTTCAGCGTTGCTTTTTATGTACTCTATAACATATTTATAATGAAAAGTATGGTTTGTGGGGGTGAATGGGAGAGATGACCAAATATTTCCTTAGTTGAAGGGATTGGCTGTTTCTCCTTGAATACATAGGGGGTTGAAATCTTTTTCAAAAGGGAGGCTTTCGGTATGGACCAAGCAAAGGAAATGTATGACTATCATGCCTGGGCAAACGCAAAAATTTTTGAACGCCTAAAAGAACTTCCAGAGGATTTATACAAAAAAGAATTAAAGCCAAGCATTTTTCCATCTCTTCAAACAGTGATGATCCACATTTATCTGACGGATTTATTGTGGCTGGAGGTTATGAACGGGAGAGATATGAAAGAAGTATGGGGTGAAAATGATCAAATCCGATTGCAGGCAGATTCTTGTGCACTCCAGGAGATGGAAACGATGTACAACGAGCTTACCGAGAAATACAAAGCCTTTATCCAGCAAAACGATATGGAAAAAGTATTCACGGTTGATAATCCGTACGCTGGCCTGCTCGATACGACGCCAACCGAAACGATCTTCCATATCTCCACACACGGCAATTATCACCGTGGAAATGCAGCTGCCATGCTAAGACAGGAAGGGCATCCGTCTGTCATGCAGGATTACGGATTATATTTATATGTTTCAAGAAACGGATTTAAGAGCCCGGTATAATAAAATTATGTAGCCTTCTATCAATGGGAGGGAAAGGGAATGAAGGATGGAAACATTTCAATTCAAATCCGGCCATGGACGGAGGCGGACAGGGATCTGGAGCTCCTGTATCAGTTGAATACACCTGAAATGACAAAGCATCTTGGCGGACCGGAGAGTGAGGAGTTCATCCTTGCCCGCCATAAGCGGTATCTGGAACTCGGTGACAGGGGTTGTATGTACACGGTCATCCTCGATCACGGTGAAACAGCAGGGTCTGTCGGTTACTGGGAAAGTGTCTGGGAGAATGAAACTGTTTATGAGATCGGCTGGAGTGTTCTGCCTATCTATCAGGGAAAAGGCATAGCCAGCCAAGCGGTTACTGCGGCCATTGAGGAAGCGAGATCTGAGAAAAAGCACAGATTTCTTCATGCCTTTCCATCTGTCAGCAACAAAGCTTCAAATGCCATTTGCCGCAAGCTGGGCTTTACATTCGTGAATGAATGTCAGTTTGAATACCCTCCCGGCAGCATGATGCAGTGCAACAACTGGCGGCTGAATCTTGAATAGGCACATAAAAGAGCATCAGCATCGATGCTCTTTTTGTCGTTCAAATTATTCATAAGCATAGACCTTTGAATTCCCTCCCGGCCATTTCTTGATATACATCTCCGCTTGTCCAACTGTTCCGTCCACATATTTATTAATATTGTGGTATACGATACAGCCTTTGCTATCGAATCCGTGATTAGGGAAGCTTGGTGTCGGATCTTCTTCTTCATAAGAGACCCAATCATCCGGATTAAAAGGATCCTCCTCCATCAGTCGGTAGCTTCCTTCTTTACTATTTTTGCCCAGACAGAATTTAAACTGCTTCCGCATTGAGATTCTTGCTTTGTTTCGTAAAGCCATCACTGCCCTGGTAATCCCAGCCCGCATGCGCGGTTGTCGGAATCAGCATCGTAATAATAAAAAACACCGGAATCCAACCTGCCTTCTTCATCACTTTTGCACCTCCTCCTTTTAGAATTAGGGGTACGAGGTTACGATGATTATTGGATCAGTTGTTGAGGTGTTTAGTAGAAAGACGATAGATGGGATACATTCATTTTATTAAATGGAAAGAATTTAGAAAAGCAACTTACTTAGCAGGATTTGGCAAAGAAATGTCTAAGTTTTGATTAACGGAAAGATGGTGGAGGAAGAGTTATGAACAATCCTATTATGAATTCCATAAAATCGATGGCGGCTGAATTTCAATTTTCAGGCTCGATATTCGTAAAGCAGGGAGACGAAGTCCTGGCAGATAGCAGTTTTGGACTGGCCAACCGATCTGAGCAGATCAACAACGAAAGTGATACAAGGTTTGGAATTGCGTCGGGCAGTAAGCTGTTTACGGCTATTGCGATTTGTCAGCTTGTTGAAGAGGGGCGACTGTCCTATCAAACTTTATTGGGAGATGTTTTACACCTGTCGCTCCCTCACTTTTCTCAGGAAATAACCGTTCATCACTTACTTAGTCATACTTCGGGTATACCTGACTATTTTGATGAAGAAATAATGGAAGATTACGAGGAACTATGGATTAAAAAGCCGATGTATCATGTCCGTGGTCCGGAAGACCTTTTACCGTTCTTTCAAAATGAAAGGATGAGGCACTCTCCTGGAAGCGAGTTTCACTACAATAACGCGGGCTTTATCTTGCTTGGCTTGATCATTGAACAAGTTAGCGGAATGGCGTTCACCGACTATGTAGAGAAAAATATATTTCAGAGAGTCGGACTGGATGCCGGTTACTTCGAAACAGACAGGCTGCCGTCGAAAACTGCTTTAGGCTATATCGATCAAAGCGATGGAAGCTGGAAGACGAATATATTCTCGTTGCCGGCAAAAGGAGGACCAGACGGCGGGGCGTATACAACGGCCTGTGGGATGATTCAGTTATGGGAGGCATTAACAGAAGGGAGGTTGTTGGATAAAAAGACCGTTCAACAGCTGCTTACCCCTCATACGATGGTAGATGACTCTACTGCCTATGGATATGGAATCTGGATGAAGACTGAAAATCATGCAGTGACGAAATTCATTTTGATGGGCTACGACCCAGGTGTGAATTTTCGGGCCGCTTTCCATCCGCATTCCTCACTCAGCATCTCTGTTTGCAGTAATCAGTCAGGGGGTGCGTTTGAAATGATCAAAGGTATTGAGAGTGAAGTGATGAAAGAGATCACGTCTTAAGTACGAGCAGTGCTATTCCATCGGGATGGCACTGCTTTTTATTTTATTGGTATTATTTGGTTTTTGGTTTGAAGGAAGGGGAATAAGGAAGTGGGAGTTTTTAGTAAATTAGTCACTATAATCAGCATTCTTTCTTTTTTACAATAGAAAGAGAGAAGAAAGGCAGGAGAGAATAGTAATGAGTCGTGTAAATGTGAAACCTGAACTCAAAGCACTCGCTTCCGATGCCGGCAAGCTAGTCGAACAAAGCAAAGAAATCAAAGCTCAATTACAATTAAATTATGATTCCATGCAGAGCCTTGGCCAAGGGATAAATCTATCAGCGATCAGTCCGCTTTATAACAGCCTGGTTCAACAGATGGAGCATTATGGTACACTTTTACATAGCGCACAGGATGCCGTGAAGAAAACGGAAACTAAGTTTCGTGAGGCGGATCAGCAGTGATGAAATAACAGCATGGTTGAGCGGTACGTTATTTGCGGGAGTGAAAACAGGGATATCCTTCAGCAGGGCCAGAATTAAAGAGGGGAAACTTTCTTTTTCTCCCACCTGCAGGAACAGTTGTTGGTGCCGGAGTTGGGATCGGTGCAAGTTTCGTGATGAATCATAAGTTTGGATTTTTGGGTGGCGAGAGTGTAGTTAGTGGAACAAAAAAAGCAGTAAAGGGATTTACTTCAAAAATTGCATCAGTGTTTTGGTAATTAATAACCATTAACTAGTAAGGTGGAAAAGTTGAATGTGGAACATTAAAGAAGATGAATTATCAGAATTTAAAATCACCAGTAGAAATCGTTTAGATCCTGATGGAGCCACTGAGTTTATGATTGGGGCATTTATCTGGAGTTCAATCATTATGTTTATGGTGATAGGTACTTTTGTAAGGTTCGGATGGAGTTATTTTTCCTCCCCATTTGAAAAAACTTTCCTAGGTATTGAACTTATTTTATTTGGATTTAAAGGAATTCAAATACATATGTAAGAATCGACTGAATCCAGATGGTGCGATGGGCTTTTTTATTGGGGGAACGTTTGGAGTATTTTCCCACCTTATTTGATAAAACAATAGTAAGCGTTGAAATTGGATTATATAGTCTTCAAATAATATTTTTAATTCTTTTTTCGTTTCCAAAGGTTCCATTTAGGCTTCAGAAGTTGCAGTCATTACTGGTGTTATTCAACGCCTTCCAAATCTCCACCATCGGGTATTTATTTTTGGTTCCTCCTGGAATGACAGATTATCGTATCAATAACAAAACATTAATCTTTGTAGGATTATTAATTTTAGGTGCGATTATTGTACATGTTTGGGCAATGATAGATGGTTTCATACAAGTAAAAAAAGGAGAGTTTAAACAAGGTTCATTTTCATTGATTTTCTTTAATAAAACAAAGATCATAATAATCTTGATATCTGTGGTTTATTCAAACGTTCTCATCCTTACACTCTTGATTAAAAATGGTTATTCACTGGAAAATATTTTCTTTTATTTCCCTTTAACTCTTATTCTGTACGCTGTAGCAATCGCGGCTGCAGAATTCGAACTTTTAGTTTACTGCAAATTTAAATTTCCCTCGTTTAGAATGACATGGGAAGAACGATTGAGAGACCGTGAAAGAGCAAGAAGGAAAAGTGAAAATAAAAGGAGAAGAGAACTAGAAGGAAAAGATTTTTAAATTCGTATAGAAGTATAAACCCACCCTGATTTTCCCGCCAAGAGAAATCAGGATTTCTTTATTATTAAGAGGAATAGGAGGTTTTTTGATGAAACCACGAATTACGGTTATTACGTTAGGTGTCGATGATCTGGAACGGTCGGTAAAATTCTACCGGGACGGTTTAGGGTTCCATACGGAAGGGATCATTGGACAAGAGTTTGAGCATGGTGCAGTGGCTTTCTTTGACTTGGATTCAGGGGTAAAGCTCGCCGTTTGGAATCGGGCGGATCTTGCACATGAAGCGAAAGTTGTTCAGGGTACGCCAAACCCAGCAGAATTCACGCTGGGCCACAATGTGGGCAGCAAGGAAGAAGTGGACAAGGTGATGGTAGAGGCTGAAAGAGCGGGAGCGGTAATTACCGACCCGCCGCATGACGCGTTCTGGGGCGGATACTCAGGGCATTTCCAAGATCCTGATGGCCACTTGTGGGAAGTCGTCTGGAATCCAGCGTGGGAGATTGGGGAGTAACTTTAAATAAAGGGAGGTCATGAAGATTGGCTAGCAAAAGGAAGTAAGGCTTTGAAAATGTGCCGAAAGCGTTTTTTAATTTATTAACAGGTAAATTTAGGAAAACAGCTGGTTAAGGTAAGTGCACCCTCCCACTAATTAAAAATCGGTCTCTGGGACTGATTTACACGACAAGATGTGTAAAGTCAGCTCAGCGGCCTTTTTTTGTCTCTAGATCTGATACCAGAATCTGGTCAGCTCCTTCTGCAAATATTTATCATTATTTTCTCTATATTTGTGGTATTCTAAAAGTCGGGATTTATTTTACATAATAGGGGAGGATTACGATGAAAAAACTAAGTGTAGTCGGTCTGGTCTTGATCCTGTCACTGCTGTTAGCGGCATGTGGCGGAGGTAAAGAAGACGCCAAAAACAAGGTGTATAAAGTTGGGGTTGATACCACCTACCCTCCGTTTGAGTTTGAAGAAAACGGTAAACAAAAAGGGATCGATATTGATTTGATCACTGAGATCGCTAAGAAAGAAGGCTTTAAAATCAAATTGGAGCCGATGGATTTTAAAGGGATTATCCCTGCCCTTCAAGCCAATGAGCTTGACATTGCGATTGCGGGTATGAGCATTACGGAAGAAAGAAAAAAAGTGGTGGATTTCTCAGATCCTTACTTTAAGGCCGGACTTACTCTTGTCGTAGCTAAGAACAATAATAACATTACAACCCCGGATGATCTGAAAGGAAAAACCATTGCGGTTAAAAAAGGAACAACCGGTGCCAAGTTTGCCGAAGACCTGGCGAAAAAGAAAAATGCTAAGGTTGTTCAATTCAATGACAGCCCTTCCATGTTCCAGGAAGTTGCCAATGGCAATGCCGATGTGCTGATTGAAGATTATCCGGTTGTAGCCTATGCGATTGCACAGAAGGATCTTGGCCTAAAGATTGTAGGCGACCGCTTAAATGGTGACCAATACGGTATTGCCGTACTGAAAGGCGAGAACGAAGAAGTGCTGAAAAAGATCAACAAAGGTCTTAAAGATTTAAAGAAAAGCGGCAAATACGACGAAATCGTCAAAAAATATTTAAAAGAATAGTAGGTTAGTCCAATACGACGCGCTTTTAGCGCGCCGTATTTTTGAAAGGAGAAAATGTTATGGATGCAATTAGTAAAGCAATGCCTTATTTGCTGGAAGGGCTTCAAGTTACTGTCTATATATTTATCGCATCACTTATTTTAGGGTTGATCATCGGCCTGATCATGGCGCTGCTTCGTCTTTCGCCGGTTAAACCATTGAATTGGATCGCTAAAATTTACATTGATGCCATCCGGGGTACACCCATTCTGGTGCAATTGTTTTTTATCTATTTTGGGCTTAACTCTTTCGAATGGATTTCCATGGACAAGACAACAGCAGGAATTGTAACGGTTGGCCTTAATGCTGGCGCGTACTTTGCTGAAATTATCCGGGCCGGTATTCAATCCATCGATAAAGGGCAAACCGAAGCGGCTCGCTCTCTCGGGTTAACGGGATCTCAGAACATGCGTTTCATCGTTTTGCCGCAGGCGGTCAGAAGAATGCTGCCGACCTTTACAAACCAAGCCATTATTAGCTTAAAGGATACTTCCCTGTTATCGATCATTGGAATTGCCGATCTGACACAGCAAGGCGAAGTTGCCACATCGGCTACCTTTGAGGCTTTTAAAATCTGGTTTGTTGTTGGCGTCATCTACTTTATATTAATCTATCTTCTTTCCCTGCTGGCGAACTTCCTCGAGAGGAGATTTGAATTAAGATGAGCATCATCCAAGTGAGCAATCTAAAGAAATCTTTCGGAACGTTAGAAGTTTTAAAAGATATCAATGCAGAAATTCAAGAAAAAGAAGTAGTTTGTGTGATTGGTCCTTCAGGATCAGGAAAGAGTACGTTCCTCCGCTGCCTTAATAAATTGGAGGATATTACGGACGGACAAGTCATCATCAGAGGCCAGGACATTACGGATCCGAAAATTAATATTAATAAAGTAAGACAGGATATCGGAATGGTGTTTCAAAGCTTTAACCTTTTTCCGCACATGACGGTCCTTGAGAATGTAACACTTGCACCTATTAAAGTACGTTCGGTGTCCAAGGCGGTTTCGAATGAAAAAGGTATGGAGCTGCTGGCAAAGGTCGGACTAAAAGAAAAAGCAAACAGCTATCCAGGCGAATTGTCAGGCGGTCAGAAACAGCGTGTGGCGATTGCGAGGGCGCTTGCGATGAACCCAAAAATCATGCTGTTTGATGAGCCGACGTCTGCTCTCGATCCCGAAATGGTAGGGGAAGTATTAGAAGTCATGAAACAATTAGCCCAAGAAGGGATGACCATGGTCGTGGTGACACACGAAATGGGTTTTGCCCGCGAGGTGGGCGACCGTGTGTTATTCATGGACGGCGGCTATATAGTTGAAGAGAACGTGCCAAGTGAATTGTTTGGAAACCCTCAGCATGACAGAACCAAATCCTTTTTAAGCAAAGTGTTATAACGATAGGAAGCTCCAAATAAAAGAACCCTGTTTAAAGTTTAAACAGGGTTCTTTTTGTATAAAAAAATAATAAGACAATGAATTTACACTATCCTATAAGTATGTCCAAGTTTTAGAGATTACTTGAAGCTATTTGAATTTTTTGAACCAGAAGCGTCTTTTATTTAGAGCCGTTTTGTAAATCAAGAGGGTGTACCAGCCCAAACCTTTACTAGATTTTTACATAGAATAATAGTGAGAATGAGATTAGTCTTTTCTCAAGTTACTAGCGGGGAGTGTTTGGTAGATGGTTAAAATCTTTATTGACCCTGGGCATGGCGGCAGTGATACAGGAGCCGTCGGCAATGGCCTTCAGGAGAAGAATCTCACCCTGCAGATTGCTACACGGATCAAAAATATTCTGTTGGTTGAATATAATAATGTGGAAGTGAAGATGAGCCGAACGAGTGATGAATTCGTCTCGTTAGATGAAAGAACCGATGCAGCCAACAACTGGGATGCCGATTATTTTCTAGCCATTCATATCAATGCAGGCGGCGGGACAGGCTTTGAAAGTTATATTTATCCCGGCACAAGTGCACCAACCACAACTTACCGCACTAACATTCACGATGCCGTCATCGACTTAGTGGATTTCAGGGACCGCGGTAAGAAAACGGCAGATTTTCATGTGCTCCGGGAATCGAACATGCCGGCGGTGCTGACAGAAAATGGCTTTATCGATACGCCAGCAGATGCCACAAAATTAAAATCCAGTTCTTTTATTAGCAGCATTGCACGTGCTCATGTGAATGGGATCGTGAAAAGCTTCAGACTTACCAAAAAGCCAACAGCGGTATATCATACCGTCATCAAAGGGGATACTGTTTATTCCTTGAGCAAGACCTATAGCACCTCAGTAACCAAAATCAAGCAATGGAACAACCTGGACAGTGACTACACGATCTATGTAGGACAAAGCCTGCGGGTGAAATAACACAAAAGGAACCTGGTATAGACACCGGGTTCCTTTTCATCTTATGAATAAACAACATCCTTCTCCAGCGATTCTTTAAACAGGCCAGTCATTACCGAGATTCCGCTCTCGATCTGTTCAATCGTCGGATGGCTAAAGTTTAGTCGCAATGTATTCGCTTTTGGCAAGGTGGCGAAGAACGGTTCGCCAGGTACATACGCAACACCTCGGGAGACTGCTTCCGGCAGAAGAAGCGTCGTATTTACATGTTCGTCGAGCTCAACCCAGAAGAACATGCCGCCCTTTGGTTTCGTAATTTTCAATCCTGGAAGGTTGGCTTCTTCCAAACAGCGGTACATGACGTTCATCCGTGTCTCATATTCGGCGATCAGGCGGTTGATATGGCCATCCATATCAAATCCTGTACAGAAATGATAGAGGGCCTGCTGAGACAGAGAGTTGGAATGAAGATCATTTGCCTGTTTGGCCTGCGACATCATGCGGATAATTTGGAACGGCCCGGCGACCCAGCCCGTACGAAGCGCGGGTACGGCCGTTTTGGAAAAGGTGCTCGTGTACAGGACACAGGTTCCATCGTCCAATGCAGCAAGCGGAGTGTATGTTTCCTCGCGGTTGAACTGAAGGTCGCCGTACGGATCGTCTTCCAGGACAACGATGTTATGCTTATGTGCCGCATGAAGCAGCTGTTTTCTGCGTTCGAGAGACCAGACCTTTCCAGCAGGGTTGGAGAAGGTAGGAACGACGTATATGCATTTTGGGTTGTATTCCTTGATTTTATGGGCCAAGTCTTCAGGAATCATGCCGTCCTCATCCGAAGCGACACCAATGACACGTGCTTCATAGGATTTAAACACTTGAAGGGCCGCTAGATACGTAGGGTCTTCCGTCAGGATGACGTCCCCTGGATTCAGCATGACACGGGAAAACAAGTCGATGACCTGCTGCGAACCGGTCGTGAGCATCACGTCCTTGGTGGTGTAGTTCTTGATCCCTTTTCGAGCCATTCGCTCAATGATCACTTCACGAAGCGGCAGGTATCCTTCCGTTTCCATATATTGGAGTGCGTGTCTTCCAGATGCAAACACTTTGGCAAAGGCTTCTTCAATGCCTTCCAATGGAAACAGCTGATCATCCGGCAGGCCGCCGGCAAATGAAATGACGCCTTCCTGGTTTACAACTTTTAAAATATCTCTCACGGCAGAGGATTGTAATGAATAAATACGGTTGGCAAATGAGTACTTCAACAGTGACACCTCAGTTTAAAGTTTTAAAGAACATTTTACTCTTTCTAATTTGAAAGTCAATGGAATTTCATGAATTCCTATAAAATTATGTGAGAATTTTCAAATAATTACTAATTAAGTGCTCAGTTCATGAATTATTCTACTGGTTTGTGATGTGATAGAGTAAAATCAGGAGAGAAAAGAATCGGAGGATACAGTTATGAAAATGGTACCAGCAAAATCGTTTACCTTTCGAGGGGGCAGCCGGGCTGTCCTGCTGCTGCATGGATTTACAGGAAACACCGTGGATGTAAGGGAGCTTGGCCGTTTCTTGAACAAGAAAGGCTACAGCTGCCATGGCCCGTTGTATGAAGGCCATGGAGAAACCCCTGAAACATTGGTCACGACTCGGGCCAGCCAGTGGTGGGAGAATGTCGTTGACGGATATCGCTTTCTGCAAAAGCAAGGTCATGAAGAGATTGCCGTTGTCGGCCTCTCCCTTGGCGGCGTGTTTGCGCTGCAGATGGCGTACACTTTTCCGGTAAAAGGGCTCGTTTCCATGTGTGCGCCAGTTAAGCCGAAAAGCGAAGAAGACTTGAGGAAGCACGTCAGCCTTTTTACGAGAAGATATAAAACGATCCTGAGAACTCCAGCCGAACAGATTGAAGAAGAGTGGTTGAGCTTGCAGCCGAGCTCATCAGAAATGGTGAGAACCGTACAAGGTGTGATTGAGGAAGCAGGGAACCACATTCAGGAGATCACGTGTCCGGCACTCCTTGCAAGCGGGTAAGGATCATCCCGTCAACCTGGAAAGTGCGGACCTTCTTTATGATAGGATCTCGTCTGATCATAAATCGCTCATCTGGTATGAAAACTCTCCGCATCTTGTGACGAGAGGACCTGAAAAAGAAAGGCTGCATGAAGACGTGTATCGATTTTTGGAAGAATTGGAGTGGGAAGAAGAATGTAAGGGAAGCTGATAAGAAATTGTCAGCTTCCTTTTTTATAATTGTTAGAAAATTATCAGAAAATAGTAAATAAAAACAATAATTCGAACGAATTCCTTTTATGTACAAAATTTCTAAAAAGGGGGGCAGGCACGTTTTGCTGCTTTTAAATCAAATAAGAAGAGGGGATTGTGATGAACAAGCAAGTGGGGTTACGTGGCCAGTACATGGGTAAAGTATTCGTTTTAATAGCAATGGTTGTGATGCTTGGTTTTGGATATATACTGCCAGTCAATAATGTAAGCGCTTCCACACCGCCGCCGGCAGCGCAAAGCTATTATATGGATACAGTTGATACCGTGACGCTTTATGATATGGGATACCAAAAAGGCCTCGCGGATTATAAGAAAGCAGGAACTCAGAACAGTATGGTTATTCTCGATTTCGGTGGACAGTCCTCGCCAACGAGTTTATCTCTTTTCGGGATGCCCGATGCTTCATTGACTCAAGTGGCGGCAGCCGTTGAAGCATACTCCCGCGGGTATTGGAAAGGCACAGCGAGTGATTCACTATCCACGGTTCATATCATTGTCGGAACGAACAACTCCTATACCGTAACATATGAAGGAGGCCAGAACTTTGCCAATATGATCGATGATATTAACAGCCATAATAACATGAATTCTTATTCTGATCAGGTTGAAGTAGATGGCGGCAACGATATGGAACCGGGGTACGATCCTGCATCGACTACCATTGAGTGGGTGAACGGCTATGATTCTGTTAACAGCTATTCACTCTATAATTATGGTTCTGCGGACGGATGCTATCATACCAACTTGAACTCAGGCACGATTAATTATTCGTGCAATAACGGCTGGACCTACAAAGATATTCAATATATTTCCTGGGGAGCATCCCCTGCATGGCCGCTTCCGGAAGTTTATGATAACAGCGGCGACATGGCCGAACAGTGGCAGAATATTGCCAAATATTCTGCCGTCACTGCTGCTAAACCAATGCGATTCAGTGCTTCTTTAACCCAATATGCTGCATGTACGAATACAGGTTGCCATTCGGAGCTCGATAACACGCCAAGCCAGGGCTGGAGCCAGCTTTACAACGAACTATACAGTGATTCAAAAACAAAGTCTGCAACCAATTATCCAATACTATCAACCGATATCCGTTGGCATTAATTCCAATAGAGGGGTGAAAAGACATGAAAAAAATTGCAATTTTACTTATAACGACAGCTGTTTTGTTTGGAGCAGGAGTTGCTTTTTACCATGTGTCTGCTTCTGGCACTTATGATAGTCTTCCAAAAGAAAAAAGAGAGATTATGGAGCGGAAAGCTCAGAACAAAGATAAAGCACGCAATGACAGCGTCTCCAAGAAAGATGGAGTAAACGGGCCGCTTGTTGTTCAGCATGATCGTGCGGTGACAGCTCAAATTCTGACGCATGTAGAAGACCCGGTAAACGACCATAAAGCTAAATTCAAAAATGGCTGGGTCAGCCCGATCAAGAATGGAGAAATGGGAGGTAAAAACGTGACGGTCGAAGCCGGCGCATTGATCAATGATCCCGAGCAAGGCTATGTCTTCGTCAGATCGGAAGGTGACAAACGCAAGTATATGGGAGAAAAAGAATACAAGACCCCAAGCAAACATGGCGAAGTCAGAATTATTGATGCCAAAGAATTTATATTAACACTTCAGGCAAAAGACGGAAAAAAATGGTCATTTGATGTTCCCACCGGAACATTTAAAGATATAGAATAGAACCATACTGGAGCTCTGGATGGCCCATCTGGAGCTCTTTTCCATAAGGCTTTTTCGGAGGGAAAACAATGGAGATTGCATTGAAAGAACATATTTAGGTTTGCCGGTGATGAATGTGTCTCACTTTGAAATTCATAGGCTTTCTGATCAGGTGGTACAGGCATAATATGAATTGAATGATGAAACCAATGGGCTGAAAAGTTTAAGAAGTTCTCTTGGAGGAAAGCAAAAGGGACCTGGCAGATGTTTTTTCATCAGGGGACATTAAGGAAGGGGTAGCTGTTTGACGTTAAGGTCGTGTGGAGTTATCCGACTCAGTAAGGTTCAATTATCTTGAGTTTGTTCAATTGTTTAGAATTAGAATCAATGATTTCGAATCTGATGCAATTCTTCTTCCGGTCCAGTGATCAATCCCATGGCACCAGGAAGGAATTCTCACACCCCAAATGGAATGGTATGTAAGACAGCTTGGAATTGGAGGGGAAGAGACTTTGATTTGGTTCTTTCGAATAATTGTCTGGCTGATTTTCCTTGGTATCGGAGCCTATCTTATTTATTACTGGAATGATGAAGATAAAGCTGAAAAGAAATTGGATGCCATCCGGAAGCTTTGGTATGTCATCTACATATTCGGTGCCCTGATCTATTGGACAGGAAAGCCTCAAAGCATTTTTACAAATTGGGATAACTATTTAGTCGTTCTCGTGGTGTTCATCCTGATCGACGCCTTCATCTTCCTGAGTTTGTACCTGAAAAAAATCGGGAATAATGAACTAGCACGAATCACGCGATCAGTGGAGAACAATCAGATGCTGTTGGACGATCTGCGGGCGAAAGTAAATAATGCGCTGTATATCTTGAAAACGGAAGGGATCACTGCGTATTATGGAAATAAGGAAAATTATTTATATGGACTGAAACTCGTTCTTCAGTCGTATGTAGAAAAGGAAGGCCATAGCTTTACTATATTGCCTTTTGAAACCCCGCAAGAGAAGAACGAAGCACTGGCCGCTTATACGAATGCGAGCCTGATCCAATCCACGTTATCAAGAGCTGAAGCATACTATAATCAGGAAGACAACTTTGCGTTTTATCCTTTTAATATTGAAGATGAGATTTATGTGATAAAAATCTCTTCAACCGCAAAAGTAAGTGATGTCGATGGATCCTTAATCGGAATCCTTTTGGCTACTTACGATATTCTTGTACAAGCACTGGAAAGGAGTGATGATGAATGACAAGCGGACTCGATCTTATGGGGAGCCAGCCGGTATCTCTGAAGAACAGCGAGCGAAGAGGGATTACTTTTAAGCCGAGAATTCAGTTTCCGAAAGTTGGCATCAGCCATCACACCATGCAGGTCATGGAAGAGAACGAACGAATCATCCAAAAGGGAACCAGACGGGGCACTTTTAAACGAAAATAGCAAAGACAGCGGGCCTATCCGCTGTCTTTTTTTGTATGCTGAAAGGTTTGCTGCATATACTAAAGCAAACATTCCGTGGCGTTGGAGGGAGTTTGTGAAAAGTAAACGATTTGTCTCACGGATTCAAGGACCTAAGCCGACCTTGTCTCATTATGAAAAAGCCTTGCAGGAAGAAAACTACTCGATCCTGTCTTTCTTAAAGAGTTTGAGAAAAAAACGGTGGACGTTCTTTGCCGGAAAATAATACATTAACTAGAGAGGGTAAACCCTTTCTTTTTTATGTTTTTTTCGGGAGGTTGAATATGTGCTAATCATACAGAATCAAACGGATATATTAATCATCGTTGTTCACGAAATTTATGGGTTAAACCAGCACATGATAGAAGTTTGTGAATGCTTCTCTCAGCAGGAGTTTGATGTCATCTCGCCGAATCTATTGGGGCGGGAAACCCCTTTTCATTATAGTGAGGAGAATCTTGCTTATGAGCATTTTATGAAAAACGTCGGTTTTGCGAAGGCTTCCTTTGAAATCAAAGAACTCATTAAGGAAAGTAAACGCCACTATAGAAAGATCTTTATTATCGGATTTAGTGTAGGGGCTACCGTCGCCTGGTTATGCAGTGAAGAAAAGGGAGTGGACGGTATTGCTGGTTTTTACGGTTCACGTATTCGAAACTATACAGAAATCTCTCCACAGTGCCCAGTTTTGTTATTTTTTCCGGAAGAGGAGAAATCCTTCGCTGTGGACGAGCTGATCACAGTGCTGAAGAAAAAAGAAGCTGAAATCTATAAATTTGACGGAAAGCATGGATTTAGCGATTGTTATGGACCAAATTTTAACGAAGAATCAGCACATCATGCCTTTTATCATCTCGATCGATTTCTTAAAAAGGAGCGAGTATAGTGGCTCAAAATATTGAAAGTCATTTTCCATTTAAAATGTCGAAGCCGGCACAGCGCGCGCTTGCTGGAGCAGGTATAACAGGGCTTGAACAATTGACGGATCTTACTGAAGCTGAAGTGTCAAAACTTCATGGTATGGGTCCGAAAACGATGGAACAATTGAGAGTAGCCCTCGCTGAAAAAGGACTCTCGTTTGCTAAAAAATAAATGCGGATACAAACAGCAGAACTTAACGATATTCCACATGTCATCCAACTTATGCCTGTCTCCAAAACTGCGATCCTGCCCAAATACCAAGGACAAAACATAGGCTCCTTTATCTCGGTTTGCCTGTTCTTTAGCCATAGACCGCTGTATATGGACTGCTGGGCTGGAAATGACAAGCTCAGAGGCTTTTATCGAGTTCGGGTTTTAGAGTATGTTGATTTTCCCGAGGAAGATTATTTCATCAGAATCTTTAAATCCTCATGAAGCATAAGACAGTAAGGTTCCTCCCACAATCCCTAAGACAACGATCATCCACGGTGGCAGCTTCCAATACATACGCAAACTGAAAAGCAATCCGGCCAAAGCGAAGTCGATCGGCGCCAAAATGGAACCCGTCCAAATGGGTAGGTAAAAAGCCGAGATTAAAATACCCACCACCGAAGCGTTCGCACCCATGAAGGCTCCTTTTACGTTCGGGTTGTGCGTAATGCATTTCAAAAAGGAAGGGTGCCAGAAACGAGCAGGAAAGCGGCCACGGCTTTACAATTCGTTAACAAAACTTCTTTTTATCATTACATAACCTTTATTGCCCCTTTACATCTATGTCCTACAATGGAGGCACATCAGAGAAAAGGGGAGTGGAAGTATTGAAAAAGAAGACAATCGCTGCTGCAACACTTTCATTAGCACTGATTACATCTTTTGGGATCAATCACATGGCGGATGCAAAAGAAAAAAGAAGCGCATCCCCGAATAAAGCGAAAAATGTCATCATGTTTGTTGGAGACGGTATGGGTGCTTCTCACAGGGAAGCCATCCGTTTAGCTGCTGAAGGTATGAATGGTGAGCTCGCGATGAGCAAAATGCCGTATTCAGGAAATGTTCATACACATTCAACATCCGTGGTCACTGATTCTGCAGCGGCAGGAACGGCTATGGCAACAGGAGTCAAAACTTTTAACGGAGCAATTGGAGTAGATGAAAATAAAAAACCAGTAAAATCTGTGCTGGAATTGGCCAGTGAGGCTGGGAAGTCAACAGGACTTGTGACTACCAGTCAAATTACTGATGCTACCCCTGCTTCCTTAGGCGCACATGTAGCCGATCGTAAAAAGCAAAGTGACATTGCCAAACAATACCTGGAAAACAGCAAGGTCGATGTCCTTCTTGGCGGTGGTGAAGATTACTGGTACCCTAAAGGCGAGGAAGGGGAATTTCAGGATCACCCGGCAAAAGACAATGAGGAAGCCAGCCAAGGAACACAAGGAAATCTGGTTGAAAAGGCAGAAAAACTTGGTTATGACTATGTGACAAATCAAGAAGAACTTGAAGGCTCGAAAAGCCATCGATTGCTTGGTCTTTTTGCCAACGAAGAAATGTTCGAACAAAATCCAGAAGGTGAAGGCGACCTCTACGATCCCGTCGTACCGTTGCCTGACATGACGAAAAAAGCGATCGATACACTTTCTCAAAATCAAAAAGGATTCTTCCTTATGGTTGAAGAGGAAGGAACGGATGAAATGTCTCATGAAAACAATGGCAAGCTGATGATGAAAGCTGGCGAGCAACTGGACAAATCTGTACAAATCGCACAAGAGTATGCGAAAGAGCATCCTGATACCCTTGTACTCGTTGCGGCTGACCATGAATGCGGCGGCTTATCCATTGAAGAAGTGGACCCGCAGGATGAAAGTGGCGACCATACGTCCAAGGAGGACGGTCCATATACGGCTGCTCACTCTAATCAAAAATTCACACTTGACTGGACTACTCAAGAACATGGCGGTCAATCAGTACCGCTGACCGCTCAAGGGCCTGGGGCAGAAAAACTGGAAGGTACGTACGAGAACACTAACATCTTTAAGGCGATGAGAGACGCGATGGGTCTTAATAAATAGATAAAAGCATGGTAAAAACGCCCAGAGCCTTCTGGGCGTTTTTTATTCGATTTGATTGACTCGATGAGATGGTATTTATATACTTTTTGTAAACTCAAAATAGGGACGAATCGATATGCAATTAAAGGATTTCATGATCGAGTTGCTTACCGCCTCCGATCATATTGCATTTATGGTAAGTATAGCGGTTAATATTTTTGTCAGTGTTTTGGGTGTCGTTCCCAGTGTGTTTGTAACAGCTGCTAACCTTGCCGTGTTCGGACTCTGGGAAGGGATGGCTGTATCATTTATCGGTGAAGCGTTCGGAGCCATTATCTCGTTCCTCCTGTATAGAAAAGGATTCCGAAGATTGGCTGATCGAAAAGGATTTTCTCATCCGAAAGTAAAACAATTACTGAAAGCTGAAGGAAAAGAATCGTTCTTGTTGATTCTGGCTCTTAGAATTCTCCCGTTTGTCCCGTCAGGCCTTGTCACGTTCATCGCCGCCATTGGAAAGACCTCTCTTCTTATATTTGTGGCTGCCAGTTCCATTGGTAAAGTACCGGCCCTATTGATTGAAGGATATTCGGTTTATCAGGTCATTCATTGGACGTGGGAAGGCAAGCTGTTTACAGCCATCATTTCCTGCATTCTCGTCGGACTGGTGTGGAAAAGGCTTAAAACACGGTAAGGCTCATGTTGGGAAAATACCTAAAAAACACCAGGAGTCGGGTTTTCTGGTGTTTTTTAGTCCTTTATATGCATTTTTATTTTATCGGTTGCTTGGTACAAGAATTCGGGTATAAAGTGATGTTGTTGTATTTTTTCCAAATCCTTGTAAGGAGGCAAAAGTGTATGAGCATGAAAAAATCGTAGATCTGTTTTTCAGCAGCAGGATTTCTTGCACTGCAAGCTTTACTCCCAGCCGCGGCGAACGCTAGTTCCGAGGTGAAATCAGAAAAAATGAGCGTGGCAGATCCTTATCCCGGACACGTCATTAAATACGGGGACCGTGGATCGGATGTTAGAAAAGTACAAACACAGCTAAACAAGAATCGGATACCGATTACGGTGGATGGAATCTTTGGCAAGGTGACTCTTCAGAAAGTGAAGCAGTTTCAATACTATCGCTACTTAAAGACGGATGGTCTTGTAGGTCCTTCCACATGGCATGCTCTATATCACACGCCAGTGCCTTATCCTGGACACGTCATTAAGCTGGGTGACCGAGGCCAGGATGTAACGAGGATTCAGGCACACTTAAATGATGCGGGGGGTTCCATTAAAATTGATGGCATCTTTGGACCGAAAACAGAAGTGAGAGTAAAAGGATTTCAACAAAAGCATCACCTTACAGTGGATGGGGTCGTTGGCCGGGAAACATGGGAAGTGTTATTTAATTACGAGGAATAGAATAAAAAAAATGAGGCATCGGGAGAACTCATCCTGGTGTCTTTTTTTGTTGGGGAAATCATAGCCTCATAGTAGGGAGGAAGGGATTGAGGTGGCTCTGGCGAAAATTTAATGAGGACTATAACAGTTAAGGGGAATGGATGATGAAAGTAGCGGTAAAAGGATTGCAGGAAGTTGAAGTTGCGTATTTCAGACGAATCGGCTCATATTTTGAGCTTCCGGAGCATTGGGAGAAATTGTTTCAATGGGCGATCGGCAATGAGTTGGTTCCCCCAACGCCGCAGTTTATCGGAATCTCTTTTGATAATCCCGCGCTCGTTGAAGCGCAGGAATGCCGTCACGATGCCTGTGTGACCATTCCAGTCGATTTTCAAAAGGAACAGCATCCTGAGGTTTCATTTAAGACATTGGATGGCGGATCGTATGAGGTGTATTCCTTTTATGATACAGCGGATAAGCTGAATCCTGCTTATCAGTTCATATATGCTGAATGGCTGCCAGCCAATATGTATGAGCCTGATTTTACTCGTCATAATTTGGAATTTAACCTGAATAATCCTGCAGAGGATCCGGAAGGGAGATGCAAGGTCGATCTGTTCGTTCCCATCAAAAAATGCGGGTGAGGAAGGTGGAGCATGAAGCTTAACCATTTGAATCTTTGTGTGAATGATTTAGCTGATGCACAGCATTTTTTTGAAGAATTTTTTGGCTTTCATACAACAATGGATAATAGCCACGTAATCAGAGTGCTGGATGACGGGGAGGGATTTATTCTTGTACTTAGCTGTACGGGAGAAGACCCTCCGAAATATCCACATGGTTTTCATGTAGGATTTTATGTGGACACGAACGAAAAAGTGGATGAAATCTACGGACAGCTAAAAGCCGCGGATATTTCTGTTGGCAATCATCCAAGAGTGATCCGGGGCGGGTATACCTTTTATTTCCATGCACTGAACGACATTTTGTTTGAAGTGACATGTTCTAGCAGTTGAGTTAAAAAGGAGTAGTGTCTTGTATATTCCTAAGTGCATGTAACGTGCTGTGTTTGGCATGTAAATTGGGAAAAGCCGCACGTAAACTGTAAAAAGTGGACTGTGATCGACAAAAAGTGGACAGTAATCGACAGAAACTGGACGGTAAGAGGGATTGCTGGCTCATTGAGTTCCGTCTGGATAAGGAGGCAGAGTCATGAAGACGTTGTTTCATTACAACTGGCAAGTCAGGGAAGATTGGTACAAATGGTGTGAGGATGTTCCACAGGATGAGCTGCTTAAGGCACGCATTGGAGGAGTGGGAGGGATCTTACATACCCTTTTTCATATCATTGATGTGGAGTGGAGCTGGATTCGGGGGATGCAGGAGAAACCGGATTTTCAGGAGAGCTTTGATGGTTACCGGTCACTTGAAAAGGTGCGTAAACTGGATGCTGAATTTAAGCCTGAAGTAGAAAACTTTCTACTAGCCTGGAACGATGGCATGGAAGACCGAATCCTTCAGGATACGCGGCCGGACGGAACCAAAGTCATGTTCACCCATGGAGAAATCATGCGTCACGTGATCGCCCATGAAATCCATCACATCGGGCAGCTGTCTGTTTGGGCGCGGGAAATAGGGAAAAAGCCGGTTAGTGCCAACCTCATTAATCGGGGACTTAGCATGAAAATAAAATAGCAGGTGGGGAGCTGTTAACCGAAAACAGCTCTTTTTTTGTTTTTTACCATTGCCGGGACATATGTCCTTCCCCTTTTCCATTGATATCCCTGATAATAAAGCTGTATATCAGATAGGGGAGAGATAGGATGAAGGGAATACTTTTTGCATTGTTTGGCGGTATTTTTATTACTCTGCAAGGGGTGGCCAATTCGCGGATCAGCCAGGATATCGGCACATGGCAAGCGGCAACCATCACCCAGATGACAGGATTTATCCTGGCGGTCGTTTTGATGGTCTCATTCCGTGACCGGACATGGCAAAATTTCAAGCGTGTGAAACCGCTGTATTTGTTCGGAGGAACTTTTGCTGCGGTTGTTATCTTCAGTAATGTGACAGCCATCCACAAGGTCGGCGTGACGCTGACCATCTCCGCGCTGTTGATCGCGCAGCTGAGTGTAGCGTTTCTGACGGACACCTGCGGCTGGTTCGGCGTCACGAAACAGCGAATGAGGCTGCCTCAGTTTATCGGTATTGGTATGATGGTAGCAGGTGTGCTCATATTAAGCATGTGATATTTACCGGCTGGAGGTTAGTTGGATGAAAGAAATAAAGAATCGTGAGCAGCTGAATTCTTTTATGCGTGCATATAAGATCGACTGTCTGTTTAATCCGCAATTGATGCCGCATTTGAAGCTTTATCAATTCAACCGTGGTGAAAACATTTGTTCACAGGGAGAACCGTCGGAATATCTCTACGTTCTTGTAAAAGGAAAAGTAAAAGTGTTTACGACCTCTCCAGAGGGTAAAACACTCATCCTATCGTTTAAGACACCGCTTGAACTGATTGGGGATATTGAATACGTAAGGGGAACGGATACCGTGAACACCGTCGAGGCGGTATCCCCTGTCACGATGATCGGGGTTCATCAGCGCTGGCTGAAAAAATATGCAAGTGAAGATTCGGCTTTCCTGCAATTTTTGCTGAAGATCATTACAGATAAATTTTATGTGAAGTCCAATTCTTTGCGGTTTAATCTGCTGTATCCTGTCGAAGTCAGATTGGCCAGCTACCTGCTGTCGGTCTCTTTTGATGAATCCAATTCCTTGTTAACTGGACAGCACAGTGCAGGAAGCCTTAAGGATGCCGCGAACCTGATCGGAACGAGCTACAGGCATATGAACCGGGTGATCCAGCAATTTTGCAATGAAGGTCTGGTTGAACGGAACAGTAAAGGGATTTTGGTTAAAGACCGGGAAGGCTTGAGAAGACTGGCGAATGATAATATTTATGAATAAAGAAAGCGGGAGAGAAGGGTATGCTTTTAGGGATCATCTTTGCATTGATTGCAGGCTCACTCGTTGGCCTGCAAAATATCTTCAACAGTAAAGTCAATGAACATGCCGGATCATGGGCGACCAATGTTTTAGTTTTGGGGCTCGGGTTCTTAGCATCATTTACACTTGGCCTTCTTTTTGAAGGGAAGCAATTATTCCGTCTGCATCATATGCAAACCTGGTATTGGTTCAGCGGGGTGATCGGTGTGGGCGTGGTTACCTGTGTTGTACAGGGGCTGAAACGGCTCAGTCCAACGATAGCCATTTCGATTGTTCTCGCCTCACAGCTTGGTTTTGCCCTTTTTTTAGACTCTATAGGTGCGATGGGTTTGAAACCTGTACCTTTCACTTTGAAGGAGCTGCTTGGTGTACTCATCATCATTGGCGGCATCCTCGTATTTAAATTCAGCGGACAGCAAGAGTCACAGCAATCGGAGAAAGCCTCATGAAAAAATACAAAACCTTGTTATTTGATGTCGATAATACCCTGTTAGATTTTGACGCTGCTGAAAGTGCGGCCCTTCGCTTGTTATGTGAAAACCAAAGGATTTCGTTTACGACTGAGCTTGAAACACGTTATAAAAAAATCAACAAGGGCCTATGGAGAGCGTTTGAGGAAGGAAAGCTGGACCGTGATGAGCTTCTGAACACGCGTTTTTCTATGTTATTCAAAGAGTATGGCCATGAGGCGGACGGAGTTGTCCTGGAAGGAATCTATCGTGAGTTTTTAAGTGAGGGAAACCAGCTGATCGAAGGGGCTTTGGAGCTGGCTGCTTCACTTCAGGATCACTTTGATCTGTATATCGTTACGAACGGAGTTTCCAGGACACAGGAGAAACGCCTGAGAGGTTCTGGCTTGCACCCCCTGTTTAAGGGAATCTTTGTTTCCGAGGATACGGGTTATCAAAAACCAATGAAGGAATACTTCGATTATGTTTTCGCGCGGATCTCGAATTTTTCTTTAGAACATGGACTCATCATCGGTGATTCACTGAACGCGGACATGAAAGGCGGCCAAATGGCCGGGCTCGACACTTGCTGGTATAATCCAAACAAAAATCGGAATTCAACCGATACGAAGCCTGCCTATGAAATCCAAAGGCTTGATGAGCTGTATTCTATTTTGGGCATAAAAAAACACGTTGTGTGAACAACGTGTCAGAACGTCGACAAACCCC
>NZ_JBDPNU010000047.1:0-1117 GCF_050468105.1 Fictibacillus sp. NRS-1165
AGGAGCGTATCTTTATCTGTCAAACGTACTAAAGCTTGGTCTAACATGGTAGAGACAAGGGAATATGTCGGTCTGGAACCAAGAGTATATGTGATGATTTCTCCATTAAATAAGTCCAAGATAGGTGATAAATACAGCTTTTCTCCGAACAACTTAAATTCTGTAATATCTGTAACCCATTTTTGGTTTGGCTTTTCAGCTTCAAAGTTACGATTTAAGATATTTGGTGCAATCTTGCCGACTTTTCCTTTATAAGAGCGGTATTTTTTCATGCGTACGAGGCATTTTAAGCCCATTTCCTGCATGATACGCTGAACTTTTTTGTGGTTCACTTTGTGTCCTCGATTTCTAAGTTCATCACGAATCCGACGATAGCCAAAACGTCCTTCATGTTCATCATAAATGGCCTGAATCAGCTTTTTCAACTCCGCATCTGGGTCAGGACGGTTCCTGTTGTTCACCCAATAATAGTAAGAACTGCGAGGGATACACGCGAGCTTGATGAGGGCTTTCACCGGGAACTCATGCCTCAATTCATAGACTACTTGCGCTTTGTCTTGTTTGGTGATTTTTCCTTGTTTTGAACTAAGGCATTCAACTTTTTTAAATACGCATTTTCCATACGTAACTGTTCTAATTCCTGTTGAAGAGCTTCTACGGATCCTTCAGCTGATGCCGATTTCTTGGAAGCCTTTTGATTTTTATTATTCATCCTTGGACGCCCCTTTTTCTTTGGTTCTAGGGCAGCCCACCCTTGCGTCTCCAATACATGTTGCCAGTTCCTCAATGAAGAAGGAGAAGGTAAATTAAAGATCGCAGCAGTTTCAAAGATAGACGTCCCATGTTCGTTCATAGAATTGAGTACGTCTAGTTTAAAGTTTACGGAGTAATTTGTATAGCTTTTGATAAAAGCACATTCCCCGTGGTATTTATATCTCCTCACCCAATACTCAACGACACTTTTATGCGCACCTATATCATTAGCGATGGAACAACACCCTTCGCCTTCTTCTAGATATCGTTTTACAGCTTCTAATTTATCTTCCTTAGTAAATTTAGCCAAAAGAAAAAGCACCTCCAAATTTTAGATGGTGTCTAAAATTTGGGGTGCAGTTCA
>NZ_JBDPNU010000048.1:0-12947 GCF_050468105.1 Fictibacillus sp. NRS-1165
AGTAAATCGTGTCGAACCGCAAGTAAAAGAGCCAAAATCGCAAGTAAACGGGGCAAAATCGAAAGTAACACGCCTGGCCAACGAAGCAGGGCCTTCAGATCAATAGCGAAGAGGCCGCACTCCAATCCTTTTAGTGAAAATGATGGATTTGGCACGTAAACGCTGCAAAGTCGCACGTAAAGTGTCCATTCCCGCATGTAAACTCTTCAAAGTGGCATGTAAACGGGCGAAACCCGCATGTAAACAGGCTAAACCTGCATGTAACGATCCAATTCGCTCAAGAACCCTCACCTAAAGTGCCATAAATCGCCACAATAAAGCCCGCCACAGGTGAAAAAGGAAAGGGAATCTGCTTTTTATCAACAAAACGCAGCAAAATAAAAGCCCCAGACCCACTGCCCGATGTCTTTTATCCAAAAACACTCATATCACTTACAGCAAGTTATGGTATGATAATGGAATTATAGTGAAGAGGTGATAGCGTGCAGGATAAAAAGTTTGATACACAAGCTGTTCATTTTAGTACACATCGGGAGTCGGAAGTGGCAAGCAAGGTACAGCCGATCTACCAGACGACCGCCTATTCATTTAAGGACCTGGAGGACATTGAAGGATATTACAGTGGAAACAAACCATTTTTGTATTCAAGGCTGGATAATCCGAACAATGATGATTTGGCAACGGGAGTAGCAAGGCTGGAAGGAGCCCCATCGGGAGCTGCAACGTCTTCCGGGCTTTCAGCGATCTTATGTGCCGTGCTTGCCGCTGCTCAGCAAGGTGATCATATTGTAGCCTGTGATGATTTATACGGCGGTACATATCATTTGTTTGGTTCAGAATTGAAGTCATTCGGCATCGATGTGACTTTCGTTTCGTTTGCGGATCAGAAGTCCATTCAAGAAGCCATACGGCCCAACACAAAGATCCTTTACTCTGAATCCATCACCAACCCATTGCTAAGAGTAGAAGACATTAGTGGACTGGTTGAGATGGCAAGGAAAAATAACGTCATCTCCATGATCGATAATACATTTGCCACGCCATATCTGATTCGGCCGTATGTTCAGGGGGTAAACGTGGTTATACATAGTGCCACTAAATATATTGCGGGACACAGTGATGTAACCGCCGGGATCGTAGCAGGCGATCAAGATATTGTTCAGAGAGCAAAGGAAAAAATGGCGAACTTGGGATGCAACCTCGGTCCATTTGATGCATGGCTCGCGGGCAGAGGTTTAAAGACGCTCAGTGTTAGAATGGAGCGTCAAGTGAAAAATGCCGCAGCCCTCGCTCAATTTATGAAATCACAGCAGGCCATTAAAAAGGTTTATTATCCAGAGTCTGCAAGTGCAAAGGGCAACGGGGCGATCGTGACGGTTGAACTTGATGAAAAAGCCGATATCGAGGCGTTTTTTCGACATTTATCGTGGGTCAAGCTTGTTGCAACCTTGGCAGGTGTCGAAACGAGTGTGTCCTATCCACTGGGAACCTCACACCGAAACATGCCGGACGAGCTTATAAAACAGCATGGGATTACGAAACATGTAGTGAGAATTTCGGTTGGCATAGAAGAAATCGAAGACATCCAAGATGCTTTTTCAGCTGCACTGAATCACTCAATGTAAGCAATACATGGCAAATTATCAGATTTGTCGAATTTGTGAAAATGTGATAGAATTACCATGAAAGCGCTTTACAAAGAAAGCAAGGAGGATAACAAGATGAAGCAACAACAGGAATTACACCGTGGATTGGAATCAAGGCATATCACGTTAATGTCACTTGGTGCCGCAATTGGTGTCGGGTTATTTTTAGGTTCTGCTAATGCTATAAAGCTTGCTGGTCCTGCCATACTCGTTGCTTATACTATCGCGGGCGCCGTTATGTTCTTGATTATGAGAGCCCTTGGAGAAATGGCGATTCATAATCCTGTAGCGGGCTCATTCAGCCGATATGCAAAAGACCACCTAGGACCGCTTTCAGGATATATTACAGGCTGGAATTATTGGTTCTTATGGGTAGTTACCTGTATGGCCGAAATCACAGCAGTCGGAATCTATATGGAAAAATGGTTTCCGGACGTGCCGACCTGGATTTGGGCACTGTCTGCATTGGTGATCATGGCTGCGGTCAACTTAATAACCGCAAAAGCCTATGGGGAATTCGAATTCTGGTTTGCGTTAATTAAAATCGTCGCTATTATCGTTTTGATTGTTACTGGTTTAGGAATTATTCTATTTGGTTTTGGAAATCATGGAATTGCGACGGGAATCAGCAACCTCTGGAGTCATGAAGGCTTTGCGCCTCATGGCGTCAAAGGGATTTTAATGTCCATGCAAATGGTAATGTTCGCCTTCTTGGGCATTGAGATGATTGGTGTGACGGCCGGCGAGGTTAAGAACCCGAAGAAGGTTCTGGCACGTGCCATTGACACTGTGTTCTGGAGGATTTTATTATTCTACGTTGGAGCTCTTTTTGTTATCATGTCCATCTATCCATGGAATGAAATTGGCACGAATGGAAGCCCGTTTGTATTAACATTTGAGAAGATCGGCATTGCTCAAGCAGCAGGGATCATTAACTTTGTTGTTTTGACTGCAGCGCTGTCAAGCTGTAACAGCGGTATTTTCAGCACAGGACGCATGCTGTTTAACCTGGCTGAGCAGGAACAGGCGCCAGCGGGTATGAAGAAAATCAGCAGAAACGGTGTACCATCAAAAGCGATCCTCGTCTCTGCAGGAGCACTGTTGATTGGAGTCGTACTTAATTATCTATTCCCAGATTCTGAAGTATTTGTCTGGATTACAAGTATCTCTACGTTTGGAGCGATCTGGACATGGGGAACCATTCTTCTGTCACAAATGAAATTCAGAAAAACATTATCACCGCAAGCACTGAAGGAACTGAAATACAAAACACCATTATTTCCATACGGTTCACACATTGCATTAGCTTTCCTGCTCATGGTAGTAGGAGTCATGGGATACTTTAAAGAAACACGAGTCGCTCTTATTGTCGGTCCGATCTGGATTTTAGGCCTTGTTGCATTTTATTATGGGAAAGGCCTTCATAAGAAGGATAAAACGGGCGAGAAGGTGGCATAATAACTTGCAGTTGCACGTCAGTAAAAATTTACTGGCGTGCAATTATTAAAAAAGGGTTGCGTGATTTCAGAATTCATGCTATATTAATTATTGTCGACTTAGACAAAAGTAAAAAGTCTTCTTATATCATCGCGGGGTGGAGCAGTCTGGTAGCTCGTTGGGCTCATAACCCAAAGGTCGCAGGTTCAAATCCTGTCCCCGCAACCAATTAAATTCTACTCCATGAGTGATAATAAATGGACCCGTGGTGTAGCGGTTAACATGCCTGCCTGTCACGCAGGAGATCGCCGGTTCGATCCCGGTCGGGTCCGCCATTACTTGCAAACGTAAACGAAACAATTTGTTTCGTGTTTTTTTATGTAAAAATAGGTTTTTTTCATAAAATAAGATAAACTAATAAAAGATACATAACCCTTAGGATCTTCCGATGCCTAAGGCTTTTTTGTAAAAAAAGCGATTTAAACGACCGTTTAAGCAGAAGGGTACATGCGATGAAGGATGAATTTGAGTGGATTAAAACGATAAGTCCGGCCAGCCATAAGCAATCTTCGCTTATTCTGGGAATTGGGGATGATGCGGCCCTCATTAAAGGTTCAGCGCTTGATCAGATCATATGCCTGGATACCATGGTGGAGGGCGTTCATTTTACAAAATCGACATTGACGCCTTTTCATATCGGCCATAAAGCGCTTGCTGCGAACATCAGTGATATTGCTGCGATGGGCGGTATACCTCTCTTTTATCTCGTTTCCATTTCAATTCCGGCTGGCTGGGATGAAGAGGAGCTCTCCCGGATTTACAAAGGGATGGCAGCACTCGCTGAAGAATATGAGATGGATCTGATCGGCGGTGATACCGTTTCGACGACCGGTCCTCTTGTTCTTTCTGTGACCGTATTGGGCCAGGTGGAACAAGGAAGAAAGCTTTTGAGAAGCAATGCAGAGCCCGATGATCTTGTCTTTGTATCCGGCCCGGTTGGAGATTCAGCGGCGGGATTGTCCCTTTTATTAGAAAGGTCCCATCAAGGGAAATTCAGTAAAGAGGAATCACTCCTTGTAAAAGAGCATCAGCTTCCTTTGCCTCATGTGGAAGCAGGGAGGATCTTGGCCAAGTCCGATCAACGCGTAGCGCTCAACGATATAAGTGATGGCGTGGCTAGTGAGGCCCATGAAATCGCAGAAGCCAGCGGTGTTTCGATCACACTTTTTTATGACAAGCTTCCAAAGAGTGAAGCTATCAAGCACTATCCCGGCGAGATGCAAGACGAATGGATGCTGTTTGGCGGAGAAGATTATAAGCTGATCGGGACGATGTCTCCGGATGGGTTTCCTGAAGTGCAGGCGGCGTGCGAAAAAGCCGGATGCTGTTTAACGGTGATTGGACGGGTATCAAAAGGATCGCCTGGTGTTGTGCTGGACAGAGGGACTTCGGTTGAAAAACTGTCGAAAGCGGGATATAACCATTTTTCTGATTGAGGTGCAAGGATGGAACAACTTATAGTAACAACCGCATCTCCTGTAGAAACAAGTGAGCTTGCAGAAAAGCTAGGAACCTTGCTTGGACCGGGAGATGTGCTTACACTTGAAGGAGATCTCGGCGCTGGAAAGACAACCTTCACCAAAGGACTTGCCAAGGGATTAGGTGTAAAACGGGTGGTTAATTCACCGACGTTTACAATCATTAAGGAATATAAGGGGCGTTTGCCTTTTTATCATATGGATGTTTATCGGCTCGAAGACAGCGATGAGGATCTTGGATTTGAAGAATATTTTGAGGGTGAAGGCGTCACGGTGGTGGAATGGGCACAGTTCATTGATGACCGGCTGCCGGACGACCGATTGAACATTGAAATCCGCCGCACGGGAGATGAAAAAAGAGAATTGAAATTTCAGCCTGCAGGCGAACGATTTATTACGATATGTAAGGAGTTAGGGAAATGAAAGCCTTAGCCATAGATACATCGAATCTTGTCATGGGTATTGCTGTGGTTGATGGAGAGAAAGTGATCGGAGAGTATACGACAAACCTGAAAAAGAACCACTCCATTCGAGTGATGCCAGCCATTCATGACTTGATGAAGGAAATGAATATGAAGCCAGCAGAACTGGACCGAATTATTACTGCAAAGGGGCCTGGTTCCTATACTGGCGTGAGAATCGGGGTTACGATCGCAAAAACGATGGCCTGGACACTGAATAAGGACCTGTCGGGTGTATCCAGCCTTGAGGTTCTCGCTCAGAACGGAAAGTTCTTCAGCGGCTATGTCTGCCCATTGTTTGACGCAAGAAGAACCCAGCTTTATACCGGCTTATACGGCTTTGAAGAAGACCGGTTTCAAGCGGTAAAAGAAGACCGTCTTGTTTTGAGGAGAAATTGGCTGGACGAGCTGAAGCGTCTGGAGAAACGAATTCTGTTTCTGGGGAATGATTTAGACCTTCATAAGGAAAGTATACTGGAAGAACTCGGTGATCAGGCGGTGTTCGGAAGTGCTGCTGATCATAACCCGCGGCCGTCTGAACTGGCACGGATCGGCATAGAGAAAGAACCAGAATCTGTACATCATTTTGTTCCCAGCTACCTTCAGCTTGCTGAAGCCGAAGTGAATTGGCTGGCGGGACAGAAGAAGTAGGTGCAGAACAATGAGGGAGACGTACACTTACAGGTTGGCTACAGTGAATGATCTGCAGGATATCATTGAGATCGAACATGCGTCCTTTACACTGCCCTGGACGCATGAAGCGTTCTATAACGAAATTGTCCACAATCAGTTTGCCTACTATCTTTTACTGGAGGCGGATGGCAAGACGGTGGGGTATTGCGGTGTCTGGGTGATCATTGATGATGCACATATCACCAACGTGGCGATTCGTCCGGAATACAGGGGCAGGAAGCTTGGGGAAGCGATCATGAAGCAGGCGATGCGGCTGGCGAAACGATATGGATCGGCCAGACTGAGCCTTGAAGTCAGGGTCAGCAACTATGTGGCACAAAATTTATACCGCAAGCTCGGTTTTCAGGATGGCGGTATTCGAAAAAATTATTACAGCGATAATGGGGAAGACGCTTTAGTGATGTGGGTGATGCTTTGATGAAACAGGATGAAATTATACTGGCGATTGAAACGAGCTGTGATGAAACAGCGGTCGCACTCGTGAAAAATGGAACAGAAATTATGGCAAACGTGGTCGCTTCGCAAATTGAAAGCCATAAGCGCTTTGGTGGAGTCGTGCCTGAAGTGGCGTCCCGCCACCATGTCGAGCAGATTACAGTAGTGATGGAAGAAGCGCTTCAGATGGCAGGAGTGACGATGGATGATGTAACAGCTGTAGCGGTCACGGAAGGGCCAGGACTTGTTGGAGCGCTTCTGATCGGCGTAAATGCGGCAAAAGCTTTGGCGTTTGCCCATGGTCTTCCGCTTGTGCCAGTCCATCATATTGCCGGGCATATCTACGCCAACCGGCTGATCACGGAGATGAAGTTTCCGCTGCTCGCTCTCGTTGTGTCAGGAGGCCATACAGAGCTCGTTCTGATGAAAGAGCATGGTTCATTTGAAGTGATCGGCGAGACGAGAGATGATGCGGCGGGAGAGGCGTATGACAAAGTCGCGCGTACGTTAAATCTTCCGTATCCTGGAGGGCCACACATTGATCGGCTTGCTCAGGATGGTGCGCCTGTCCTAAACCTGCCTCGTGCGTGGCTGGAAGCCGACTCCTATGACTTCAGCTTCAGCGGGTTAAAATCAGCGGTCATCAATACCGTCCACAATGCGGCTCAGCGCGGGGAAACCATTAAGCCGGAAGATCTGGCAGCAAGCTTTCAGGAATCTGTCATTGATGTGCTTGTGGAAAAAACGGCACGAGCTGCCCGTGAGTACGATGTGAAGCAAGTACTTCTGGCAGGCGGTGTCGCAGCAAATAAAGGGCTAAGAGCTGCACTGGAAGCGAAGTTCAGCGGTCTTCCACAAGAGCTCGCCATTCCTCCTCTGTACTTATGCACAGACAACGCAGCCATGATTGCGGCAGCGGGCAGTATTGCCTATCAAAAAGGAAAACGAGCGGATTGGGCGCTAAATGGCGTACCAGGCCTTGATCTGGAGGCTCAATAACGAAAGGAATCCCTTCTACATAGGAGAAGGGATTTTTTATGTTTTGGGGTTTCAGATAAGATGTGGACAAAGTTATCCACAGATCATTGGATAATGTGAATAAATGAATAGAACACAATAAAATTGCTTTCCAGGCCTGTGCATAAAATTATGTGGATAACTTTTTATGAATCTGTGGATAATGTGTATAACTATGCTGATGAAGGAGTTATTACCTATAAAAGCTGTGAATAACCGTGTGGATACTGTGAATTATTGCAAAATAAAAACAACGGTGCCTGGCACCGCTGTCGGGGATTCTTATTGTTCTTCGAGCTGGAGCAGTTCCCATTCTTCCATCAGCTGTTCGACCTCTGCTTTAATCTTTTCGATTTCCTCATTATGTGTCTGCGTTTTTTCATAATCCTGGTAGACGGCGGGGTCACAGAGGGCTTCTTCATGTACAGCCTGGTCGCTTTCAAGCTTTTCCAAGAGAACCTCTATCTCTTCGATCCTTCGCTGACGCTTACGGTCTTCGCGTTTGGCTGCCTTGTCCTGTTTATACGCTCCGGCAGAAGCGGGTTCCTCTGCTTGAGGGGAGGAAGGGAGATTTTTGTTTTTCAATTCCTCCCGCTCTCTCGTCTCGGTTTTTTTGGCAACATAATAGTCATAGTCACCGAGGTAGTTCGTGATTTTGGTCCGGGAAAGCTCAGCGACTTTGGTGGCGATCCGGTTGATGAAATAACGGTCATGAGAAACGAAAACGATGGTTCCTGGATAGTTGATGAGTGCCTGCTCCAGGACTTCCTTGCTGTCGAGATCCAAATGGTTCGTCGGCTCATCGAGCAGCAGCAGGTTGGCTTTTTGCATCATCAGCTTAGCCAGGGCAAGCCGGGCTTTTTGTCCGCCGCTCAGCTCATTGACATACTTGAGCACATCATCTCCGCTGAACAGAAAGTTGCCGAGGACCGTTCGAATTTCCTTTTCTGTTTTGTCCGGATACTCGTCCCACAATTCATTTAACAATGTTTTATTGGAGCTGAGGTTCGCCTGCTCCTGTTCATAGTGGCCGATCTTCACATTGGCTCCGTAAGCAATGTTTCCTTCAAGCAATGGCAGCTGTTTTAAGATCGCCTTTAACAGGGTCGATTTTCCGATGCCGTTTGGTCCGACAAGCGCCACACTGTCCTGGCGGGAGACATGATAATCAATGTTAGAGATGAGCGGGACGCCATCTTCATAGCCGGTAGCCACCTGTTCTAGCTTCAAGACGTCATTTCCGCTCTGGCGTTCGATATCGAACGAGAAGGCTGCGGACTTTTCATCACCAAGCGGCTTATCCATCACCTCCATCTTTTCAAGCTGCTTTCTTCGGCTCTGCGCCCGTTTGGTCGTAGAAGCCCGGACGAGGTTCTTTTGCACAAAGTCCTGCAGCTTCGCGATCTCCTCCTGCTGCTTCTCATAAGCTTTCATATCGAGTGCGAGCCGTTCCGCTTTTTGTTCCAGATACTGGGTATAATTACCTTTGAATTTGGAAGAGCGATGGCGGGAGATCTCATAGACTGTCGTCACGATCTTATCCAGGAAGTAGCGGTCATGCGAGACAAGCAGGATTGCGCCGGGATAGGACTGCAAATATTGCTCAAGCCATGAGAGTGTCTCAATGTCCAGATGGTTGGTCGGCTCATCCAGGATTAAAAGGTCAGGCTTGGTCAGCAGCAGTTTAGCGAGCGCCAGACGTGTTTTCTGGCCTCCGCTTAAGGTCTGCACGGGAGTCGACGGGTCAAACCCGCTGAACTGAAAGCCGTGAAGCACTGTGCGGATGTCCGATTCGTATTGATAGCCGCCCGCTTCCTTGAACTGGATCTGCAGTTCGTCATATTCCTTCAGCAGGCGGTTATAGGCTGTCTCATCCGCAATCAGCGCCGGGTCACCCATGCGGCTCTCCATGCTGCGCAGCTGATTTTCCTTTTTCCGGAGCGGTTCGAACACGCTGATCATCTCATCCCAGATGGACAGATTGGATTCAAGTCCTGTATCCTGTGCGAGATAGCCGACTCTGACACCTTTTGGCATGATCAGCTGGCCTGAGTCATATGACATGTCTCCTGTGATGATTTTCAAAAGTGTGGATTTGCCTGCCCCGTTTCTGCCGACAAGGGCAATTCTGTCACGGGTTTGGACTTCCAGCTTAATATTCGATAAAATAGGGTCAGCCCCAAATGATTTTGTTAAGTCATTCACTTGCAAAATAATCAATGTATAGTCACCTCAAATTCCTATCGACGAAAAACAAGGTTCACAGACGGAAAGCGAAATGAAAAGATGCTGCAGTTCGCCTGTATTGCTGAATTCTGTCTACTCTTAGTGTAGCTTACATAAGCGAAGCGGAGCAACTAATCAATGTTCAACATTTCGTTAGAATTATCTTTCAATTCTGTATCCATTGATTTCAAAGATAGTGTATATTCTAGGAAGAAGGAGAAGGTTATGGCATCTTTCACGCATTTTAACGAACAAGGAAGAGCGAAAATGGTAGATATCTCCGAAAAGGATGCGACCGTTCGCACAGCAGCTGCCAAAAGCTCAATCGCTGTTAATACTGATATCTACACAAAAATAGCAGAAGGCTCGTTCCGTAAAGGGGATGTGCTTGCTGTTGCGCAGGTCGCAGGCATCATGGCCGCGAAAAAAACGTCCGACTGGATTCCCATGTGCCATCCTTTGTCCCTCACTGGCGTAGATATTACGTTCCATTGGGAAAAAGAAAATGAAGAACAGTACAGGCTGCATATAGAAGCAGCCGTGAAAACAAAAGGCAATACCGGGGTTGAAATGGAAGCATTAACCGCAGCGAGTGCCGCTGCATTAACCGTTTATGACATGTGCAAGGCCGTCGATAAAGGGATGATCATTGGACCAACCTTTCTGGAAAGTAAAACCGGCGGAAAAAACGGGGATTTTCAACGTACCACTTAAAAAATATGGTAAACTATAGATAAGCTTTCTGATAGTGGAGGGCTCTAATATGAATCAGGAACAGATAAAAATACCGCAGGCAACTGCCAAGAGGCTTCCGCTTTATTACCGTTTTCTAAAAAACCTTTCCATTTCAGGAAAGCAGCGGGTATCTTCTGCAGAGCTTAGCGAAGCAGTAAAAGTAGACTCAGCAACGATCAGAAGGGATTTCTCCTACTTTGGGGCTCTCGGGAAAAAGGGCTACGGATATAACGTAAACTATCTTTTTTCCGGAAAACCCTGAACCAGGATGAAGTAACCAAGGTTGCTTTGATTGGCGTGGGGAATTTAGGGACTGCTTTCTTGCACTACAACTTTATTAAGAACAACAATACGGTCATCCAGGTCGCCTTTGATGTGGATCCGGCCAAGGTTGGAAAGGAAGTAGCAGGAGTTCCGATCCATTCCATCGACAACATAGTAGAGGAGCTGCAGGAAAGTGATGTAGAAGTCGCCATCCTGACCGTTCCCGTGGGCTCAGCCCAGTTTATTGCAGATCAGCTCGTTCAGGCCGGCATCAAAGGCATTTTGAACTTTACGCCCGCTCGGCTGACACTGCCGCCCGAAATCCGGGTGCATCATATTGATTTAGCCGTAGAATTGCAGTCTTTGATCTATTTTATGAAACATTACCCATCCGTTGATTTATAGATTTTAATTTGCGTAAAGGAGGTGTCTGGAATGATTGGAGCAGGGAGTGCAGTATTTATTGCCGCGGCTGCATTAGTCGTATTTGGACCGAAGAAGCTTCCGGAACTTGGTCGTGCAGCAGGAAAAACGCTAAGAGAGTTTAAGAATGCGACACAGGGACTCATGGATGATCATGACAACGATAAGAAAGAGAAAAATCACGAACCGAAGTAGCAGTTAGGATGAACAAGATGACAGAAAAAAACATGCCGGTCTACGACCATTTGGGTGAATTAAGAAACCGTATCGTCATTACGGCTGTTTTCTTCTTTCTCTTTATGGTTGTAGGTCTCTTTTTTGCCAAGCCCGTCATTGTGTATTTGCAAAGTGACAATGTCGCAAAAGACATTCAGATGAACGCGTTTAATCTTACCGATCCGCTGAAGGTGTATATCGATTTTGCTTTTATCATTGCACTTTTGCTATCTCTTCCTGTGGCGCTGTATCAACTATGGGCCTTCGTCAGCCCCGGTCTTTATGAGAATGAAAGAAAAGTAACATTGTCGTACATTCCGATTTCTTTTATATTGTTTGCAGCCGGTTTAAGCTTTGCTTATTTTATTCTTTTTCCAATGACCGTTCATTTCATGTCGAACATCGCCAATTCGTTAGATGTGGAAGGGGAATATGGAATAAACGAATACTTTTCCTTTTTGTTCAGCTTAATATTGCCATTCGGTCTGTTGTTCCAGTTTCCGGTCCTTGTCATGTTCTTAACAAGGCTGGGTCTTGTGACACCGTACATCTTAAGAAAGATTCGAAGATTTGCCTATTTCGGCATTTTGGTCGTCGCCGGAATCATCAGTCCACCGGAGCTGATTTCTCACCTGACGATCACGGTACCGCTCATCATTCTGTATGAGATTAGTATTTTGATCTCAGCAAACGCCTATCGCAAGCGGCTGAAAGCGGAAGAAGAAGCAAGGCTTGATCTGGAATTGGAAAAGACACACCTCGAATAGTGAGGTGTGTTTTTTTATAGGGAGGTAATCTGATATGCACTTTGATGTGATTGTCATTGGAGCTGGTTCGATGGGAATGGCTGCAGGAGCCTTTTTATCGAAGAGCGGAAAAAGAACTTTATTATTAGATTCATATGACCCACCACATCACAAAGGAAGCCATCACGGGGATACGAGAATGATAAGGTATGCGTACGCTGAGGGGGAAGAGTATGTTCCGTTCGTTCTGAAAGCGCGGGAATTGTGGAGGGATCTTGAAAAAGAGACAGACAGAGAGCTGTTTCTGCAAACCGGCGTCCTGAATGCGGGGATTCGCCAATCACAATTTGTACAAAACATCATCTCCAGTTCGAAGACTTATTCACTTCCTCTTGAAGTCATGTCACCGCAGGAAGTGAACGCGCGGTGGCCGGGAGTGACGCTGCCTGAAAACTTCATCGGATGCTATGAACCGACTTCCGGTGTGCTGAAATGTGAGGATTGTATTGAAGCTTATTGTGAGCTTGCCGAAAAGTACGGAGCGGAGGTTCTGACCAATCAGAAGGTGATAGAGCTTTCCGTGCATGGAAAAAAGGTAACCGTTAAGACGGAGGGACAGACATTTACTTCAGATGCTCTGGTGGTTTCGGCAGGCGCCTGGTCTGGATCTTTGCTTGCCAAGCTGAATTTGAACCTTCCTCTTTCACCGGTGAGAAAAACCTTCGCCTGGTTTGATGCCCCTCAAGATCTGTATAACGATTCCTCTTGTCCATCTTTTGCGGTAGAAACAACACAAGGACTTTATTACGGCTTTCCAAGCATCAATGGTTCAGGATTAAAGGTGGGCCGCCATGATGGAGGAGAAAGAATTGATCCGGATGAGCCTGTCGCTCCTTTTGGCGAACACGAGGAGGATCAATCAGACCTTGCCGAGTTTTTGAGCGGTTATATGCCACAAGGAGGACCGTTGAAATACGGGAAAACCTGTATGTACACCATGACACCTGATGAAAAATTCATTATTGATCTGCATCCGGAACATTCCAATGTGGCGATTGCCGCAGGCTTTTCAGGACACGGCTTTAAGTTGAGGAGCGTATCTTTATCTGT
>NZ_JBDPNU010000049.1:0-1068 GCF_050468105.1 Fictibacillus sp. NRS-1165
GGGTAGTTGCTGCCTACCCTGGGGGCTCGGCGGATTTTGAATTGAGCAGCTCGCGGGTTGGACCGATTACACGTCAGCTAGAAAAAGACTTCCATGTGAAAATGCTTGGCAGTCCCGAAGAAGTAGCGGAACAAACGGATGCCATTTTATTGACTTCCGTCGATGGAAGAGTACACCTTGAACAATTCAGTAGAGTTGTACCTTATGGGAAGCCGATTTATATTGACAAACCTTTAGCCTGTTCATCTGCTGATGCACGCCGGATTTTTGATCTGGCACAGCAGTACAACGTGCCGGTCAGCAGCAGCTCGTCCCTGAGATTTTCTGAGGAACTTCAGCAGGCCGCCATGGATCAAGGATCGATCATCGGGGCAGATACATACGGTCCAATGAAAATCGAACCTCCGCTGCCCGGCCTTTTTTGGTATGGGATTCATTCGATAGAGATGCTGTTTACTGTAATGGGAACCGGCTGTCGGCAAGTGGGCTGCACTGTCAATAATGATCACGATGTTATCGTTGGCAAGTGGGCGGATGGAAGAATTGGAACGGTCAGAGGGAATCGTACAGGAAATCATCAATTCGGTGCTTTGGTTCACCGCCGTTCAGGTACAGCATTCGTGGATTGTCAGAAGGGGACAAAGCCGCATTACGCCAGCTTACTGGAAGAAGTAATGAAAATGTTTACAACCGGAGAATCTCCAGTTGGCATGGATGAATCCATGGAAGTCATCCGCTTTATCGAAGCGGCCAATGAAAGCCGGCAAACGGGTAAAACTGTTCTGCTCGGTGAAAGGATGGCCCAAAATTGAGGATGGCAAGGGTAGGTGTGTATGTGGACAAAGAATGTGCCCTCTATAAATGGCAAAGAGGCGAAAACGTCTTTGAATTATATTTTCATTCTGTATTTCAGTATGCGGGTATCCCATTCACACCGATAGTAGAAACAAATCAGCTTCATCACTTTGATGTGATTGTGTTGGCTTTGCCGCCGATTAAACATGAGGAGACAAGGGATCTATGGGATTACATCCGCTCGGGTGGCTCTGTTATTTCCATTGGCAAATT
>NZ_JBDPNU010000050.1:0-55400 GCF_050468105.1 Fictibacillus sp. NRS-1165
CTTATTGGACAGCCCCTTCTTTATTGCAAATACATAATAAACAAAATATAAATATGCCATCCCATCAGAAGCAGATAGACAAAAAATGCGATATATACAAAAACTTTAATTTTATTTCGCAGCGGCAAACCCTATTTCCATAAAAATTTAAAGGCTTGATATCCAAAATAAAAGCCGAAACCGATGAGTGAAAGACCAGAGACGCGTGAAATCAATTTAAGCAGGGAATCTGCAAGAAAACGCCTGAAGCTGCTGGCTACGAGAGCCATTGTAAAGTCCCACAGCAAAATTCCGCTGAAGATCGCCGCGCTGATCAAAAAAAGCTTCTCACTATGGTACTTAGCGGCTGTCTCAGCCAGGACTGAGCCATAGATCCCAAGCCAGAAAAGGATGGTCAGCGGGTTAGTCAGTGACATGAAAAAACCAGAAAGAAAACATCTCCATGTTTTTTCGCTTCCTTGTTTTTTTGAAAGAACCATTACACCAGCATTTTGAAAGCTTTCAATTCCTGTATAAATTAAAACAAAACAGCCAAAAAGCCAAAGAAATGATTTGATGACCGGAGCATCCAAAAATTGCACAAGCCCCAAATAGACGAGTGCCATGTAGAAGGCATCGGCTGTCGTGGCTCCAAGGCCCACCATCCAGGCATGCCAGAAACCGTTTCGGATCCCCTTATCCATCTGTGCAGCATTAATCGGTCCAATCGGTGCCGCCAACGACAGCCCTAAAAGCATGTATTTTAGTAATATCCCCACCGCAAACCTCCGCCTGTTTTTGTTCTGTTTGTACAAGTCTATTCCGCTCTCCGTAACTGTACCACTTTTTTTGTGATGGGATTTAAGCCTTAAGCGTATAACAAAATTCTCCAAAACACATGTTAAGGATAAGAAAAACATCAGGAGGAGTCGGCATATGGATCACCAGAACCAATACACCCACGCCTTGGAAAGCGTAGAAAACGCAAGAAAAGCGATTGAAGAATCACAAGGAAACAACAACCCCGAAGAATTTCAGCAAGCAAAGCAGCTGCTTGAATATGCCCATGAAATGGTCCATCAATCGAGGCACACTGAGGGGCTGTCAGAAGAGCAATCAAAAAAACTTTTTCATGCACATGAACACCTCCGCCATCTGCAAGAAACAACGAACGCAATTGAAAGCAACCAATACGAGTAATATCGGGAGAAAAGGAATAAGGAGGTCTCGCACTTTAAATGAACAATAATCGATTGCCCGTCTTGACGATCGTAGTCCCTTGCTACAACGAAGAAGAAGTATTAATGATTACTGCACGGGAACTGACATCCGTCCTAAAAGAACTCATTTCGGAAACCCTGATCTCTCCTGAAAGCAGCATGCTCTTTGTTGATGACGGAAGCAAGGACAGAACATGGGAGTTTATTACTGCTTTACATAAAACAAATCGGCATGCCAACGGGATCAAGCTGTCGAAGAACGCCGGACATCAGAACGCCCTCCTCGCCGGAATGGATACGGCAAAAGCCTACTCTGACTGCATTATCACCATTGATGCTGATCTGCAGGACGACGTACAGGCGATTCGGCAATTTATCCTCAAATATCGTGAAGGCCACGATGTGGTTTATGGCATAAGGAGTGAAAGGAAAAGTGATACCGCCTTCAAACGGCATACTGCCCAATGGTTTTACAAGGGGATGGAAAAGATGGGCGTTGACCTTGTGTATAACCACGCTGACTACAGGCTTCTGAGCAAAAGGGCTTTGGAAGAACTCAGCCGATATCGGGAACGAAATTTCTTTATAAGAGGAGTCATCCCCCTCCTGGGTTTCCGTTCTGCAGAAGTTTATTATGACCGTAAAGAAAGAGCAGCCGGAGAATCCAAATATCCGCTGCGCAAAATGCTCGCCTTTGCGTTTGACGGCATCACATCATTCAGCATTAAACCAATCCGTTTACTGACTGTTTCAGGCTTTTTCTTCTTAGTGTTCAGTGCACTCGCTGGAATTTTTGCTTTAATTCAGAAGTTTAACGGATACACTGTCCCGGGCTGGACGTCCATCATGCTTTCCATCTGGTTCATCGGAGGCCTTCAGCTGATGGGAATTGGACTCGTCGGCGAGTACGTCGGAAAAGTATTTAAAGAGGTCAAGCAGCGCCCTCGATATGGAATTGACAGCGGCCTTATCAGAAATTCCTCACAGCCGAAAAAAACTTCCGCAGCACCGCTGCGAACCCGTCTGCGGTCGAGCCGAAAGCTTTCCTAGACTTGCTCACTACGTGTACGGTCCGCAACTGACGGGAATAGATAAAGAGGGAGGTTGATCAATGATGGACGAAAAGAATAAAGCAGAGAAGAAGGGGCTCGAAGGTCATCAGAATACCGCTGAAGCTACTGATGGATTAAATCAAGTTCTTGAATTAATAAATGCCAAAGGAAACACAAGAAGATTAAATGACGCGGTAAAAGATAAACGATAAATAAAGCTGGCGCCCAAGTCGGGCCCAGCTTTTAGTCGATTAAGCAGCTACATCGCGTTTCTTGAATACAATCCAGGTAAGCGCAATAAACACTAAAAAGTATACGGCTAGTACAGTCAAAGAAAAATTTAAAGTCATCCCTTTAATGAAAGGCGTTCCATCAAAATATTGATTTAAATTGACATTAGCAAACAGTATATACTTCACCCAATCATACTTTGAAAAGAACTGGACGTCTTTGTTACATTTTTAAATTCAATCACGCTGTTCACCTCTTTCTTCAGTTGAGATGAACTCTTTTAAGCCGGAAATCATCTCTTCCGCTGAGAATCCCATTTCTTTCATATCAGCAAAGAAGGACGAGATCTGCTCTTTTTTTAAATTTTGGCGAAGCTCGTTTAATACTGACTGATTTTCCGTCACAAACGTTCCTTGACCCCTTTTTGATTCCACACTACCCATCCTTTCTAATTCGCTGTAGGTTCTCTGAACCGTATTCGGATTCACTCCCGACTGGATCGCCATCTCCCTGACTGACGGCAGCTTCTGCCCAACTGCCAGCTCTTTGCGTAAAATTTGGCGGTTGATCCGGTCAGCGAGCTGCATGTAAATCGGTTTGGATGCATTAAAATCGTCTGCCATGTGCTACACCTCAACTTTTCGTTCAATTAACCAGCTGGCTGCAAGGAATAGGAGGAGTGCCAGAAGCAAATGGTAAAAATAATAACCTACATAAACATGCTTAAAGATTCCATATACGAAGTCGTTATATTTAAGGTTGACTTTACCCCAGATGAATAGAGCATCAAATAATTTGGTGTCTTCCCACTTTGCAAGGATCCATGGGCCAAAGAAAAAGACACCCAGCCCGATTACCCATCCGCTTATTTTACCGAGCGTTTTGGTGGTTACGAGATAAATCGCCCACAAAAACGTTATACCTATTCCGATGTAGAAGGAAATAAGCAGGATATGAATAACGGGAAAGGTACCGATGTAAATGACATCCGGCCATGTCATATCCGGATTGAGCTCAAAAACGTCCATTACCATCGTTCCTGCGATAAGTGTAACAACGCTCGTTATGAATAGCGAAAGGGCAAGCGCCCCGAACCCGTTTACCAGCTTTGCCAAAAGCAGTTTACTGACGGACAGCGGGCACTGCAGCCATAAATGCATTGTTTTATGTTCGAGAAAATAACTCACACATAGATACCCGGCCATATAGACTACATGGATCATCACCGCAACCGAACAAAAGGCAAAGAACGTTTCAGGTTTTCCCATCCTCCATGCGGTATAGACTCCAAGCCCCAAATATAAGAACAGAGCGATTAAAGCACCTAGCGCTCCCGCTCCGCCTTTTCCGAGCCTGTATTCTTTCTTTAATTGTCCTAACCAAGGATTCATTAAGCAGTCCTCCATTTCACATTGTTCCAATGAACTAGTGTACTAGTGATATAACACACTGGTATTCAAGAAAATGTCAAACCCAGTTTTTCGAACCGTCCAATAAGATCCGCCAAACAAAAAAACCGGCTGATCTTCCGTGAAAGATCGCCGGTTCTCACTGCACGCCTGTTTATTTCGCTTCCTGCCTTGCAAAAAGGCTTAATGCATTGTTCACCTTGCCGAATTCCGAGGCATGAGGACGGTCTTCACCATCACCATAACCGTAATCGACCATCCGATTTCGATTAAGACAAAGCTTCGTCATTTGCGGCTTAAAGAAATCAAACCGCTCAAAACGGCCGTTAAGCGCTGGAAACTGATCCTGATAGACATAGATTTCTTCAGCGAGCAGCTTCCAGAATTCCCGCTCCACCATTAAGTTATTCTTTACAAGCTGTTCGGATAAATACCGCAAGTGGCAAATGAATAGCCCTGTAAAGATAAACTGTGTCAAACCTTCAGGAGGCTCACTTCGCAATACAGCCTTCAGGTCATCTTCAAGCCCTGCAAGCTCTGCAAAAGGCTGGTCACTGATATTGACGTCATCAACAAAATCCTTAATTGCCAGCCGGTGAGGCTGATTATCCTTCAGCACCAGAATCGTGTTCTGGCCGTGCGGTGAAAAGACCGTACCATATTGATAAAGATAATGGAGAAGCGGCGGGAGGATCGTTTGGAACAGCTTTTTGATCCATGTTTCTGGTGAAAGGCCGGACTTTTCCATCAAACTCTGGACATACGGTTTTCCCTCCCGATCGCTGTGTGTGAGAGCAGCGAGTGTGATCGCTTTTTCACCTTCCTTCAAATACGTATAGATACTCTCTCTCCAGATGACACCGAGCATTTCCAAATACTGATAGGGTGCCCCTTTCAGCTGCTGGAAGGAAGTCTGGTCCACATTCAAGCTGGCGATCTCCCCCGGAAGGATCACACCACATGTATCTTTTAAGAAAGAATCGTTCTCTGCGATGCCTTTAATGAACTCCGTAATTTTCGGCGCGATCAAGGTTCTTTCTGCTGGAAGACCTCTGTATACGAGTGTGTTCAGGATGCTCATCGGCAGCTTCACATGATGTTTGTGCTTATGCGCCGCATTCACAAACGTCCGAATGGACTGCTGAGGAAGATAGACGTCCGGTCCTTCGCCAAGCGGAATGATACGATCATTGGCAAGATCCTCCGGGAACTGTTGGATGATGATGTTCTTCCATTGCCATTCATGGACGGGCATATAGAAATATTCTTCTTTAGAAACTCCTTTTTCCCGAAGCACATTGTCAAAAACATGGCGTGTATGCTCATCAAGTTCGGATTCAATGAGAGTTTCATAACTCAGCCCATCCACCGACTGAAACGAAGCCCGATGCTTTTTGACAGCCAGCCAGGAGAGTGTGGTGACCTGCTGATTTTCAGGAGCGAACTTCAAGTAATCGTCGTACCCAAAACCGATGCGGCCTTTGTTGTACGTAATCCAGGGATGTCCTGTCATCTCCCCCTCCAACTCCGCATAGTCCATAGCTGCAAGCTCGTCCGATGTCTTTGTTTTCCTGCTGATCAGATTGACATCTGCCAGCAGAGTTGCATTGAGTTCCTTAATCAAATGCCCTGCTGTTTCTGAGGACATTCCAATCAGTTGCTGGATATCGAGAATGAACTGCACCGCACTTTCCGCTGGTTCCCAGCTTCCATCACTGTAGCGTTCAATCGTCGCCTCACGGACCGAGTAGCTGTCAAACAATCTTGCTTCCGCTTCGAACCGGTAGTGCACTTCACCGTTAACCGTTAAAATATAACGAGCGCCCTCCACCCTTTGTGGAATGAGCATATCTTCATACATGTATTCCGAGATCATTTTTGCCAACAGTTCTTGATTGGCTTGAAACCAGTTATCTTTATTCAATTGTTTGCCAAGTTCTTCTTTAAATAGCATAAACTCTCCTCCTATATTGAAATCTCTACGCTGCTTTTGCTTTCGTTAAGGACGAATTTCTTCGCAGCGCAACAAAGGCTGCCGGCAAATGAACAGCTAAAACGACTCCCGCCGCCCAAAACGGTACAGATGAAGCTCCATTCTCAGTGAATGCCGGCACACTGACGGGTGCCAGCAGCAAGCCCAGGTTCTGAAAGGAACACATCCATCCATATTGATGTCCTGCCTCTTTCCCTTTCTGAAAGAGGCTCATATCCAGGCTGGCCAGGCAGATCGCCAGGAAAAAACCAAACAAGCAGCGGCCGGCCGTGAACAGAACGAACGATGAACTTCCTCCCTGCAGGAGGATTGAGATCAATACCATAGCTCCCGATATCATATAAACGTTCCGCAAGTTTTCAGATTTCAGCTTTTTCATGACAGGCAGGGCAGCCAAAGTCATAAAGCTGGGCAATAAGAACAAGAACGAGCTCTCCACATAGGAGCTTCCATATTCCACTTCGGTATAGACGGTAAACAAAGGCCTGATTAAAGTAACCGCAAAATGCAATGTAAAAACCGTTATACCGAGTTTCATCAAGAAATAAAGGTCCCTGCTTTTCCTTGCTGCACTTGCTGAAGCCGGGATAGGAGTCTTATGTATTCTTGATTCTGTTTTCGTCTTGGATAAAACAGCCATGCAAATAAGAGCCTGCAGCAGATCCAGCCCGCCAATCCACCAGAAGACCGAAAGAGGGTCTTTAAGCTGAATCAGCCAGGAGCTGGCCAGAGCAGCACCCGCTGCAGCACATTGTGCAAGAGCGTGGTAATTGGCGGTCACCCTCTTCTGATCCATAGCGGATTCAAGTAAGAGGGGATACAAAAGCAGATAGCTGCTCTTGAAGAGAAGCAAGATTAAAGACCATACCACAAATTGTGTTTCGGTGGCTGCCGAGGCCATCATGCCGCATGACAGGCCTGTACCTGCTTGTCCGATCAGCAGCAATCTTTTTCTGTCCACTTTTTTCGAGAGCCATCCCCATACCGGTGACGCTGCAACCACCGACAGCCGGCATAGGAAAAGATAGTTTCCTGTAAACTGAAGATCTGAAACTCCGAATACTTTTTGAAAAAACTGCGGGTAGAACGGCGAAAACAAAACTTCAGTAAAGACGAAAAGAAACACACAAATATATAGAGCAATCCGAGCTATCGGGTGATGGGAACCCATCGCTCTTCACCTTGAAAACTTTGAAAAACGTTCTTTTTCGATACCGGGTAGAGTGTCTCCCTGGCCATCGTATTCAGGATGACCGCGTTTCGGTGGGCACCCAGACCAAGATCTGGCGCACCGACTCCGTGTGTGTGCATCTCACCGTTTTGAACGAATATCTCGTTTGCCGTCAGCAGATGTGTTTTTAAACGATAATCCCTCTCGATTTGAAACCGCCCTTGTTCATCCCAGTCGATGTATTCCTCCAGGCTCGCTAAAAAAGACGGGACTGCCGGCTTATAGCCTGTAGCAAAAATTATAACTTCTGATTCCAGCTCGAAGGTTTCTTCTGTCATCCAATGCCGGCAATGCAAAGATGGGGTAGAGCCTGTCTGTTGCAAGCCAGTTACTTCTGTCATGGATTGCAAGAAGAAATCCGGAGTCTTGTTTCCTGCCGATTTTTCATACATCAGATCATAGATGTCCCCTATGGTCTCTGCGCTGATGCCTTTATACAATAGATCCTGCTGAGTCAGCAGCGTGTTCTTTTTCTCCTGAGGCAAGTGATAAAAAAAGTCGATATAATCAGGAGAAAAATATTCGAGGCCAAGCTTCGAATATTCCATAGGAAAGAAGCCTTTGGACCGTGTCAGCCAATTCAGCCGGCAAGTGTTGCTGTCCACTTCCCGGGCAAGATCAAGAAAAATCTCTGCCGCACTTTGTCCGGATCCGATGACCGTCACAGAACGCGCGTTAAGGCATTCCTCTTTTTTCTTCAAATACTCGGCGGAATGAAAGAGTCTTTTCCCTTCATGCTGTTTCACAAAGGCCGGCAGCTGAGGTTTTGTGCCGATTCCCAGGACCAGATGCCTGGCAAGATACGTCTCCACTTCACCGCTTTTTTCGTTCCGAACGTAAACTTCATAAAGAAAACCTTCTTCAGAGCCAAAGGGAAGCACGTCTTCTACCTTCATGCTGAACTTGCACGACTCCAATTGCTCCGCCGCCCACCGGCAATAATGGTTGTACTCGTTTCTTGGAATATGGAATTTCTCAAAAAAATAAAAGTGATACAGCCGCTCATGCTGCTGAAGATAGGAAAGAAAGCTGTACTTGTTCTTGGGATCTGCCATAGTAACGAGATCTGCCAGAAAAGGGACCTGCAAGGTCGTCCCTTCAATCAGCATTCCTTCATGCCACTGAAATTCGCTTTTTTGCTCAAAGAATAAGCAATCCAGCCCTGTCCCTTCTGCAAGTGCGGCCATCCCCAGGTTAAAGGGGCCGATGCCGATGCCGACTGCATCATATATGGGTCTGGAGCCGATGTTTGTCTTCATATTTCCACCTCCTATGGAACTCATCCCGGTCACAGAACATTAACAGCCCAGTTTTATCAGGCAGCTTGACCGGTTCAATTGGCACAAACCCGCATTTCTCAAACACGTGTATCATCTTTTTATTGCGGATGTCCGGTTCGGCGATCACTTTTTCAGTAAATGGCTCTTGAAACTGGAAACGTATCATCGCCTTGAGCATCGGCAGTGAATACCCTTTTCCCAAACAGTCTGTTTCACCGATCAAAAGATGCACACCCTGGTCATTCGGTTCCGCTTCATACGCTTCTTCCATCACATCACCCCTGACCCAATAGCTTTCCCAATAGCTTACTGGCCGGTCGTTAACGTAACCGATATACAGCTTTTGATGCTCATCATGAAGAGCTGTCAGGAGATGCTGAAAATAGGTCTCTTTCGGTCCGTTCAGCTTCCAATACGGAATGACATGCTCTTCATTCATCCATCGATAAAGAAGCTCGGCATCTTTGTCGAAATCAACCTGACGGAAGGAAATCTTGTTCTTTAGCTCATCATCAAAGATCTCAAAACTAAACACCATGAAGCATCCCTTCCTTTTGAAAAATAGGATTCGGCACGTTTACATAAACCGATTGATCCTCAAGCGATCCGATCAGCTCATCTTTGTCGTAAAACCTCGTCAAAAGGTTGGCCTTGCACGGGAGCTCTTGTTCATGGAGCAGGCTTTTGAGCAGTGTGCCTGAGTGTTCTGCTGATTCTGCATGCGTTTTGAGGGAGATCCTCAACTGTTCCAAAAGCTTTTCTTCATCTGCCAAGCCGGCCGTACCAAATCCGTTGATCAATCCAAACAGGTGATTAAAGAAGAGATAATACCTGAGCCTTTCATCCGCTACCGCATCCGAACATACGGTCTCGCTTTTTTCACTAAGATCCGGAAGAAGTTCCCTAAGCATATGGGCCTTCGATTCAGCATAGTAGTACCCTTGGTTATCCCTATAGTAGAATTTTGCAGGAAATCCATTCTCAAGCTGGATGATGGAGTTCTGCTGATGCGCCTCCAATGCCAGTCCATAATGTTCATAAAGCCAGAGCATGGGCTCTAGAGCAAGTGACAAATAGCGCTGGAACCATTCCTCGCTGACCTCTTCCATGCTTCGGTTTTCTTTTTCCGATATCGCTTTAATAATTGTATAGAGTCTGCTTTCTCCACCGTAGGGATGGTCCTGGCAGAGCCCTGCGATCAGGCTGGCATCCTTCTCATTGTCGCAGAACGGATTCTCGCGGATGACTACTTCAAATCCGGTTTCTTCTTCTCCCGTGTTGACATTGAGGTAGGCAGGATCTTTAATGATTTGAAACGCCGGAAACCTTTTATTCAGTTCTTCTCCGAGCCCTGTTTTCAAGAGACGTGAGATCTCCACCCCTCTCTCAAGCTCTTTTGGCTTATTTGCTCTCAAGGAATTTGTAATTTTTACAGGTACGGAGAACTTGAACATATATCGAGATACTTTGTTGTACACCGTCCGTAAAGATGAAGTAGGTGAATATGAGCTGCCTGCTGCACCGATATCTATGATATCCCCTCGCTTCATAAACTGCTGGACAGCGGGCTGTTTCACAAGTTCTCTTGCCTGCAGCGGATGGGCAGGTATAAGGCAGAAAGCTTCATCCATGCAATGCTCCATCACAAATTCATGAGGAACGGAAGGGTCATCCAGTACCATCGTTCTAACAATCTCTTCAGCAGATTGGCCTGCTGAAGAATCTTGAAGAACAAGGCAACGATGAACCTTAAAAAAGTGAAGCGGGAACTCCCCTTTTAATTCAGGGGTGTAAATGCGCTCTTCCAAGAATGACATTCCTTGTTTGCTTTTGGGCGTTGGGTGCATAAGATGGCCGAGAAGAAGAGATTGTTCTGCCTCAATAAACGTAAAATCCTTCTCTGTCAGTTTTCCTGCATCTTTTATCCGTTTCTCAATATAATCCTTCATGCTTCGGCAGCTCATGATGACCCGAAGGACGAGCTCATCTTCTGCATCATCTCTTCCTTGCTGAAGAAGCAGTTCTTTTGAAATCAGAGTGGCCAGGCTTAAATAATCTGCGGTAATGGGCTTGCCTCCGCCCTTCGTCCGAAACATGATCGGAAAAGTAAACAAATGTCTGCCCGTTGGAGACCAATACTTGACCGGAATGATGAGCTCTATATTTTGATGATGCAATGTAAGGATTAATTGCCCATTAGCCGGTTTCCCTTCCGCATTTCTTGTCTCCCGTAAAAAACAGTTAAGAAAGCTTTTAATAGTAGCTTGCTCTGCTTGTATCTTGCTGTTCATTCAGTTGCCCTCCGTTTCTAAGTATCCAATTTCCCAACTCTGAAATCTTTAGAAGCAGTGCGTTAATATCTGCGATCGTTGTTCTTGGATTGATCAGGGTAAACTTCAGATAAGTGTTCCCGCGATGATTCGTTTTGGCGAGCACAGCCTGTCCGCTATGCAGCATCGCTCTATGAATCTCTCGATTAAGTTTGCAGTGGTCCATTGCTTCAGGGTGCTCATAACGAAAAACGATCGCATTCATTTCCGGATTCGGATTGATTACCTTAAAACCGCCCAACTGCTGCATTTGCTTGGATGTCTGAGCTGCCAGCTCAATGGTATGGTCGATCATTCGCCCAAAAGGCTCTAAACCAACCGACCGCAATGACATAAACAGCTTCAATGCGTCAAATCGTCTGGTCGTTTGAACAGATTTATTTACCAGATGCAGCAAGCCTTCCTGTTCGTCCTCTTCAGGATTCAAATAATCTGCATGGTAGTTTAAGTATTTGAAGTTTCTCTTTTCCTTCAGGAAAAACGCTCCGCAGCTGATCGGCTGATAGAATAGCTTATGGAAATCCACTGTAATAGAATCGGCCTTCTCGATTCCCTGCAGTTTATGAAACTCATTCCTGCTCAGGATCAGTGCTCCTCCATAGGCCGCATCAACGTGGAACCAAAGGCCATTTTCCTGTGCAGATTCAGCCATTTTACCGAGAGGATCGATGCTTCCAAAATCTGTTGTCCCGCATGTTCCAACAAGAGCAAACGGCAACAGATTCTCAGATTTAAAGGTTCTTAGTTTTTTTCTCAAGTCTTGAAGAGACAACCGGTGAAAGCTGTCCGTCTCTACTTGAATGACCGCATCCTCTCCCAGCCCGAGCTGTGAAGCCGATTTTTTCACCGTGAAATGGGCCGCTTTTGAGCAAAGGATCCTCAGTCGGCTGGCGTCTGGCGGAAGTCCCTTTTTCTGAACGTTCCAATTCCATTGTTTGTCGCAAAATTCGTCTCTTGCCAAAAGCAGACCCATATAGTTGGACTGTGTCCCTCCGCTTGTAAACGTGCCATCCGAATGATTTTCCAGCCCAAGTCTGCGGCAAAGCCATTGAATCATCTCTTCCTCTAAATAGGTGGCTGCAGAGCTCTGATCCCATGAGTCCATCGATTGATTGGAAGCACTGATGACCATTTCTGCTGCGAGTGCAGGTAGGAGCGGCGGACAGTGGAGATGAGCAATGCACGTTTTGTGATTGACATGAATGCTGTGTAAAAGCAGCTTTTCCACATCTTTCAATACGTCTTGCAGGTCCTCTCCTTCCAATGAGGCCAGCTTCATCCCCCGGATCATCGCTTCAATGGAAGCCGGACTTTCTCCGCAATAGGGCTCCTTCATCTCGCGCATCGTGTCAGCTATCATTTTTTTTGCAGCATCCACCGTCTGGATATACGCTTGCCGGCCGCTGATTCCTTCGTGCAGAAATAGATGGTCAAATGTGTTGATCACCGTTGCCATGCTGCCTACTTCCTTCCTGCAGCAGCTTCGATCGCCTGACTGAAGATTTCCGCTACTTCCAGCACTTGCTCATATGTAATGATCAACGGAGGCAAGAATCGAACTACACTGCCATGGCGCCCGCCGACCTCAAGGATCAATCCACGGTTAAAGCATTCCCTTTGAATGGCACTGGCCAATGATGGATGAGCGGGATAGCTGCCGCTGTTTGCTTTCTTTCCTTCTGGATCGACAATTTCAGCTCCAATCATGAGACCTCTGCCTCTGATTTCCCCGATTTCAGGAAACCTCTGTTGAATATCGGCAAGCTTTGAAACGAGCAGAGCGCCCATTTTTTCAGCATGTTCCGAGAGGTTATTCTCCTTGATGTACCGTAAAGAAGCCATTCCTGCTGCCATTGCCATCTGATTGCCCCTGAATGTTCCGATATGTGCACCAGGAGACCACTGATCAAGTTCTTTGTCATACACCACCACTGAAAGGGGAAGGCTTCCTCCAATGGCTTTGGAAAGAACCAATACATCTGGAGTAATGCCTGCGTGTTCAAAGGCAAATAGTTTCCCTGTTCTTCCGATTCCAGTCTGGACCTCATCAATGATCAGAGGAATGCCTCTTTCTTCGGTAATTCTTCTCATTTCCTTTAGCCACTCGATCGGTGCTGGAATGCTTCCTCCTTCACCTTGAACGACCTCGAGAATCATCGCTGCAGGCGGAAGAACACCGCTTTCCGGATCATCCAGCAGATTTTCGATGTACTGGGAACTGATGCGCTGACTTTCCTCTCCGCCTACACCAAATGGGCATCGATAGGTGTACGGATATGGCATAAAGTGAACATCCGGCATTAACCCGTTCACCCTCTCCTTTGGCCCAAGATTTCCGCTCAATGCCATCGTGCCGTGCGTGGATCCATGGTATCCTCCCTGGAAAGAAAGGATGCTCTGTCTGCCCGTTGCTGTTTTGCATAATTTGATGGCTGCTTCAATCGCATCACCACCCGTAGGTCCGCAAAACTGGATTTTCGCTCTCTTCGCAAAATGAGCTGGCAAACTATCAAACAGTTCCGTTACGAAATCTTCTTTTATCGGCGTGGTCAGGTCAAGGGTGTGCAATGGCCGCCTATCCCGGATGACCTGTTCAATCGCCTCGATCACGGCCGGGTGATTATGTCCGAGTGCTAATGTACCTGCTCCGGCAAGACAGTCATAATAGGTTTTGCCATTCACGTCTTTTACAAAAATGCCTTCCGCTTCCTCAATGGCGATCGGAATTCTGCGGGGATACGACCTGGCATTCGACTCCCGATGTTCCTGTTGTTTAAGAAAAATATCATTTTTGGACAGTTGCTTCGTTGCCATCTATAAAAACTCCCTTTCCTAATTGATAATGATTTTCATTATTATTTACAGGTCTAACTCTAAATGAAAACTGTTCTCATCGTCAATCATACTTGAGAACCATTCTCAGTTGGTTCTCAAGTACAGCTGTCCATAGAAAATCTATGCTTTAAAGACTAGTAAACGCTGGCATGCCAGTATTTTTAAAGTGAATATCTCTTTTTATATAGGACGTCTATGAAAATTAATCGCCTGTACTTAAGTGATTCTTTTGGCCTATTTCAAATGAATATGTCGAATCTTGTTGTATGATGTCGTGCATCAATGTTTTGAACATAAATCAGTAGTTTTTGAACATAAATCCGTTTTTTTGAACCTACATCCGAAGTTTTGAACAATAAGACTGTAAATTTGAACATAAAGATTTCGGTGAATGTTCTCAAATAAAAAAGAGGGCCTTTCTCATCGAATACGATAAGGATTCCCTCTTTAACTTTATTTTCTGTTTTCAATTTCGTCATGCAGCTGATCGATCAGCTCTTCTAATGCCATTAAACCGGAAGATTCCATACCAAATTTCCTTACATTGACTCCCTGCTGTTTTACTTCTTCATCTCCTACCACGAAGATGTAGGTAGATTTCTGCATCTGCGCTTCTCTGATTTTATAGCCCAGCTTTTCTTCCCTCAGATCCGCTTCCACTCTTATTCCTGCAGACTTCAGTCTCTGTACCACTTCTTCTGCATAGGATTGGTGATGGATTAATGACACAGGGATTACTTTCACCCGAACGGGTGACAGCCATAATGGAAAGGCCCCGGCATAATGCTCAATCAGAATTCCTAAAAAACGGTCAATGGAACCAAGAACTGCCCGGTGGATAACGACTGGACGCTGTTTTTCATTCTTTTCGTCCACATAGTGCAGATCAAACTTTTCAGGCATCTGAAAATCAAGCTGTACTGTCGCACACTGATGGCTTCGGTTAATGGCATCCCTGATATGGAAATCGATTTTTGGGCCGTAGAATGCACCGTCACCCTCATTAATTCGATAATTTAGCCCGGCTTTCTTCAGCACATTTTCAAGGGCATTCTCTGCCTTTTCCCATAGGTGCTCCTCTCCCATCGAATCTTCCGGACGAGTGGATAGCTCTACCTCGAATTGAAACCCGAATGTGCGGTACACTTCACCGATGACTTCAAGTACAGCCTCTAATTCACTTTCAATCTGATCTGGGGCTGCAAAGATATGGGCGTCATCCTGGCAGAATGTTCTTACACGCAGCAGCCCGTTCAGCGCTCCGCTGTATTCATGCCGGTGTACCTGGCCGAACTCGGCCAGCCTTAAAGGAAGGTCACGATACGATCGGCGTTTGTTTTTATAGATGAGCATGTGCCCCGGACAGTTCATCGGCTTTAGAGCAAAACCAGCCTGGTCCACCTGTGAGAAATACATATTTTCCTTGTAATGATCCCAATGTCCAGACTGCTCCCACAGCCTCTGGTTCATCATAAGTGGTGTTCTTACTTCTTCGAACGAATGGCTCAGCTGAAACTCTCTTAAAAATCGTTCCAGTTCATTTCTCATCACCTGGCCTTTTGGAAGAAAGAATGGCATTCCTGGAGCCTCTTCAGAAAACATAAACAGCTCAAGCTCTTTTCCGAGCTTGCGATGGTTCCGCTTTGCTGCTTCTTCCAAAAAGTGAAGATGTTCTTCAAGTTCTTTCTGTGAGGAAAAAGCTACACCATAGATTCGCTGCAGCATTTGGTTCTCTGAATCACCCCGCCAATAGGCTCCTGAAACAGACGTTAATTTAAATGCTCGGACCAAGCCTGTTGATGGTAGATGCGGCCCTCTGCACAGGTTCATAAACTCACCCTGTCTATAATATGAAACCTCTTCCTCCTTTGGAATATCATTAAGCAATTCCAGCTTTAGATGGTCTCCTCTTTCGCGCCAATATCGCTCTGCCTCCTCCCTTGAAACCTCAAGCCGCTCAATCTTATGATTTTCCTGAACAATTTTATTCATTTCCGCTTCAATGGATGGCAGATCTTCCAGTGTGATCGAAACCGGCACATCCATGTCATAATAGAAGCCATTTTCGATCACAGGGCCCACGCCCGATTTTACATTTTCATACAGACGATGAACCGCCTGCGCCAGGACGTGAGCTGCGCTATGTCTCATGATACGGATTCCCTCATCGGAATCAAGAGTAATAATTTCAACCTCTGCATCCTTTTGTATAGAAAAACTAAGGTCGTAAAGTCCGCCATCCATTCTTCCGGCTGCTGCTTTCCTTTTTAGACCCGGGCTGATGGAAGCTGCAATTTCTCCCATTGTTACTGCGTGTGGAAATTCCTTTAGGGAGCCATCTGGGAATTGAATGTTGATTTGATGTTCTTTCATTTTAAATCCTCCTTTTTGGATAACAAAAAGCACACCCATCCCTGATCAAGGGACGAGTGTGCTTTTACCCGTGGTTCCACCCTGGTTCCCGCCACAATTGCAGTGGACGGCTCCATTTCGCTGTAACGCAGCGCATGCGGAATAGACTACTAAAGATTGCGCTTCATCCATTCAGCTCCCAGGCGGTAAATCACTCTCCTGCGTCAGGAAATTCTCAGCATTCCTTCCCTCTCTGTAAGACCGGTCCCGAGTCATTCATGTCCTGTTCACAGCTTTTATCTTTAGAGGGAAAGGAAAAGAAAAAACGCACCCATCCCCGGCAATAGGGACGAGTGCGTTTTACCCGTGGTTCCACCCAGATTCCCACCAAAAGGTTTCTGCAACGAATTGATGGCTCCAGCGCTTTAACGCAGCGGCTGCGGTATTGGCTACTCTGGTTCACCAATACAGCTCATGGATGGTAAGTGAATCTCCTGCGTTGGGAAGTTCTCAGCACCCTTCCTCTCTGTGCAACCGGCCAGACCACTCATGTTCCTTTCAAAGCTTTTGATCACGTTCAGTTTTATTAAAATAGAATATACAGGATTATCCACTCTGATGCAACGCTTTTTCAAAATTTTTTTATTTTCGGTGCACAACTGTCGGACCTTCCGGCTCTCCCACAATCAGCAGGTCGGCCATATTCAAAAACAATCCGTGTTCAATGACACCTGTCAGCCCATCAAGCCATGAGGCTGTTTTTTGGGGATCTTCCATGCGTGGCACTTTCAGATCAATGATAGTATGGCCGCTGTCTGTTATAAAAAGTGCTTCACCTTTTTTACGGAAGGCAGGTTGAAGGCCTTCCTTTTCGAAGATACGAAAAAGATATTGAGACCCGAACGGCAGGACTTCAACCGGCAGAGGAAATCTGCCGAGTGAATCGACCCGTTTAGCCGAATCAACGATCCATATGACCTTGGAAGACATGCTTGCTACTACCTTCTCATAGAGAAGGGCTCCACCTCCCCCCTTTATTCCGTTCAACTCACCATCTACTTCATCCGCTCCATCGATGGTCAGGTCGATTCCGTCGATATCGTTGATAGAACATAGGGGAATATTGAGCGACTTTGCCAGATTTGTTGTCGCTTTCGAAGTGGAAACCCCATGAATATTCAGTCCTCCTTGTACCCTTTTCCCCAGCTCTTGAAGCATATAATAGACTGTGGAGCCTGTTCCCAGGCCGAGTATCATACCGTCCTCTATAAATTCAGCTGCTTTTTCGCCTGCCATCTGTTTTTCGTTCATTACCGATTTCTCCTTTATTGCGTTGGTATTTTCTTTCATGCTCCCCTTTTTTTTATCCTCTTACCCTAAATGGGACTAGAAACTGACCAAATTGGGAAGTTTAACGATAATCCTAAATTGGCGGTGAATGTATGTTAACTTCTTTAAAACGATTTCTAATCGGACGCCCTCTAAAATCTGCCGAGGCTGGGGAACACAAATTAAATAAACTGAAAGCGCTCGCTATCCTTTCATCTGATGCACTCTCCTCGGTAGCTTACGGAACAGAGCAAATCCTTCTAGTGCTTGTGACGGTAGGGGCAACAGCTTTCTGGTACTCTCTGCCGATCGCTGTAGGCGTCCTTATTTTATTGCTTGCACTCATATTATCCTACAGACAGATCATTTTTTCCTATCCGCATGGCGGGGGAGCCTATGTGGTCTCCAAAGAAAACCTGGGTGTCAATTACGGTCTTGTAGCAGGAGGATCTTTGCTCGTCGATTATATTTTAACCGTGGCCGTAAGTATTTCAGCAGGAACAGACGCCATTACTTCCGCTTTTCCTGCCCTTCACACCCATAACGTCAGCATTGCGGTAGTCCTTGTGATCCTGATCACCATTTTAAATTTAAGAGGGCTAACGGAGTCAGCGTCCATTCTTGCTTATCCGGTGTATCTCTTTGTTGTCGCTCTCCTGATTATGATCGGCGTGGGCCTCTACCATATTGCCACCGGTCATGTCCCTGCATCAGCCCACACACCAGTCGGTACTCCTGTTGCTGGGCTGACCCTGTTCCTGCTGCTTCGGGCTTTTGCTTCTGGATGCTCAGCCTTGACAGGGGTTGAAGCGATTTCAAATGCCATACCCAACTTTAAGGAACCCCGCCCGAATAATGCAGCAAAAACCTTGATCATGATGGGTTTACTGCTTGCTGTTTTATTTACCGGTGTGACATTTCTTGCCTACTGGTATGGCATTGCACCAAAAGGGGAGGAAACCGTGGTTTCACAGATTGCTGCTGAAACGTTCGGACGCAATTACATTTATTATTTTATCCAGGGAACAACCGCTTTAATTCTTGTACTTGCAGCGAACACGGGCTATTCTGCATTCCCTCTGCTCGCTTATAACCTGGCGGCCGATAAATTTATGCCGAGAATGTACACGATGAGAGGTGACCGCCTGGGCTATTCCAATGGCATCATTACACTGGGAATCGGATCCATCATCCTCATCGTAGCGTTCAAAGGGAAGACAGAGAACCTAATACCATTGTATGCCGTTGGGGTATTCATACCTTTCACCCTGTCACAGTCCGGTATGATCTTAAAATGGCTTCGAGAAAAACCAAAAGGCTGGATTTCAAAGCTGACGGCCAATTTAATCGGCGCCCTCATCACCCTGACAGTCCTGATGATCTTTTTTGTAACGAAATTTATTCAAGTCTGGTCCATTTTGATTTTCCTGCCATTGATTATCATAATGTTCCATCGAATCCATCGCCATTACATGGACGTGAGTGACCAGCTTAGTCTGGAGTCAGAACAACGCCCTGTCCCCATCGAAGGCAACGCTATTATCGTTCCGGTTGCCGGGATGACTCGCGTGGTTGAGAACTCACTGAATTACGCCAAAACCCTCTCTGACCAAGTCATTGCCGTTCATGTAGCCTTTGACCGCCGGTCGGAAAAACGTTTTGAAGAAGAATGGGTGAAGTGGCAGCCGGACATCCGTCTGGTCACATTGCACTCACAATACCGAAGCATAATACATCCGCTCACTAAATTTATAGACACCGCTCAACACAAAGCTAGAGAATCAAATTACTGGGTCACAGTGCTGATTCCGCAATTCATAACCAAAAAGAACTGGCATAACATTCTTCACAACCAGTCAAGCCTGCTCATCAGGGCTTACCTTCTGTATAAAAGAAACGTCGTAGTAACCACCGTTCCCTATCGATTTAAGAAATAACAAAAGGATGATCGGCAGCAAGCCGGTCATCCTTTTTTGGCGAGTTACATCTTGAACTCGATCTTCCCCGTTTCTCTATTAAGGGTAAGAGCAGCGGCAAACGGTTTTCCCTGCTTGCTTTTAAAGCCTTTCAGCTTTGCCGTCTCTCCTTTTTCAAGCAGACGTTTTACCTGTGCTGCAGAAAGCTTTTTCCTGGCAATCTTGCCGGAGATGGAAAACTTGCATCCGTCTTTATAACCGCTGCAGCCATAGAAGTCATTCCTCTTAATATATAGGATCTCTTTCCCGCAGGCCGGGCATTTCCCAAGAGGGTCCGCCGCTGCTTTAGATAATGGAATATTCTCGACCTTCCAGCTTGCTGCCCCTGCAATGGCTTCATTGATCACTTTTTCCGTCATTTTTCGCGTCAGCTCCATAAATTGCTTCGCATCTGCTTTTCCCTTTCCGATCTCACGGAGCCGCTGTTCCCAAACCGCCGTTGTTTCCGCGGACGTCAGAATGGATTCATCACCGATTGCTGCAATCAGCGCCTTTGCTTTTTCTGTTGCAAACACCTGGTTTTTCTGTACCTTGATGTAATCGAGTTCCTCAATTTTTTTAATAATGCTGCTCCGGGTAGCCTCCGTCCCCAGACCTTGTACTTGATCGAGCACCTTGCTCAGCTCTTCATCCTCGATCGTTTTTCCGGCTGTTTTCATAAGAGTGACAAGGCTTCCAAGTGTATAGCGTTTAGGCGGCTGTGTTTTGCCTTCACGAACCGTGATGCTCTCAACTCTTCCCTGGTCAGATTCAGCTACATCCGGGAGAAGCGTGTTGTCATCATCCTCTTTTTTATCTTCTTTTTTCTTGTTTTCAAAAAGAACCTTGCGCCATCCTTCTTGTATAACAAGTTTCCCCTTTGACACAAACTCGTCCCGATCATTGACTTGTGTAACGATCGTTGTCGTGTCCATGATCGCCTTGTCATAATGTGCGGCAATTACGCTTCTCACAATCAAATCGTAAATGTTTCGCTCGTCTCTGTTCAGCTTTGCGGGATTCACTACGTTTTCCGTTGGGATGATGGCATAGTGGTCCGATACCTTCGCTGGATTAACAAAACGTGCATTCCCAATGATGGATCGCTTCGGTGAAGGAAGCAGATGTTTATACTCTTCAAGGCCACCCAGCTTGTCCAATATGCCCGGCATCATTTTTGCCTCTTCTTCAGTAATATATGGACTGTCCGACCGTGGGTAGCTGACAATCTTTTTCAGGTAAAGATCACTCGTAATGTTCAGTGTTCTTTCCGGCGAGTATTTGTACACTTGGTTTGCTTTAGCCTGGAGAGCTGAAAGGTTGAACAGCATCGGTGGTTGGTATTCCTTTCTCTCCTTTTTAATACCCGTTACCGTGCAAGACTTGCTTTCTGTCCTCAGCTTTATGGCTTCTGCCTCTTTTCTCGTTTTGAGGCGGCTGCTGTCTTTGTCATGCCATTTGCCGCTATACTTCTTGCCGTTAACATCAAATGAACCGATCACTTCAAAAAATGGTTCTGGTTTAAACTTCTCGATCTCATCCTCGCGCTTTACGACCAGCGCTACTGTCGGTGTCATCACTCTTCCCGTTGGAAACGTCTCTCTGATTCCTTTTTTCTGCATCAAGAGCGTGTATGCCCTTGTGGTGTTCAGACCGACAAGCCAATCCGCACACGCTCTTGAGTATGCTTCAAAAAAGACCGGAAGTGTTTCCTTGCCATCTTTCAGGTTGTTAAATCCATCCTTGACGGCCTTTTTCGTTAACGAGGAAATCCATAATCGTTTGACCGGCTTCCTGCAGTTCATATTGAGGAGGAGCGATTTGTAGATGAGCTCCCCTTCACGCCCCGCATCGGTAGCACCTATGATCTCGGTGACTCCCGGATCAAATGCCAGTTTTTTTATAATTTGAAATTGATCCCATTTTGAGGAAGAGACTTTATATTTGAAACGGTCAGGCATCATCGGGAGAGTTTCAAGTTTCCATTTTTCCCATTCCGGTTTATAGTCCTTTGGCGGCACGAGTTCCAGCAGATGCCCAACACACCACGTTAAATATGCCCCTTTAGGAAGTATTTCCTGAGGCGGAATCTCATAGTAGCCCTTTTGTTTTTTAACCTTAGAAAAAGGCCCTGCAAGTGCTTGGGCCTGGGATGGTTTTTCAGCAATAATAAGTTTCATGGTTCACTCCTTGAAGCAGAGATTCGAACATTTGTACTCCTTTTCATTATACCATTCCCTTCAAGGAATAGATATGTTCTTATACGTTCGTTTCCCCGCTTCGTGCAAAAAGCTTCTGTTCTTCATACAGGTAAAAAATGTAATCGGTAGATGCGCCTGCCTCTCCCATCTGTCTGAGCATCGCCGTCAGGTTCCCTCTATGATAGGTTCCATGGTTAACAACATGCAAAATAAAATCCTGCAGAGGCGCTTTTGCTTCTCCAAATTTCGGATGAGAAATCGTGACCATCTGAAGAGGATCCCCTATCCCGTTTAAATAGCGTTTATAATCACTGGATATTTCCATAAATAACTTTTCAATCTCAATTAACGTTACACCTTCCAGCTTTTCATTCCATTCATTGAGCGAATGAATCGTTTCCTCGTACGTTCGTCCGGTAATTGTCCAAAGCCAGATCAGATCGGTTTTCAGCATATGGACCAATGTATCCATCAAGCTAGGAAACACACTTTTAATTTCTTGCTTTACCTTTTCTTCTGGAAGCATTTTCAAATGTTCAAACCATTTCTTATTCGCCCAGAGATGATAATCCATCCATTTCAATGCTTGATTTTCCATATATCGATTCTCCTTTTTTTGTTGGTTTATGTTTATAGTAGACCTTCGATAAAGTACGGGGATCTTCCTGCATGGATTGACCATTCATCTTACAAAACAAGGAAAATCTGTTATGGAGGAAGAATAACCTTAATGCACGTCACTTAACATTGGAGGAAAGCTGTATGACGGAAAAACAAACCTATCAGAGAATCCGATTACGCGAATTAAGAAAAACCGACTGGCAGGATGTCCATTCCTATGCTTCCCAGGAGATCACATGCCGTTTTCAGCCTTGGGGGCCAAATACTGAGGAAGAAACGCTTGAATTCATAAGCCAGGTCATCAAAGATACGAAACTCAATCCCCGAACCCGCTTTGCTTTTGCTGTCATTGAAGAAAAAGATGAGTTATTAATTGGGGTAGCGGAGTTGAACATCAGGGATTTCACCAACAAAATCGGAGAGATCGGCTATGTTATACACCCCGCTTACTGGGGCCGGGGCTATGCCACAGAGGCAGGAAGGCATCTGCTCCATTTAGGCTATACCGTTCTCAATCTGCACCGGATCTATGCTACATGCCACCCTGACAATGAAGGATCTGTACAGGTACTCCAAAAATTAGGAATGACAAAAGAGGGAGTGCTCAGAGAAGATCTTAAAATGCAAAACGGTTGGAGAAACTCTCTGCTCTTCAGCATTTTAGAACACGAATGGACAGACAATCAATAACAACGCGCAAAAAAACCAGAATGCATTCCTTTGCATTCTGGTTTTGGTTATGCTTTTGTGATGCTCGCTTCCAATTCCACCATAACATTTCCTTGTATGGCCCTTGTGATCATGCAGGAGGTTTCCGCTTTTTCGGCCAGCTTTTTAGCAAGCTGTTTGTCCGCCTCTGTCGCATCGCTTTTTAAGGCTATAACAGGGCGATGGATAATTTTCTTGTAGGTAATCACACCTTTTGTAACGTCTACGATGCCTTCGGATTCCATTGTAAGATTTTCTTTCTGCAGCTTGCTTCTCTCCATCATGGCAGCCAGCGTAATAATATAACAGGTAGCCGCTGCTCCTAGCAGCATCTCATCAGGGTTTGTCCCCACTCCCGGTCCATCCATTTCATGAGGGATCGAGATCTTCGTTTTCAGGTTTCCTGTTTCCATTTCACCTACATCATTTCGCAAACCCGGCCAGCTTGCTTTCAAATGAAAAGAATGCAGTGCCATATGATCAGCTCCTCTCGAATTCTCTTTTTTATTGTAACCATTCTTGGCTGGTCCCTCACTTATTTTGCACAGGTGGGTATTATAGTCATTAAATTATACCTTCCCAGCCCGTTTTCAGTATAATGATAGAATAGTATATTTCACATACCCAGTTGAAGGAGAAAAGAATACATGTCTATTCTTATGGTAGATGATAATTCCGTAAATCTATTTGTTATTGAAAAAATATTAAAAGGTGCCGGTTATGAGAGTACGGTCTCCCTTTCATCCGCCAGCGAATTGTTCGATTACCTTGAAATGGGGAATCCGCAGCCGAAAAAAAGTGATGTTGACTTGATTCTTTTGGACATCATGATGCCTGAAATCGATGGAATTGAAGCTTGCAGACGTATTCAAAAGGTTGAGCGGCTAAAAGATATTCCGATCATTTTCATCACCGCCCTCGAGGATACGAACAAACTTGCCGAAGCACTTGATGTAGGCGGGATGGACTATATTACAAAACCGATAAATAAAGTTGAACTGCTTGCCCGTATACGTGTAGCGCTGCGGTTGAAGTATGAAAAAGACTGGCATATGGAGCAAGAAAAAAAAATCAGGGATGAGCTCGACCTTGCCATGCAGGTTCAGCGGAGCCTTTTAAATCCCCCTCTTCAGCAAGAAAATATCCAGATTAATGTCTCACATCTTCCCTCCTTTAAACTTGCCGGGGACATGTACTACTGGCACCGCTTTAATGATCACCGGTATGGTGTTATCCTGCTTGATATGATGGGCCACGGGCTTTCCTCATCCCTTGTTTGCATGTACATATCTTCTGTCATGAGAGATGCCATCAAGATACTCGAAGATCCTGAACGGGTAATAAAAGAACTCAACCGGTATATGGCTCTCTTATACAATCAGAAAAACTTTTACAATTATTACTTTACCTGCATTTATTTGATCATTGATACCCAAAGGAAAACCGTTGAATATGTGAATGCGGGTCATCCACCTGGCTTCGTGCTGGTAGATGGGGAAGAACAATGCTTATTGGAACGCGGCAGCTGTGCCGTAGGTTTTTTTGATCAAATGGAAGTTAAAAAATCTACGATTCATTTTGAAAAAGATATTCAGCTTCTTCTTTTTACTGACGGTGTCATTGAAGCGAACGAGGACGAGAACATCCTGCTCGATAAACTGCAGTTCATCGCTTCGCAAAAATGGAATCAAACCATCAAATCGCCGATCCATTTGGTCATCCCTGAAGAGGAACTTGGAAATCAGCAGGACGACATGTGTATTCTTATGATCCAGGCAGAAGGAACCAAAGTGCCCTCTGCCATATAATTGGATATAAAGCTAAAAGACGGGCGAAAGGATCGCCCGTCTTTTTTATCGTTTTCTATAAATTTTATCAGCAGCAGCAAACTCGTTATAGTAAGGGGTTTTTTCGGAAAAACGAAGAGATTCTTTATTACCGAGGCCAAGGAATCCTCTCGGACAAAGGCTCTCGTAAAACAATCCCTGAACCTGATTTTGTAGTTCTGCCGTAAAGTAAATCAGCACGTTCCTGCAAATGATGACATGGAACTCATTGAAGGAAGAATCGGTGACCAGATTATGCTGAGCAAAACTAATATTCCGTAAAAGCGAAGGATGAAAATAGGCAAAATGCTCATCCGCGCTATAATATTCCGAAAACGCCTCTTTGCCGCCAGCCTGAATATAGTTCTTTGTGTAAGTCTGCATCTTCATTAAAGAAAAAGTTCCTTGTTTGGCCTTCTCCAATACTTTTTCGTTCATGTCAGTAGCATAGATTGTGGTTTTTTCTGATAATCCTTCTTCCTCAAGCAAGATGGCCATCGAATAGACTTCTTCCCCTGTCGCACAGCCTGCATGCCATACCCGGATCTCCGGAAGCTTCCTAAGCTCAGGAACGACATGTTGGCGGAAAGCTTTAAAGAATTCTGGATCCCGAAACATCTCGGTCACGTTGATCGAAAAGTCATTGAGCATTTTTTCAAGAAAACCTTTCTCATGAACCACTTTCTCATGAAGCCTTGTTATCGTTGGAATGCGTTCCAGCCGCATTCTATTCTGAATCCGGCGGATAATCGAGGCCCTCATGTATTTTCTGAAATCAAAACCGGATAGCCGAAAGATGGCTTCCAATAAAAGGTCTGCTTCCAGATTTTCCACATATCCAATTTCGAGTTCGTCATCCGTTACAATCATTTGATTATTCATATTATTCTTCCTTACTTGTTCGTAATCCAAACCCTCATCACCGAAAACAGCTGCTCAATTTTTAAAGGTTTACTGATATAATCGGTTGCCCCTGCCTCGAGACACTTTTCTCTGTCGCTTTTCATTGCTTTTGCAGTGAGTGCGATAATCGGAATTCTGGAGTTCTCCTCGTTCTCTCGGATTCTCCTCATCGTTTCATACCCATCCATAACCGGCATCATGATGTCCATCAGGATCATATCGATGTTATGTTCCTTTTGCAGCAGTTCAAGACATTCATTGCCGTTCGAAGCTGTGATGACATTCATTTTTTCATTTTCCAGTGCTGTTTTTAAAGCAAAGATGTTACGATAGTCGTCATCTACAATCAGTACGGTTTTTCCTTGAAAGGAACTGATATCGGCTCTTGCCTGTTCATGGACCGGCAGGTTATTGCCGCCAGGCTCCTCCATCATTTGATTTTCTTCCTTAATATATGGTGATAGGGCTGCTGCAGCCTCACTTACTGCTTCATCCATCTCCTGGACAGGGACAATACCGTTCGGAAGGCTTGGAATATATAAAATGAATGTGCTTCCTTCTCCTTCTTCACTCTCCAGTTCCAGTCGTCCGCCCAGCAATTTAACAAATTCAAGAGAAATGGACAGCCCTAGCCCTGTACCGCCATACTTGCGGACGGTCGCTCCATCCCCTTGCTGGAAGGCCTCAAAAATCAGATCATGTTTATTTTTGGAGATCCCTATTCCCGTATCTTTAACAGTGATTTTAAGCCAGTGATCCGCTCCGTCAGCAAGCGGAACACCAGATTCCTTTTCAATATGCAAAACAACCTTTCCTTCTTCTGTGAATTTGAAGGCGTTGGAAAGAAGATTTTTGATGATCTGCTGAAATCTCTTCTCATCCGTATAGAAGATATCTGGGACATCTCGTTCTTTAATGATCTCAAATTTAAGGTTCTTCTGATCAGCGATGTGTCCAAAGTTGCGCTCAAGCTGTGATGGAAGCTCGCTCATGTTCATCTCGCTGAAATGCATTTCAAGCTTACCGGCTTCCACCTTGGATAGATCAAGAATATCATTAATCAGGTTTAGAAGGTCCTGTCCCGAGGAGTGAATCACCCTTGCAAACTCCTCGTCTTCAGAAGAAAGCCCTTTGGAAGAATTCTCAGCAAGCATCTCCGAAAGGATGAGGATGCTGTTCAGAGGCGTTCTCAGCTCATGTGACATGTTTGCAAGGAATTCTGATTTGTAACGGGAACTCAAGGTCAGCTGCTTGGCTTTTTCTTCAAGCTGGATTTTTGCGTTCTGAAGTTCTGCTGATCGATCTTCTGCTTCTAAGGTGCGCTGTTCAAGCTGTTCATTAATCATTCGAAGTTCTTCTGACTGCATCTGAAGCTCTTCCGATTGTGTTTGAAGCTCTTCCGACTGCGCTTGAAGTTCTTCCGTCATCGCCTGGGATTCTTTCAGAAGGCGAACAATTTCCATTCGTCCAAGAACACTGTCGATGGTGAGGCCAAATGTTTTGGTTACGTTTTCTATCAATTCAATATGCTGTTCGGTGAATGCTTCAAGTGAAGCCAGTTCCAGAACGGCAATCACTTCCTGCTCGTTAGAAACCGGAGCAATCAGCAAGCTTCTCGGCCGTACCTCTCCTAGCCCCGTTCCGATGACTTGATAATTTTCTGGCAGTCTTTCCATTACGAGAATACGTTTTTCAAATACACATTGCCCCACAAGGCCTTCCCCCGGCTTGAACGTCTCGCGTCCTGCTTCTCCCATAGGTTCTGAAAATGATCCTTTTTTTGAGAAAACCGATTTTTCCCCGTTTCCTTCCCGGATATAGAGAGCGCCCATGGAAGCTCCAGTTAAATGGGCAACACCAGTAACAAATTTCTCTCCCAGCACTTTAATGGTCGAAGTCCCCTGATATCGTTCGACCACCTGGTTTGTGCTGGACTGAAGCCATTCTCTCCGCTCTATTTTATTTAGAAGTTCGTTCGTTGCTTCTGCAAGCTCCCGTATTTCATCTCTCGTTTTCACGTGAATGCGCTGGGAAAGGTCACCGTCTGAAGACATCGCTGTCAACGAACGCACGACTGCTTTAATCGTATTCAGAATAGAGCCAGAAACAAAGAATGCAATGAAAGCCGAGACTGCTACGACGATCACCAACAGAGAATAAAGCCCCGTTTTCAAAAACTTGTTCTGTTCGTCAAGCTTGTCCGCCCTTTCTTTTGTAAGGCCTTTTTCAGTCGTCCGGAACGTGTCAAACTGGCTCCGGATCTGTTCGACGCTCTTGCTGCCAGCGTCTTTTTTAAGGAAGGATACAACTTCTTTATCTTTGTTTTCCCTCTTCAATTGAATGGACGGTTCTCCTGTATATTGAATCCAGTTCTGAATAGAAGTTTTAATATCTGCTAGTCTTTTTTGCTGTGTTGGTTTATCGGATATCAGTTCACTTAACCGGTTATAATTGCTTTCCCAGTTATCTGCAGCACGGTCATACGGTTTAAGATAACTCTCATCCCCAGTAAGGATAAAGCCACGCTGGCCGTTTTCCATGTCGAGGACCTGCTTATCAATTTCGTTTGTCAGTGAATGCACTTCAATGTCATGGTTAATAATAAAATTCCGCTCTTTTTGCATCGAGGCAATCTGATTATTGACTGATAATATTGAAACGACCAGACAAAGAATAATCACTAGATACCCCGCAAATATTTTAGCGCGGATTCCGAATCTGTTTCTTCCTATCATTCTATCATCCTGCCCTTTCATTTTTCATAGTTATCCATCATCTATTATAAACAACTGCACCCAGGAAGGACAGCCAGAAGTAAAGTATTTCCTCCTTCTTAAAGATTTTGACATCTGTTTTTACTTTTTTATAAAAAAAACAGAATTTTCTGTTTTCAAAATCATATTCTTTTGCTATCATTGTCTTTAAAACTTTAAAGGGAGGACGCGTTGAATGGTCAACTATAATGGTCGGCGTTTTGTATCCGTGAAAAGTTCAGAGAATGGTGCGGCTTCAAAAACGTATTTTACGTATAAGCAGGACGATGACATCTTAAGTGCTACATATTCAGGAGGAGATGTGATAAAGGGAAATATGATCGGCATTGTTAAAAGTGACGGCAGCATTGATTTTACTTACAGCCATATCAATCAGAAACATGAAATTAAAACCGGCAAATGCACCTCCACCCCTAAAACCCTTCCAGACGGCAGGATTCAGCTCTTTGAGAAATGGAATGGATTTGACTCACAAAGCAGTGAGGATTCCATCGTGGAGGAAGTTTCAGATCTGGTATATACACCCCAAATTATATTTAATTAGAAAACGAGACAGCCATATGCAAAAAAAGCAGACAGGGGTGAGCATTCTTACCCCCGTCTGCTTTTTCTGCTGTTCTCTTCGAACCTCCAATCGGCCTTAAAGCTTTAAACCTCTGCTTTAAGTTCTATAATCGGTGCGTTGTACAACTCCGTATCGAGCTCTTTTCTCGCCTTACTCGTCAGGATTCCAGCGGTCATTGAGCCGCTCACATTCAGTGCAGTTCTTCCCATATCAATCAGCGGTTCAACAGAGATGAGCAGACCCGCCAATGCGACAGGAAGGTTCATGGAAGAAAGAACGAGGAGTGCTGCAAAAGTTGCGCCGCCTCCTACGCCGGCAATTCCAAATGAACTGATTACGACGATAACAATCAGGCTTATTATGAAAGAGGGTGTCAGCGGATCAATACCCGCCGAGGGCGCAATCATTACGGCGAGCATGGCCGGGTAGATACCTGCGCAGCCATTCTGCCCGATCGTAAGACCGAACGAACCTGCAAAGTTGGCGATTCCTTCAGGCACACCAAGGCTCTTTTGTGTGCTGATATTAAGTGGAAGTGCACCTGCACTCGTTCTTGAAGTAAAGGCAAACGAAAGAACAGGAATGGACTTGCGGATATACGTGAGAGGACTTAATCCCGAGAATGCAATAAACAGCAAGTGAATGATAAACATGAGCGCAAGGGCGACATAGGAGGCGATTACAAATTTTCCAAGTTTAGCGATGGCATCCAAATCACTTAGAGCTACCGTCTTGGTCATCAGTGCCAGAACTCCATAAGGTGTTAATCGGAGAATCAATGTCACAACTCGCATGACAACAGCATGAACGGCTTCCACGATATTTTCAAATAAAGCTGCCTGTTCCGCTTGTTTTCGTTTGACCCCTAGATAGGCAATCCCTACGAAGGCAGCAAATATCACGATTGCGATGGTGGAAGTCGGCCTGGCTCCTGTAAAATCAAGGAACGGATTGGCAGGAAGGAGGTCAAGCACCTGCTGAGGCAATGTCTTGTCTTTGATTCCTTCAAACGTCGTCTGAAGCTCTGTTGCACGTGCGAGCTCAGGAGCGCCTTTCGTGATCTGGACCGCATCGAGATGAAATGACAATGCTGCTGCAATGCCGATCGCAGCAGCGATGGCTGTGGTTCCGAGCAAAATGCCTATGACCGAGCCGCTGATTTTTCCGACGTTGTTCGTGAGCTTCAATTTAGTAAACGCCGACAGGATGGAAACAAAAACGAGCGGCATGACGGCCATCTGGAGGAACTTTACATACCCGCCTCCGATGATGGAATACCAGTCGGCCGAGCTGGCCAACACCTTGGAAGAAGGTTCATAAATAAAATGAAGGATAAGACCAAACACGATACCCACAGCTAAAGCCGCAAAGACACGTTTTGAAAAGGATACGTGCCTTCGCTGAAGGCAATACAACCCGCCAGCAAGCAGCAATAGCACTGCAATGTTCACAATGACTAAAAAGACAGTCATCTTTCTTCCCTCCTTTAGAATTCCCTCTGCTTTTCAAAAAAATAAAAAAGGCTCACTTCTTTTGGAATAAAGAGTGGGCCTTCAGCATGTCTGATCAGCAGAGGTATAGTGATGTTTTCACTTGATACACTATATTCTGGCTTGTTTTATCCTATTCTTAAAATTCGTTTTACGTTAACATTTTAAACATTACGATATGCGGACCGATCGGCGGGAGGTCAAAAACATCACCGCATTCACGCAGACCGAGCTTCTTATAATAACCGGCAACTCCCTCTCTTGCATTGCACCACCAGGAATCAGCATTCTGCTTTCTCAGCCTGTCTTCGGCTCGCAACAGAAGACTGCCTCCCGCCTTTTCTTTCCTGTAATCTTCAAGGGTGGCCATTCCGCGCAGGCGGTACTGCACACTGCCTGTAATATCCGGATGACTCTCTCGATAAAAAGAGGCGATTGAAATAAGTTTATCCCCCTGATATGCCCCAAGATGGAACGTCCCCTGATCATTGTCACCCGGAAACTGGCATTCATCCAGCGTTTGATTGGGACGAAGCACTTTATGTCTAATCTCATACGTTTGTTCAGCGGAGATCTCTTTAATGTCAAGCATGATGACTCCCCTTTTTTCCGGCAGGAAGGATGCGATTGAGGAAGTGTGCCCTGAATCGCTCTGCATCGACTTCAAGACCTACAGAGATTCCTTTATCTGCTGCCACACCTATACTCTGCCCCAGGTTCTCCGGTTCTTTTGAAATTCGGACGCCCATTGATGTTGTTATAATAAAAGAGGGATCGACTGCGACCCCAACAGCTAATGGATCATGAAGAGCACATCCGCCGAGCCCCGGATTCTTGCTTTCATAAAAATCCATATAAAAGCTGCACATTTCAGCAAAGATTTCACCCGTTTTCAATCCGCAGCTTCCCCAATCTGCCAAAGTCCGTCTCTGTAAAAGAGTCTTCATCGTCACATCAAGACCGACAAGTGTAATCGGAAGCCCTGATTGAAGCACAAAATCCGCCCCTTCTGCGTCCGCATAAAAATTCGCTTCTGCAGCAGGTGTAACATTTCCCGGGACGGTGACTGCGCCGCCCATGATAATGACTTCCTTCACCAAATCTATAATGGAAGGCTCTTTTTCCAGAGCAAGAGCCAGGTTGGTCTGAGTACCTACCGTAATAAGAGTGATCTCATGAGGATATTTTTTCACCATCGAAATGATAAAATCACTGGCATGCAGCCCTGATGATAAGAGTTCAGGCGGCGGCAGCTGAATGTTCCCCAAACCATCCTGCCCATGCACATCGTACGCTCTGTGACGGGTGCTTTCTCTGCGAAACGGCCGTTCTGCACCTCGATAAACAGGAATATCTGCTCTATTTAATAATTGAAGAACCTGGAGTGTATTCCTTGTTGCTTCCTCAGCAGATACATTCCCAAAACCCGTTGTAATACCGAGGATGTTTAATTCCGGAGAATGGACCGCATAAGCGATCGCCAACGCATCATCAATTCCCGTATCTACATCAAGAATGACAGATTTCATGTTTTTCCCTCTCTTCATTTTTTCATCTTCTGTTCGATTAACGATTCCCAATATAAATGCCTAAACCGATGATACAACAGATAATTAAAACAACGTAAATGGCCGTCAGCCTGCTGAGATTATTTTTCGTTGAGGACCCGTATTTTTCATCCTTTTGAAGACCAATAGCAACGGTAAGCCCTGTTACGATCAAACCTGCAATAACGGCTGTCACAATATATCCCAAAGTCATCCCTCTTTCCATACTCCTATTCATAACTAATGGTAATTGACGGAGAGGAAATTGCCAAGTAACCGGAGGCTATAGTTCACAAAAAGTTACAATAAAAGCAAAAATCGTCTCTATTATTTGTAAAAAATTGTAAAAAGTTCTTATGCAATTTTTTCTTTTCTCCTTTAGGATACAGATGGGGTATGAAAGAATATTGACTAATGGGGGACGCTGTATGGCGCATGAAACTCTTCCTGATTGGCTCTGGCTGCTATTTTACTCATTTATAGGGCTGACTTTATTGGCAACCATCATAAATCTGCTGAAAAAAGTACATATAAAAGCTACTATTATTAATCTTGCTTTGTTATCGCAACTCCTGTAATCAGTTTTATGTTTGCCCTGGGCCGTCCTAAAGGCAACACGGAATGGGATCAACTGATCACTGGCATGGTGAGCGGTTCTCCATGGGCCGCCATTATTCTAATTGGCTACTCATTTATGCTCTATTGGTGGTTTAGATTTTCATTCCTCTTCGTCCGTTTTAACTCCTAAATAGCAGGAAGGCACCTAAGCCTTCCTGCATTTTTTGTTTCGTAGAAAAGGAGATATGTTCGGCGGCCTGATATTGTCGTTTTAAGACCTGCCAATATAGGGAACAATAAGGTATTAAGGAGGCGGTGAGATTGGCATTTGATTATGATTTAGATTTCAGAACAATCGATTTTTGCAAGCATCCAGATCGATACCGTGCCACGCGAGGGGAACGTGCGTTCTTTTAGAAGAAACGAATAATAGTGAGATTCTGCGTCACGGGCGTGTAAAACTGCGGAAATCGGAAACGAGCCATCCAATAAAGAAATACGGTGCCAACGGCCAGGCCAGAGAAGATGAGAATATTTAAAACTAAAAAATCATACCTAGCTTTCATACTGCAAACAATCCAATCTGAGGTGATGTTATGCCAAACTCAAAAGCTTTTCGCATAGGCTATGCGATTATCATTATATTACTCATTGTTTTACTTTCATCCAAGGTGGATTTTATCTTTCGCCCCGTGGAAATCATTTTTACGACCTTATTCTTCCCGTTCTTGATCGGCGGCGTTATTTTTTATTTATTACGGCCGATCGTCTATTATTTAGATCGCCGAAAAATACCGAAAGTGCTGTCGATCCTGATCATCTATCTGCTTTTCATCGGGCTTGGGACGTTACTTGTCTTTCTCTTAGGGCCTCAGCTGCAGAGTCAGTTTAAAAGCTTGATCAACAATGCACCGCAAATTATTGACTCACTTAACGATAAAGTGAATAGCCTGAAGCAGAATGAATGGCTCTCGCGTTTTCAGCAAAACGATTATATAACCATCGACAGCCTTACCTCAAAGGCAAGTGATTATGCCAAGGATTTCGCAAGCAATATCGGCACGAAAATCGGCAGCCTGATCGGAGTCATTACAAGTGTTGCTACTGTTATTGTTACGGTTCCGTTTATCGTATTTTATTTGCTGAAGGACAGCGAAGGACTTGGCAACAGAGTAGAAAACTTCCTTCCCTATTTAAAAGCAGCGGAAGCGAAGCGCATTTTAAAAGATATGGACGAAGCGCTGAGCTCCTATATTCAGGGTCAAGCGACCGCAGCCTTTTTAGTGGGTGTGATGATGTATATCGGATACAGTATTATCGGTCTCGATTATTCTTTAATTCTTGCCATCGTCGCTATGATTACCAATATCATTCCATTTCTAGGTGCATTTATTGCCTTTATACCCGCTTTTATCATCGGCTTGATCATGTCACCGCTCATGGCCTTAAAAGTAGCCATTGTGGTCATCGTGGTCCAGCAAATTGACGGAAACGTGACTTCTCCGCTGATTATGGGCAGAAAGCTGGATGTTCATCCATTAACGGTTATCCTGATTCTTCTTGTCGCCGGCAATATGGGCGGTTTCCTAGGGATGATCCTGGCTGTTCCGTTTTACGCCCTGCTTAAGGTCATCGTCAGCCATACGTACCGTTTATATCAATTGAACAAAGAAAAAGACCGAAATGGTATTCAGGTCATTGACTGACTCTAACAGTAAGCCGGAGCCCGGCTTGCTGTTTTTATGTCCAATCCTTTTGACTCCTGTTCACATAAACTATGACAAGCTACTCTGCACTATTATTCTTTGAACAGGAGAAAGTCTTTGAAAAAAGCTAAACTTACAGGTCGGATTGTTACCCCAAATAACACGGCCTATGACAGTGCGAGAGAAAATTTAAATTTGAGCATCCAGAAGTATCCTTGCATCATTGTCTTTTGCCAGAACCGGGAAGATATAAAGAATGCTCTGCGATGGGCCAGAGAAAAACAAGTCCCCTTTCGGGTAAGAAGCGGCAGGCACAGCTACGAAAACTTTTCCCTGGTCAATAGGGGGCTCATTATTGATGTGAGTGAGATGAAAGGGATTCACTACCGCCAAGACAAGCAAACAGCTATGATTCAAGCCGGTGCTGAACTTGGCTTGGTGTATGGGCAGCTTTGGGAAGATCGGGTGACCCTTCCAGCAGGCACCGTATACAATGTAGGATTAAGCGGACTTGCTCTCGGAGGAGGAATAGGCATGCTTACTCGACAATTTGGCTTAACCTGTGACAGCTTAGAAGAAGTAGAGATTGTCGTTCCTTCGTGCAAGTGCGGCGCAAAAATCATCTATGCCAACAGGGTTGAAAACAGTGAACTGTTCTGGGCATGCCGCGGAGGAGGCGAGGGAAATTTTGGCATCGTTACCGCTTTCACTTTCAGAGTGCACCCGTAACATGGGGGTGGGACGATTTCAAAGAAGCATATGATACATGGCAGCACTGGGCCCCTTTTACAGATAAGCGGCTTACCTCACAGATTGAACTCTCGGCAAAACAAAAAGGCATCATTACAGCATCCGTCCAATTCATTGGTACACCTAAAGAATTGGTAAAGTTCATCGAACCCCTTCTCCAAACAGGATCCCCGACAGATAAGCAGCTTGAGCGTGTTCCATTTATTGAAGCTGTGAGCTTTTTTAATTCCTCTCAAGGAAACCGTCCCCTTCCCTTTAAACGTTCCGGCTCTTTTGTGTACAAGCCCCTGCCGACTGAAGCCATAAAAACGATGAAACACTATTTGGAGAAGGCACCGAACAATAACACAACGATTTGGCAGCAGGCGCTTGGCGGAGCTGTGGACAACTATGAACCAGATGAAACTGCCTATTACCATCGGCACGCCATTATCGCCCAAGAATATAACACCTCCTGGGATCGCCGTGATGAAGAGCAAGAAAACCGCTGCTGGGTGAAGCATGTTCGAAAAGCTCTTTCTCCTTATACAAAGGGAGATTACGTGAACTGGCCGGACCGAAACATTAAAAATTGGGAGCATGCCTACTATGGCAAGAACTACGAACGCTTAAGAGAAGTAAAAACCCATTATGATCCCTTTAATGTTTTTTGTTTTTCCCAGAGTATCCGGCCTTTCAAAACGCATTAATCATTGCTTTTTATATAATCACATAACTCGATGATTGTACCCTGCGTGTGCACCGGATTAATGTAAATCAGCCTCCTTCCATAAGGATTGATCCGATAGGTGTCTTTTAAAAAAGTGATTCCACGATCCTCATATTCTCTTATCGTTTCTTCAAGGTTGTCCACCTCATAAGCAAGATGGTGGACACCTTTTCCTTTTTGGCGGATGAACCGTTCTATCGGGGAAGTTTTACCCGTGGGTTCTAAAAGCTCTATGATTTGATTGTCCATTTCAATAACGGCGATATGTGTTTCTACTCCTGGTTTCTCGCTTGTATACTGTCGGACCAGCTTTCCACCAAGAATAGATGTGTATAAATCGATCGCTTCATTTATTCTTCGCACCGCAATTCCGGTATGATCCAATTTCATGTTTGGACACTCCTTCCTAGTGAACTAGTATACCTAAGAAAGACGCCTCGATACAAAATATTATAAACTGGATGGTTCATAATACCACGTTATTCCTCACCTGTAGTAAAATCAAAGTATAGGAGGGATACGATGAAAACGTTTGAAGAAAAGTTGGATCAATACGCGGAACTGGTTGTTAAAGTGGGTCTGAATCTTCAAGAAGGGCAGCGGTTGCTTATTAATTCTAATATAGAAGCCGCTCCATTCACCCGCAAAGTAACGGAACATGCGTATAAGAACGGATGCAAGCGTGTCTTTGTCGAATGGACAGACACAGAAACGAGCCGAATACACTTAAACGGGGCTTCCGAAGAGGTTTTAAAGGATAATATTCCTCAATGGCAGCTCGGCATGTATGACAGCTTGCTCGAGAACAATGATTGCATGCTGATGGTTACCGGCAATGATCCAAATGCCTTTCAGGGAGTTCCGTCCGAGCGATTATTGCTTGTGCAAAAGAACGCAGGTGAACGGCTTGAAAAATTCACAAATGCAAGACTTGCAGGTGATGTTCCGTGGCTGATCGCTGGAGCTCCTACTGCTGGCTGGGCAAAGAGTGTTTTTCCGGATAAAGATGAAAACGATGCCATTGCAGCCCTTTGGGAAGCGATTTTCCAAACGGTTCGTGTTGATCAGCCAGACCCAGTGACAGCATGGAGAGAGCATGGGGAAACGCTGCTGAGTAAGGTTAATTATTTGAATGAGCAGAAATTTAAAACACTGTACTATAAATCAGAAGGCACTGATCTCAGCATTGATCTCCATCCTGAACATGTATGGATCGGCGGGGGGCATCATTCAACCTTCAACACGTTTTACATACCAAATATGCCCACAGAAGAAGTATTTACCGCTCCGCTTAAAGAAGGAGTTAACGGAACCGTAGCAAGCAAGAAGCCGTTATCTGCCATGGGGAACATCATCGAGAACTTCAGCTTAACCTTTGAAAAAGGAAAAGTGGTGGATGTTAAGGCAGAAAAAGGCGAGGATACGCTCAAACAACTCCTCAACATCGATGAAGGAATGAAGTATCTTGGTGAAGTTGCTCTTGTTCCGTTTGACTCCCCTATTTCTAACTCAGGAATTGTGTTCAACAACACCTTATTTGATGAAAATGCATCCTGCCACCTCGCATTGGGCAACACGATCACTATGAATATCCCTGGAGCAGATCAGTTAAGCAAAGAAGAGCTTGAAGCCAAAGGAGTCAATCACAGCCATGGGCACACCGACTTTATGATTGGTTCTGCTGATCTTGAAATTGAAGCTGAATACCAGGATGGAAAACGTATCCCTTTGTTCACCAAAGGGAATTGGGCGATATAATAGACAAATACAACAACGAAGGGCAGCTGCCCTTCGTTTTTATTTTGGAAACGTAACGATGAACGCCGTCCCTTTTCCCAGTTCACTCTCAACCCTGACCTTGCCGTTATGCTTTTCAATGATCCATTGGGCTATAGATAGACCAAGTCCAAGCCCTTCTTCATCAGATCTTGCTTTATCACTCTGATAGAATCGGTCAAAGATTCGCTCTCTTTCACTTTCTGCGATTCCAGGTCCGTTATCCCTCACCATCAGTTCGATTGAAACGGCCGCATCTTTTGCTGCTAACAGGATTTGATTTCCTTGCCCCGTATGTTTCATGGCATTATCCAGCAGTATAACGATCAGCTGATGAATTGCTCTCTGTCTGCCAAAAAGGTGATCGGATCGGATGAGTTAAGCGAGATATTTTTTCGTTGGTAAGAGGCAATTTCACCGTAATGATCTGCAATCTCCCTCAGTAATTGATCTAGCTGAAACGTCTGCTTCTTTAATTCGACTTGATTGGAATCTGACCGGGCGAGCAATAAAAGCTGGCTGACCAGTTTTGTCAGCCGCCTGCTCTCTTTTGAAATGGCTGAGATGTCCAAGCTTTTTTCCTCAATGGTAGCAGATGGAGACCGGAATAAGAGATCGGTCTTCGCCTGAATAACGGACAGCGGAGTTCTCAGTTCATGTGAGGCATCCGATACAAACTTCTGCTGCATGTCCCATGCCTTTTTTATAGGAATCAGCGCACGGCCTGCAAGAAAGTAGCCGCCCCCTATGGCACATATTCCCCCGAACAAACAGCCTGCAATAATGACAAGAAGCAGTTTATGAAGCAGCTCTTCCTCCTTCTTCACGTTTCGAATCGCTTGAACCGTGACCGTTCCGACGAGAGGAAGCTCTTCTTTAATCGACTTGGTCCGGTATGTCGCCTCGTCCGTATAGATGAATTCCAGCTTGTTCAACTTCTTCTGACGATACTGATCTACGTTATCCATAACAAAGAATGGCGGACGGGGAACGTCGAGAAGCTCGTGATTCTGATCCCAAATCAAAATGGTTACCCTTGAATCCCTCGCCATAAAATCCCTGTCTTTCGGCTCTGGCCGGTGCTCATGGTGATCTTTTCCGGGCAGATGTTCCAATTCCTCATCGATGGATTGGTCAGCAGCATTGTACAGACTGATCCTTGTATAGGAGTATACGAGTGTCCCAAGCAAGCTTAATAAAATGATAAACACATGGAGTTCAAAAGAGTCAGTCTGTTATGTGTGCGTTGAAACATTTTGATATCCCCTTACTGCCCCTTGAGCATGTAGCCTACACCGCGAATGGTCCTAATATCTTTCTGATACGGGTATGGTTCAAGTTTTTTGCGAAGGTGGTGCATGAACACTTCCACGATCGCAATGGTGGTTTCTGAATCACCCCCCCACACCCGGTCATAGATCTGTTCTTTGGTTAAGATTGTTCCGCTGTTCTGGATCATATATTCCAACAGCTCTTACTGCTTGATCGTCAGTTTAATCGCATGCCCATCAACCAGGATGTCATGCTCCGGCCCCAGCAGTTCAATTCCCCTGTAACGAAGAGTCTGTTTTAACGTCAAGCTCCCGCTTCTCCGCAAAATGGCACGAAGCCTTGCTTTCAGTTCTGAAGACTCAAAAGGTTTCACCAGATAATCATCTCCGCCAAAGTCCAAGCCCTTCACCCGGTCTTCTAACGAATCCCTTGCTGTTAAAAACAGGACTGGGGTATTAATATTCTCTTTCCGCATCCGCTGAATCATTTGAAAACCATTAATTTCAGGAAGCATGACATCAAGCACTATGGCATCATAGATGTTCTGCATGGCTTCATAAAGTCCATCTTCCCCGTTCGCCGCACGGTCCACCTTAAATTCATCAGACAGAATTTCAACAATAGAATCAAGCAATGCCAAGTTATCTTCAACGACTAAAATACGGAGCACGCCTTTCCCTCATTTCACATAAACTTATTTATACCAGAGGCCATGCATCACGGCATGACAATAACATCATTACCGCTTCAATCCATGGATCCGCCATTGGAAGCCGGCACACCTGCTATTTTAAAGGATGTGGCATCTACTGCACAAATCTGCCAACAGGATTTCACTGATGTTCAGCTCCAGGAGCAGCGATATTCAGGCGGAAAACATCATTCCTATCCTTTCATACATCCAGTATAAAAGGATTTCCTTAACTTTTTCTTAAGCAGAGATAAAAAATGGTGCCAGGCACCACGATTACACACTTGTGTAATTGCGGTGCCTGGCACCGATCACAAAATATTATCTATACCGCTTTGCGCCTTCGTATTTAGGAGCCCAGTAAGAGCTGTCCAATTCTGCCGTTGTTACTCCCTTTGAAAATGAAGCATGCATGAATTTTCCATCCCCTACATAAACTCCGGCATGAGAAAGATTTCCGTCCCCTTCGATATCAAAGAAGACAATATCTCCAACATGAGGAGAATCTACCGAGGTTCCTTCTGTATGAATTTCTTTCACGGTACGTGGAAGATCTATATTTGCTGCTTTATCGAAGATGTAGTTTAAATACCCGCTGCAATCAAATCCATCGGGCGTTTCTCCGCCCCACTCATAGGGTGTTCCGCGGTATTTTTCTGCTTCATCCACAATCGCCTGCTTGCTGAATACACCAAGAGCTTTATACACAGAATTTCCTGCGACTCCATCAACTTGGATTCCCTTATCTTTCTGCAGCTTCTTTACTGCTGACTCTGTGTATGGTCCATAGTAGTTCGTAGTTTCATGATATGTAAAATAACCTTTCTTTTTCAACAAAGCCTGGAGGTCCTGAACGTCTGAATCATGGGTTTCTGGTTTAAGCGTGTTGTCTCCAAGTGCTGCATGGCCTGCTACTGGATTCACGGCAAGTACACCTGCTACAATAATTCCCGAAACTAATTTTTTCAAAATAACATCCTCCTGTTTAATGAATTCCTAGCCAATTCTAACAACACATTATGACATGAGGATTACAACGAGATAACAATTCATTTTCAACTAACAACTACACCCTATTTTATTATTTCAAAAACATATACAAAAAAAGTGGGTAGTTGACTTTAAAAATAGAGTGATATACTTCAAGTTAATGAGACTTAAAGAATGTCAGATGAGGAGTGTTTGCATGCACATTCAACAAATGGCCGTTCCTTTATTGGTAATGTCATTTATTATATAGCGGCGAACGAAAAGAACCATTGGTTTTCAGCCTCCTGATGACACTATCCTACCTCCATACCAAAAGTTGTACAAAGAGAAAACGGAGAGAAATCAGCACCTCAAAATGGTTATCACAAAAGACCTTGGCTGCCGCAGCAGCCAAGGTCTTTTTTTGGATTCATACCGTTTTTTTCATCACTTCAGGATTAGATTGTTTTGCCCCATCCAGGCCGTTGCCCAGTGTGCCGAATGTATTCTTCTTATGAGGATCAATCAATTCATTATCTTTATAATAGATTCTAGGTGTATTCCAAAGAGCTTTCATCGCATTGCTCATTTTCATTTCGTGATAACGCTCAGGCCACATCTTTTTAATATGCTGCTTAATAATTGGATAATATTTCGGGCTCATACTAGGAAATAAATGATGCTCAGTATGATACGAAAAATTGAAATGCAGCACATCCACCCATTTAGGAACCGTAACAGTCAAACTGTTAGCGAGCGGATCATTCACAGGGGTCAGCGGGTTAAGCCTGTGGTTGGTAGAAATATAGCTCATCACAATAAAATTGGCGATCAATAGCGGAAATACGAAGGCAAACAACCACTTAACCGGCCCCATCCAAAACATAATCCCTATCCATGTCGCCCATGGCAAAACCGTCTGCAGCAAAACAGCCGGACGGTTTTTGGGGTTAAAGTCCTTTATGTACTCGATGAACATCTTTAAACCATGCATTGAAAATTGGACACTTAACGACAGAAAGCTAAAAAACGCTCGAACTCCAAACGGTAAACGATAGATCGTACGAAGAAGCGAATTTTGTATCCATTTTTCATGATTAGGCCAGGCATCTGGATCCTTTTCATCATGCTGTGTATGGACATGATGGTTCATATTATGCCATTTTCTCCACAATCTTGGCCCTGTACTCAGCGGCCAAAAGGCTACAGCCCCCAAAAAATTTCGAAGCCATGCCGTTTTCACCACTGTACCATGGAGAATTTCATGGCCAAGAAAACCCATGGCTGCAAAACTCGCACCGAGCACTCCTGCTATTACGATATTGATAATGATGTGCAGATCAAAAAGCCCAATGGCTAACAATCCAGCCACTACCACGAGCAGATAGGCAAATCCTCCCCAAAGGCGGGCAGGTACAGGTTTAAAAAAATCTTTTGAAAGATGCGGAGTAATACGCGAAGCGTACCATCCAAAAGAATGAAGGTCTTTAATGGGAATTCCCCTTTCTTAACTTCAAGTTCCTATTAGCATAAAGGAGACAGCCGGGTTATACAAGATGTTCTTTAGTACAAATACTGAATTTTCCGTAATATATCCATCTCTTCCCATCGCCCTACAGGGTTATGGCCAAGTCTATACTTATTAGGTAAATATTACTAATACAAATTCTAAACCAAGGTATAATTCCTCATTTTTCCTTATAAGCCATTTGTAACCTTTTTTACATGATATATTTACAATAATCGCCCTCTTTTTCAATGGGGTGTAAAGTGCTTTTAAAATATGAAGCAAAGGGTGAACGTTCATGAAGACAAAAAGCTTGAATAAGGTGTTTAGCCTTTCCATGGTACTGCTCTTCATCGCCAGCATGCTTTCTCCAATAGTTTCCAGTAAAGCCATTGCTGCCGATGTGGTCACAGTAGCCGATGCCATTTCCCATAATACCGGATCCCATAAAACCGTTGAAGGATACATTGTCGGTACGGTAAAAGGAGGAAGCGGAGCATCGATTTCTTATCAGCATTCTTCTCCTTTCTCGCAAGACACAAATCTTGCAATCGCGGATTCTCCTTCTGAAACCGACAAAGCAAAAATCCTCCCTGTACAGCTGCCGGCCGGTGCGGTGAGAGATGGATTAAATCTTAAAGTCCACCCGGAAAACCTGGGCAAAAAAGTGCAGATTACGGGTGATTTAATGGCCTACTTCTCTGTTCCGGGCCATAAGAACGCCAAAAGCTTCTCTTTTCAAGGAGATACGCCATCAGAACCTCAAGCTGAGCCAGTTACTGCTTCACCTGATTCAGGTTTAGTGAAAAGCGGAACAAAAGCAGCATTATCCACAGCTACCGAAAATGCTGCGATTTATTACACACTGGACGGAAGCAATCCGACTTCCAGCAGCAGCCGATACAGTGAACCACTTACCATAAATAAGGATACAACGGTAAAAGCGATCGCGATCAAAGAAGGGCTTAAAAATAGCGAGGTCTCTACTTTTAAATATACGGTTGCATTAACTGGACTTCGAATCCACGACATTCAAGGGGCTTCCCACCAGTCGCCATTTGCGAATCAATCGGCTGCAGATGTAGAGGGTGTTGTTACTCACGTAGTTGATGCCAACAACTTCTATATGCAGGACACTGTCCCCGACCTTGATGAGAAAACTTCTGAAGGCATCCTGGTTTATAAAAAGAACCATGGCTTAAAAAGCGGGGATCTAGTAAAAACGACGGGCCAGGTAAAAGAGTGGGTGCTTGACGGATATGCGGAGAAATTGAAAACCGACCTTGCCGTGACGGAAATAAACGCTGAAAACGGGGGCTCTGTTTCTATCATGCATAGTGGTCATGCCCTTCCAGATCCTGTGGTCCTTGGAGATCACGGGAGGCATATTCCGACACACATCATTGATAATGACAATTTTGGACGTTTTGACCCTAAAGAAGACGGAATCGATTTCTATGAGAGTGTGGAAGGCATGCGAGTCGAAGTGGAAACACCGAAAATCGTTGCACCACAAAACTACGGGGAACTCGCAGTCGTGACCAAAAACAAAGGAAATACACCGTTTAATACATCAGGAGCGATTAATATCTCAGAAACAGACTACAACCCTGAACGAATCTTCGTGGACATTAACGACACCAGCTTTGTTGCTAAGTCCGGCGATTACTTCAAAGGCAATATTACCGGAGTCATGAGCTACAGCTTCAGCAACTTTAAAGTACTGACGGACAAAGACCAGCTCCCTGCCCTTGTGGAAGGTAAAACAAAGCCTGAAACCACAAAATTGCATGGAAAGCATAAGAAATTAACGATCGCGAGCTTTAACGTAGAGAACTTCTCTGCCAATGAAGGTGGAAAAGACGGGACGAGCGATGAAAAAGCAGGACGGGTCGCCGGCTCCATCGTTCATAATCTGAATGCCCCAGACATTGTAGGTTTAATCGAAATGCAAGATGGAGACGGGCCAGTAGATGACGGCAGAACCGATGCAAAGGAAAGCGCAGAGCGTCTCATCGATGAAATTAAAGCAAAAGGCGGTCCTGCTTATCAATACACCGACATTGCTCCAATCGATGACAAGGACGGAGGAATTCCCGGCGGAAATATCCGGGTTGCCTTTATTTATAATCCTGAGCGTGTATCCCTTGCCCCAGGAACGAAAGGGACACCGACTGAGGCTGTTCAATACAAGAATGGCAAGCTGTCACTCAACCCAGGGCGTATCGATCCGGCCAACCCTGCTTTTGAGAACAGCCGTAAGCCACTGGCTGCACAATTTATGTTTAATGGAGAAAAAGTAACCGTGATCGCCAATCATTTTAATTCAAAAGGCGGAGACCAACCGCTGTTCGGCAAAAATCAGCCTCCTGTATTGAACAGTGAGCTCCAGCGTTTGCAGATTTCAGGCATCGTCAACAACTTCGTAAAAAGCATTAAAGCCGATGATCCGAAAGCGAATGTCGTACTGCTTGGCGATTTTAATGACTTTGAATTTACACCTGCTCTGGAAAAACTAAAAGGAAAAGAACTTTCCGATATGATTCAGGAAGTTCCATACAAGGAACGCTACACTTATTCATACCAAGGCAATGCCCAAGTGCTTGACCACATCCTCGTGACCAACAACCTGAAAAAGGACACGAATGTAGACATCGTCCACATCAACTCACAGTTCATGGAACAGCATGGCCGTGCGAGTGATCATGATCCTGTGGTTGTCCAAGTGAAGTTAAAAGAGGCTTGTGGCTGGGATTGACAAGAAAGCAAGCTAAACGATAAAAACAGGTGCCGTATACATTACGAGCATCTGTTTTTTATACTTAAAAAATATTTTTTTTCGAACGATATTTCTACTTTAAACGTCAAACTTATAAAAGGAGGTTTTTCAAACTATGAGCAAATATATTGAGTATTTGAATGATAAACTCATTATCCATTTTACAGGCATGACGGCTGCGGCATCGTTGAAAAAAGAAATTAAGGTTCCCCTCTCAGCCATCCAAAGTGTAAAAATAGATGAATTTAAGATCAATCCGCTAGCCTTTCGTGTGGGGACGTCCGGTATCGGCAAAAACGTAAAGCACGGCCGTTTCCTATATGACAATGAATGGGTGTTTCTTTCCTATTCAAACCACAAAAATGTTCTGATCTTAGATCTAGAAGGCTTTGAGTTCAAGAAAATCGTACTGGAATTAGTAGCACCTGAAGAAGCAAAAGCGAAGATTGAAGGATTACTTTCCCCGATTTAATCCATTCCATCAAAAAAAGCAACCCAAGTTTTAATTCGGGTCGCTTTTTTATATCCAGCCTTTATCTTCAGCGTTGCCTCAATCCGATTTTCACTTGAAGCTTGAAGCTTGAAGTATCGCTCCTAACTTCTCTCTTTCCGTTTTTTTCCCTCGGGTCCCTATTAAAAAGCACTACACCGCTTTCCGTTTCCATCAATCCAAGCATCATGAGAATGGTTGTCGTTTCCCTGCGCCGTTCGGACCAAGGATGGCAACGATTTCTCCTTTATGAATCGTGAATGATACAACAACTGCTATTTGGTTTTTAAATGATTTTGTGTCACGGCTCAATGAAACGACTTCACTCATGTAAGGCCACCTCCACTTGTATGGCATTATTTTACGAGGATTGCCTGCGAATGATCAGTCGTATATGTCATGAGTTAAAGGTGACAAATGTCATATTGTTTTAATTTTAAATAATAAATCTTCGAAGAGCGTCTTATACCCGCCGAAGATTTTTAGCGGGTTTTTTATACGAGGTCCCGCAGCGCTTCTTCCAGATCGGTATATGTAAATTGAAAACCATTTTCCTGCAGCCTTCTCGGCACGCAATTCCGGCCGGTTAATGCAAGGCTTGGTTCGGTTCGCATAACCGTATAAGCGCCCAACCAGACAAAAGGTGACGGTGCTGGAGGAGCCCAGCCTTTTCCCATGGCTTTCCTCAACGTTTTCATGAACGCCTTGTTCGTGACCGGATGGGGGCCGGTTGCATTATAGATTCCTGAATAACGATCCGATTCCATCGCTTCTAAAAACATGGCGTTCAAATCATCCACATGCAGCCAGCTGATATATTGCTTTCCCGAACCCACGGTACCGCCCAGGTTTAAAGACACAAGCTTCTGAAGCGGTTCGAGTGCCCCCCCGTTTTTTCCTAAGGCAAATCCAATCCTCAGCAGTACCTGCCTTGTTCCATACATCGGTTCTTTAAAGAATTCAGCTTCCCACTGCTTACAGACTCCAACTGAGAATCCTGTTCCATGCGGCGAGTCTTCATCACCTAAGAGTGCTGTGTCGCCAAAGATGGCAAGTGATCCTGCTTGAATAAGAACTTGGGGAGGAGAGCCGCACTGCTTAACCGCTTCCCGAAGCACCTTTACCGAATCCAAACGAGACGAAACGATTTCTTGCCTGTTTTTCTTTGTATAAATGCAATTCATACTTTTCCCGGTGAAATTGATCACCGCGTAGGATCCATCCACTTCTGCAGACCATTCCCCAATCTGCTGGCCGTCCCATTGAACATAACGAAGCCCATTTTCAGACCGGGTTGGTTTTCTAGATAAAATAATTACCTTATAGCTCTTTTTCAGTAAAAACCGAGCTAAAGATTCACCCAGAAACCCTGAGCCTCCTGCCAAGGACATCCTATCATCCCCTTCCGGAATGGATTCAGTTTGATTTCCATCTTTCCAATTGATGAAGCTTTCTTGTAAAGAACTTTGCCATAAAACGAGGGGCACCAAACTCCACAATCTTCCCCTGTACCCTCTGTTTCATCTCTTCGGCAGTAAGATCAGGGTTTACAAAACTTCCATTCTCGTAACAATGACTGCAATACATTCTGCTTTTTTCACCGTTTCGTTCTGTCCCTCCTCCTTTTTCATCTCTTGTGAAAGGCATTCCACAGCTTTGGCAATGTTTAAATGTTCTCATTTTATGGCCATTCCTTTTTCGGTTAGTATTTATTCCCATTCTATCATAGAATGGATTTCTGGAAATTTTGTAACCGTTTACTCTTGACCGAACACGAGGGGTAAAGTACTTTAAATATATAAGAAATCGCCAGTTTTGCTTTGTGAAAATGAATGAGAGTTCATTCATTTATTTCAGCTAATGAAAGAGAGGGGAATATCAATGTCCGCGAAATTACCGGAACATTTCGTCAATCAGCTTGAACTGCCAGTCATTTCTGCCCCCATGTTTCTCGTTTCAAGCCCGGAACTCGTTATTGAAGGGTGCAAATCAGGCATCATCGGTTCTTTTCCGCTGCTCAATGCGCGAACGAATGAGATACTGGATGAATGGATGCTCCGCATCACGGAAGAATTAAAGCAAGCAAAAGCCCAGGATCCAGAACGCAAGATTGCTCCATGGGCTGTAAACATCATCGTACATAAAACAAATAAGAGGTATAAGCAAGATTTACAGCTTATCCGGAAACATAAGCCTCCTGTTGTCATCACCTCTCTCGGTCATCCGGGTGAAGTGGTTGAGATCGTTCACGAATACGGAGGTCTGGTATTCTCGGATGTCATCCATCTGGTTCATGCGAAAAAAGCTGCCAAAACCGGTGTTGACGGGCTGATTCTGGTCTGCAACGGGGCCGGCGGACATGCGGGTACCATCAATCCCATCGCCTTTATCGGTGCGGTAAAAGAGTTTTGGGATGGAATCACCATCCTTGCCGGATGTATTAATAACGGGCAGGATATTCTGGCAGCCGAGGCACTCGGAGCCGATCTCGCATACATGGGTACCCGCTTTATTGCCGCCTCTGAAAGCTTTGCCAGCAATGAATATAAAGAAATGCTGATCGAAGCCTCCTTCGAGGATCTTATTTATACGGATGCGTTCAGCGGTGTAAACGCCAACTATCTCGTTTCGAGTATCCGTAATGCCGGACTCGATCCTGACCGGCTGAAGAAAAAAGAAGCCGTAGATGTGTCCCACCTGGATTCCTCTGATGCCAGGGCATGGAAAGATATTTGGTCGGCCGGACAAGGAGTCAACAGGGTTAAGGAAGTGGCCCCTGTTCAGCAGATCATCGATAGCCTTAAGCGCGAGTATGATCAGACTCTGCAATTTTTAGTGAAGAAAACAGAAAATATTGTTTCTAGCCAATAAGCTTGTCGAATAGATAGACAAAGAAAGCCTTCCAGTACAAAGGGAGGCTTTTTTTATAAAGGACGAAACGATTCAAAGCGTCGGAGTGGAGATTGCCCGAGATGGCGTTTAGAATTGAGGAAACAAGGAGGGATCATATGATTGGATTTATCGGATTGGGCATCATGGGCAGCCGTATGGCAGGCAACCTGCTGGCGAAAAGCCATGAGCTTACTGTGTATAATCGGACGAAGCAAAAAGCTGAGGATGTACTGGCCATGGGCGCTCAATGGGGAGAAACACCGAAAGAAACGGCCAAGCATTCCGATGTTCTTATTACAATGCTCACCAACCCTCAAGCGGTGGAAAGCGTGGCCCTGGGTGAAGATGGCTTTTTAAAGCATCTCCCCAAAGGATCCATCTGGGTAGATTGCAGCACGGTGAATCCCACGTTCTCGAGCATATGGCAGAAGAAGCGAGCATGCATGACATCCGATTTCTGGATGCACCGGTTGCCGGCTCGTTAATTCCTGCTGAACGCGGAGAGCTCGTGTTTCATGTAGGCGGTAACGCGGATGCTCTCGTTGAGGTCCGTCCGTATTTAGAAGCCATGGGGAAAGCCATTCACCATCAGGGCGGGCACGGCAGCGGGACGTCCATGAAGCTTGTTGTCAACTTGATGCTCGCACAGTCGATGGCTGTATTTGCAGAAGCCGTTAGCTTTGGAGAGGCTCTTGGACTCGAGAAAGAAGCCATACTGGAAACACTGATCGGCGGTCCCACCACAGGTGCTTTTCTAGCCGGCAAAAAGAAGAAGCTCCTAACGAATGAGTACACCGTGGAATTTCCATTGGAGCACATACAAAAGGACCTAAACCTGGTGACCGGTGAAGCGTATCAAAACCACAGTTCCCTGCCGATCGCCAACCTGACAAAAGAAATTTACAGCCTGGCAAACCAGTACGGCCTGGGAAAAGAAGACTTTTCCGCGATCTATGAATTTTTGCGCCCCCCTCAAAAATAGTCACAAAAAAGCTGGACATGGATATTGCTTCCACTGTCCAGCTCCTTTTTATAACGTCTTTAGAAACCGGTCGATTCGGCGCATCGCTTCCTCCAGTTTTTGTATGGAGGTTGCATACGAGCATCTCACATGGCCTTCTCCGCTCTCTCCAAACACACTTCCCGGCACGACAGCGACTTTCTCTTGCATTAAGAGCTGTTCGGCAAATTCTTCAGAACTTAAGCCTGTTTTTTCAATGGATGGAAAGACGTAGAAAGCACCCCCGGGGATATGGCAGGAAAGGCCCATTTCCTCCAGGGCGTGAGTTACGAGACTGCGGCGCTGACGGTAGCTTTCCTTCATTTTGATCACGTCCTTCTGTCCGTTCACCAAGGCTTCCAGCGCGGCATGCTGGGCCATCGTCGGCGCACACATCATCGTGTACTGATGAATTTTCAGCATGGCCTGGAGGATCTCTTTTGGACCGCAGGCAAAGCCAAGCCTCCACCCTGTCATCGCAAATGCTTTCGAAAAACCGGAAATCAGGATCGTACGGTCGCGCATACTCTCTATCGAAGAAAAACTTGTATACGGCTCATCATACGTCAACTCGGCATAAATCTCATCGGAAATGACGAGCAGATCATACTTTTCAACCACTTCAGCAATTTTAACTAAGTCGTTCTTGGACAGAACGGTGCCTGTCGGATTGTTCGGGCTGCACAAAAGAATCGCTTTTGTCCGTTCGGTGACCGCCGACTCAATGTGTTCAGGCTGCAGCTTGAACTCATCCTGGCTGTACGTATGAACCGGAACCGGAACTCCGCCGGCGAGAGTGACCGTTGGCGCATACGAAACGAAGCTAGGTTCAACCACTATGACTTCCTCACCGGGATTAAGGATCGCACGGAGCGCTATATCGATCGCCTGTGAAGCGCCGACCGTAACAATCATTTCGTCCTCTGCCCGGTAGGATACCCCAAACCGTCTTCGCATATAGCGGGAAATCTCTTTTCTTAGTTCCGGGAGTCCTGCATTTGCAGTATATGCAGTGTATCCCTGTTCAAGAGAATGATAGCTTGCCTCAATCACGTTCCATGGGGTCACAAAATCCGGTTCGCCAACCCCGAGTGATATAACGTTCTCCATGGATGACGCCAGGTCGAAAAAACGGCGGATGCCGGACGGCTTAATGGATTTTACCGTTTCAGAAAGGTATTTAGAACGTTGTTCTGTAATCATGGCGACACCACAATTCGTTTATCTTCCTCATCTTCACTGAAAACAAGACCGTCATGCTTGTATTTTTTCAGTATAAAATGAGTGGTGGTCGAGATGACAGAATCAATGGTTGATAGTTTCTCAGAAACAAAACGCCCCACTTCAGCCATCGATTTCCCTTCAATCGATACGGATAAGTCATAGACACCTGACATGAGGTAGACCGCTTTCACTTCAGGGAAACGATAAATGCGCTCAGCTACTTTATCAAATCCGACTCCTCGCTTCGGTGTAACCTTGACATCGATCATGGCCGTTACTGCGCCTTCATCTGTCCCTTTTGTCCAGTTGATAATGGCTGAATAGCCTAGTATAACCTTTTCATGTTCAAGCTTTTCAATCATTTGTATGGTTTCTTCTTCTGAAATGCCCATCAGCCTGGCGATCGTCGCTGTTTCCAGCCGGCCATTTTTTTCAATGAGCTGCAGCAGTTCTCGTTCTTTCGCATCCATTCCAATCACTCGCTTTACTTATTATATGTTGAACATTATAACAAATCAAAAGACACTCGCCATCCGGATTTTTTAATTTAATGCTTTGGAATTTTTTGTTTCTTCTAGTAAACTTTTAACTATACATCACTTAAGGAGAGTACCTATGTTTAAAATCTTTATCGTTGAAGATGACATCCGTCTTGTCTCTTTGCTTGAAAACTTTTTGCGGAAATATGGATTTGACACCTATGCTGTCAAAGACTTTGATGCTGTTGCCCTTCATTTTGAGGAGTTCAGTCCACATCTCTGTCTCTTGGATGTCAATCTCCCAAAGTTTGATGGCTTCTATTGGTGCAGGCAAATCCGTACATTTTCGACATGCCCTGTCCTGTTCGTATCTGCCAGAGACGGAAAGATGGATCAGGTGATGGCTCTTGAGAACGGAGCCGATGATTATATCACGAAACCGTTTGACTATGAGATTCTATTGGCCAAAATCAACAGTCTGCTCAGAAGAGTCTATGGCACGTATGCTTCGAGTCAAAACAGCCGCACGGTTGAGATTGATGGCTTAACCCTTGATGTAGAACGCCTGTCTGTCCAGTATGAGTCCAGACAGATCGAACTCAGCCATACAGAAGCCAAAATTCTCGATGAACTCATGAGAAAATCTGAACGGATCGTAAGCCGCGACCGTCTCTTAGAAAAAATCTGGGACGACCAAACTTTTGTTGATGATAACACGTTGAATGTATATATCACGAGGGTTCGCAAGAAAATGACAGCGCTTGACATCACCGATGCCATCCAGACCATCCGCGGACAGGGTTACCGGTTTACGCCAAATTGGAGCGGCCAATGAAGCTTTTTATTAGAGAACACTTATTGCTGTGTTTTGTCTACCTTATACAGCTCGCGGTGATCATTGCCATTTACCGGTTGGACGGTCATACCGATTGGAAAATTACTCTGTATGCCTGTTTATTGAGCTCCTGTCTGTTGGCGGGTTATCTGACCTACAGGTACTTTTCCCACCGTTCGTTTTATCACAGGCTGACGATACCCCTTGCTTCACTTGATGATCTACCATACAATCAGCAGGATTCACCGCTGCCCGAAAGCCTTGAAAACTTTCAAAAGGAGATGATCCGCCACTACAAAAAAGACTTGTACAACTACAAGCACAGGTTGGATCATCACGTTCAGTTCATCAACCAGTGGGTGCATCAGATGAAAACACCGTTGTCCGTGATCCATCTTATGGTCCAGGACCGTGACGATGAATTTTCTCAATCCATTGAGGATGAACTCGACCGGCTAAAAAAGGGGCTGGAAATGGTATTGTATACATCACGCCTCGATACATTTGACCGTGACTTTTATGCTGAGCGCCTAGATCTCTCGCTGCTCGTAAAAAAAGCAGCCTCGAGCCAGAAACGGCTGTTCATACGGAATCGTGTCTATCCAGAGCTAATGATAGAACAAGGCCTGACAGTGACTACTGATGATAAATGGTTCTCTTTCGTCCTCAACCAACTGGTCACCAATGCGGTGCGTTACACCCAAACACCAGGAGAAAAAGTGACCTTCCGTTCATTTAGACAGGATGGGCGGACAGGAATCGAAGTGATTGACCGAGGAGTTGGAATTCCCAAGAGCGACCTGCCTCGTGTATTTGATCCTTATTTTACGGGAGAGAACGGACGGAGCTTTCAAGAATCAACAGGAATGGGCCTGTATCTTGCCAGGCAGATATGCGAGAAGCTAGGACATCGCATTGAGATCGATTCATCTCCCGGCTCTGGCACAACGGTTAGAATCCTGTTTTAACCTTACAAAACTGTAAGCTTTCTGTAAGCTAACCAAATGGCAGCATCTGTTTGCTCCGAGCTACAATAAAAACAGAAAAAGAACAGGAGTGATATAGATGCCGATTTTAAATGTGAAACACCTTACCAAAGTCTACGAAGGCAAAGCCTCCCATAAAGCTTTGGAAAACATAAACTTTTCGATTGAAAAAGGAGAATTTGTCGGAATTATGGGACCTTCAGGAAGCGGAAAAACAACGCTGCTGAATCTCATTGCGACAATCGATTCGCCAACATCCGGAGACGTGATTATCAACAACCGCAATCCCCATCAGTTAAACCGTAAAGAAACAGCACTCTTCAGGCGTCATGAGCTTGGCTTTGTCTTTCAGAACTTTAATCTGCTGGACACATTAACGGTGGAAGAAAACATTGTGCTTCCGCTTACCCTTGATGGAGAACCGGTTAGAGAGATGGAAAGAAAGCTTCAAACCGTTACCAAGAAACTAGGAATTGACTCTATCGTCAAAAAAAGAACGTATGAGATATCCGGAGGACAAATGCAGCGTACCGCCATCGCCCGTGCGATCATACATGATCCTTCCCTCATACTGGCTGATGAGCCGACAGGAAATCTTGATTCCAAATCATCCAGGGATGTGATGGAAACCCTGTCCGCGATTAATAGAAATGAAGGCGCAACCGCTTTGATGGTGACGCACGATGCCGTGGCGGCGAGCTATTGCCACAGGGTGATCTTTATCAAGGATGGCCACCTGTACAATGAGATCTATCGGGGCGATAACCGACAGGCCTTCTTCCAGAAAATCATCGATATGCTAGCATTGCTTGGAGGTGACAGCCATGACCTTTCCACAGTTCGCCTTTAGAAATGTGCTTCGCAGCAAAAGAACGTATGCCGCGTATTTTCTGAGCAGCTCCTTCTCTGTCATGATTTTCTTTGTTTACGCTCTTTTTATTTTCCATCCTGGAATCAAAAAAGGGCTGACTCAGAGCCTGGCGATCCAGCTCATGGTCATGGCTGAATTTGTCATGTACTTCTTTGCTTTTTTCTTTGTCTTGTACTCTGTCAGTACCTTCCTTAAAACTCGAAAAAAAGAATTCGGCATTCTGATGATGCATGGTATGACGAAAACCCAGTTGAACATTATGGTTTTTATGGAAAATATGATGATCGGAACCGGTGCCATCCTGATCGGAATCGCGGCCGGGATCCTGACCGCAAAATTATTTTTTTTGGTCGCTGCTCAGCTGCTTGATATTCATTCACTGCCGTTCTATCTGTCATGGAAAGCGGTCGTACTGACGATCGGGGCGTTTCTCGGACTCTTTCTCCTGATTTCTGTATTTACTGCTTTTCTTGTCAGGACGAACTCGCTGATCAGCCTGTTTCAATCAGGCCAGAAGCCTAAGAAAGAACCGAAAGTATCCGTTCTTCTTTCGCTATTGTCTGCGGTTCTTCTGCTGGCAAGCTATTATCTCGCTGCAACGGCAACTATGAATTCATTAATGATCAGAATGGTGCCTGTCATCGTAATGACAATCGTTGGATCGTATTTTTTCTTCACTCAGCTTTCCGTCTTTATCATGCGGTCACTTCAGAAAAAACGCTTTCTGTTCTGGAAGAAAACAAACATCATTACCATTTCAAGCTTATCTTATCGGCTCAAAGATAATGCCAGAATGTTCTTCATGGTTTGTATCGTCTCTACTGTGGCCTTTTGTGCGGTTGGATCACTTTCATCGATGAAAACACTTTCCAAGCAATTCGACGAGGACTATGCTGCTGAGATCAGCTATATTGCAAGAGATCAACAGCCGCTTCACAAGGAGAACCTGAATAAAATTAACAATGCATTGAAGCAAGAAAAACTGAAGTATACGACTTATCAAACAACACTTAAAATTTTGAATGTCACATCGTCCGACGATAAATATGCTCCTAAAAGCATGCCGGTCATGTCTTTCAGCGCATATAAAGCAATTCGGCAAAAATCAGGCAATGACATAACCGAGGAATCGCTTACCGGCAAACAGGTATTGAAGATGAAAACGTCTTCCACAGAAACGTTTGCGCCGCACATGTATACCTTCAAACAAGCAAAACTGAGTGTGAATGCAGCTGCCTCTACAAAACATGTCGCCATGCCAAGGGAACTGATTGACAATGAGGGCTTGGTTGTCAGCGACGAACTGTACCAACAGATCAAACCTGCATCCACACAAGAATTTACGGGCTTTTTCACGCCCAATATGGAAGAGACAAAAGGTATGCTTAATGGCCTCGCAAAAGATGGCATTGTAAGATTCTACGAAAAATCACCTTACTCGATGACGGTGAGCGGAACACTCGCCGACCAAATGATGAAGCTGTACAGTGCACTTCTGTTTGTAGCCTTGCTGATTGGCGCAGTCTTCTTCGTAGCCGCAGGCAGTTTCCTGTACTTCCGCCTTTATGCAGACCTAGAGTATGATATCCGCCTCTATCAGACCATTAAAAAAGTAGGTTTGACTGACAATGAGCTTAACGGAATTGTGACAAAGCAGATTGCATTACTTTTCTTCGTCCCAATTGCCGCAGCCTTCGTCCATAGCGCTTTCGCGTTCTCGGCTCTGCAAAGCTTTTTCAGCCTTTCCATCGCAGGTCAGGTCGCTGTCGTGCTAGCAGGCTTCCTGACGGCCCAACTCATCTATTTTTTTATGATCAGACATCGCTATTTGCGAAATTTGAGGAAATCATTAATTTAAAGCACTGTACTTAAATATGAATCAATATGCACTAAGAGTCTGTATCTTCGGTTACCAAGCAATCGTCGATCCGGACTCTTTTACGTTGTTCTTTTTCACAAAAATTGTTGCTATTGAAATCAAATATAAAAAGACATCTAGTTCAGACCGTAGACAAACCCCATTTCAATTCATATTGAAATGGGGTTTGTCCTGTTTTTTTGTCCTTTTTCGTTAA
>NZ_JBDPNU010000051.1:0-40539 GCF_050468105.1 Fictibacillus sp. NRS-1165
GATCGCTTCCACCGTATGGCTGGCCTTGCATTCCTTGGCCCATCAGATCGCTTCCACCGTATGGCTGGCCTTGCATCGGCATAAACATACCATACGGATTTTGCTGCGAATCTTGTGACAGCATGATCCCTTGCTGCGGCGATCCTTCAAAAGGCTCCTGCATTCCGGATTGAGGCATGCTGCTGTATCCCATTTGACCCGAACCTGGATTGGCCATTTGGGAACCCCCAAGGGGAACTTGCGGATAATATCCCGCTTGCTGACCTTGGCCATGATACGGCATTGCACTGAAAGGCGGCATGCCTGCACCAGCAGTGCCGTATACAGGAGCACTATAGCCCTGAGGCTGTTCAAACATCGGCGGCACTCCTGAATACATTTGGTTCATTACAGAAGAAGATTCTTCACCCAAGAACGGGTGTTTATGCTGTTTCCCCATACCGAATTGGTCTTTTCCATGGCTGAGTCCCGGAGAAAGATAAGCTGGAGGTACATAATTCATAGTTGGTTCTTTATAATGAATCGGCTGATGGTGATGTCCCCATTTCATATGCGATGATGAGGAGGATTCCATATACGCTGCAAAATCTTTATGGGACATTGGTGCCAGCGGCTTTGGTGATTTCATAGGTGATTCCTTGTAATCTTTTTTCGGAAGCAATGGTTGAAACGGCATATCTTTTTTGGGTGGTGCCGGCTTTAAAGGCATAATGGGTTCAGCTTTGAAAGGCATTTTAGGCTCGGCCTTCGGAGCCATTTTCGGTTCAGCTTTTGGCATGATCGGTGCTGCCTTTGGCGGAGCTGGAATAGGTGCAGGTTTTGGCGGCGGCGGGGCTGGAATTGGAATTTGCTGAACTGGTGCAACCGGCATTTCTTTTTTGGGCATTTCTTTTTTGGGCATTTCTTTTTTGGGCATTTCTTTTTTCTTCTGCTGCTCTTTTTTAGAGCCTGGCATCTTAAACGGCATCTTCGCTTTCTCTCCGCGTCCGATCGGCACTTGTTCAGAAGGAATCTTTACTTTTGCTCCTCTTTCCAGATTGCCTGAAGATAAACCGAAATTCGCTCTTTTTAAATCTTCTGATGAAACATGATACTTATCGGCGATTTTTTCGAGAGTATCACCTTTTTGAACGATATGAATTCTCACGTAAACAAAACTCCCTCCTGCCAAATTTCTATACAGTATATGAGTCTCTGGGCATTGTGCTACTACCTATTTCAGTAGTCGGTCTTTTACCAAGTTATGCCCTGGAAATCGGCTGTATGACTTTGACAGGAGGGGGTCTTTTAAGCTCTGGCTAACATTCTCTCTAGAGCTTTGACGGCATTTTCTGTTGTTAACGGGGCCACTGTGATGATGTTTTCAGGATCTCCCTGTGCAATTTTTTCAAGCGCATACGTCAGATGTGGGAGATCGATACGATTCATTGTAAGACATGGACACATGTTTGGATTTAATGAAACAATGCGTTTATCCGGGTTATTTTTTTTCAGACGGTTCACGAGGTTCATTTCCGTCCCGATCGCCCATGCACTGTTCGGCTCAGCATTTTGTATCGCTTGGATAATATAATGTGTAGATCCTGCCATATCCGACTGCTGAACAACTTGATGGCTGCATTCTGGATGAACGATGATTCTCATCTCCGGGTCGCTGTCCCGAAGAGATTGAATGTTTTCCACCGTAAACTTTTCGTGGACAGAACAGTGCCCTTTCCAAAGGATAACCTTTACATCGCTCAGGTCACCTTCAATTTCCAGTTCCCTAGCAATTGCATCCCATACCGCCATCTTCTCTAAAGGAATGCCTAATGCATAAGCGGTGTTCCGGCCTAAATGCTGGTCGGGAAGGAACAGGATTCTTTCTTTTTGTGTAAACGCCCACTGAAGCATGCGTTCCGCATTAGAAGAGGTTACGGTAGCACCGCCGTTCTTGCCGCAGAATGCCTTAATCGCTGCTGTCGAGTTCACATAGGTGAGCGGCAGGATCGTGTCGCCAAATGATGACTGAAGGTGTTCCCAAGCTTTCTCTGTCTGATGAATATCTGCCATATCCGCCATGGAGCAACCAGCCCGCATATCCGGGAGTATGACTTTTTGGCGGTTTTCAGTCAGCATATCCGCCGTCTCGGCCATAAAATGGACTCCGCAGAACACGATGTACTCAGCGTCGCGATTCTTGGCTGACTGCTGGGCAAGCTGAAGGGAATCTCCCGTCGTATCCGCAAATTGGATGACTTCATCTTTTTGATAATGATGGCCGGGAATATAGAGTTTATTACCTAGCTGTTTCTTAACTGATCTGACCCGTTCGAACATATCTTCTTCCGTCATCGTAAAATAGGTTTCAGGAATGCTGGACTTCAGCTTGAACGCTTCCAGTAAGCTCATCTTTTAACCCTCCTGTGATATTTAAACTGATATCTAATGAAATGGCTGAATGAGTAAGCATTCCGAGCGAGATAAAATCGACTCCCGTTCTTCCATAGTGATGAAGAGCGTCAATGGAAATTCCACCAGAAGCCTCCGTGATCACATGCTTTGGAACGTAAGGTCTCCATGCTGATATTTCTTCAGGGGTGCGGTTATCAAACATGATGACGTCGGCTCCCGCTGCTGCCGCTTCCTTTACCTGTTCAAGATTCTCCGTTTCTACTTCGACTTTTACCATGTGTCCAAGCCGTGATTTTACGGCTTTGACTGCTTCTGTAATGCCTCCTGCCCGGGCAATGTGATTGTCTTTGATCATCACCCCGTCATAAAGGCCAAATCGGTGGTTATATCCCCCGCCGCTGCGGACCGCATATTTTTCAAACATACGTAGCCCGGGGGTGGTTTTCCTTGTATCACAAATTTTGGTTGTTTCACTGTTCAAGGCCATTACTGCCTTTTGCGTTAACGTCGCAATGCCTGACATCCTCTGCACTAAGTTTAAGATGACCCTTTCTCCGCTGTAGATAGCAGGTGCCGAGCCACTGACATCTGCAATGATCTGACCTGCCGCAATCTTGTCACCATCTTTTACCTTTGGCACCACTTGACAGTTCTTATCCAGCAGGCGATATCCCTCGGAGATGACCTCCATGCCCGAAAAAACACCCGGTTTTTTAGCGATGAAACGAGCTTCTGTATGCTCATGCTCTGAAAACAGCAATCCACAGGTGATGTCTCCTTCTCCAAGGTCCTCAAGCAAAAATTCCTGCAGCTGTTTTTTCAGCTTCAGCTTGTTCATTCAAATCCTTCTTTCTGTATATTTGTTTTTTTAGCCAGTCATTATCATTTTTTGTCGGATAATCACTTCTGTAATGGCCGCCCCTGCTCTCTGTACGCATTTGCGCAGATGAAATGATCAGCCAGCCGGTCTGCAGCATATTCATCCTTTCAATCTCATCGGGTGTACTGTGATAATCCGGTTTGTCTATAGAAAAACGTCGAAACCAGCGAAGCGCTTTGTCCAGATTCTTCCCTGTACGGACAATTCCTGCATATTGCGTCATCTGCCTCTGAATCTCAATTTTCTCCGGCAATTTTTTCTGCTTTTGTGTTGGAAACTCCCATTCAACCGGGTAGATGGACACCTCATGATCTTTTGATTCCAAGATCCTGGAAGCTGTCCGTTTGGCAAAAACAACACCCTCAAGCAATGAATTGCTCGCGAGTCTGTTGGCGCCATGAACACCGGTTCGGGAAGCCTCTCCTACTGCATATAAGCAGGGGACGGTCGTTTCCCCCCATTGGTTGGTCACCGTTCCCCCCATCGTAAAATGTGCACCAGGCGTAACAGGAATCTTTCCTTCCTTAAGTACAACATCCGCTTTTTTGCATTGGGAAGTTATGGACGGAAACCTGTTTGTGAAGTTTTTCACTTTTGAAACATCAAGAAAAATATCCTCGCCCTTTTGGATAAAGCCAAAAATGGTTCTCGAAACAACATCACGAGGAGCCAGATCACCCAGCTCGTGGACACCGGACATAACAGGAGCTCCTTCAGATGTAACCAGTCTGCCGCCTTCTCCTCTTACCGCTTCTGATACCAGGCCGTAGGAAACGCCCTTTTTAAACAGCATCGTGGGGTGAAATTGTATGAATTCCAGATCGGAAAGTACAGCACCTGCCCGATAGGCGAGTGCGATACTGTCTCCTGAAATGCTCCTGTCGTTAGAATGGACGGAATAAAGGCCAGCCGCCCCGCCGCAAGCAAGAATGACAGTGCTTGCAAAATAGATGGTGATCTCACCTTCTGAATTTTTCGTCCAGGCCCCCGCACATCTTCTCTGTTTGATGATCAGGTCGCCAGCGATTTCGTATTCCTTCATAGTGACATGACCGGCAATCCTTTTATAGAGCGTATCGATGATTCTTGATCCGGTTCTGTCACCGCCGGCGTGGATGATTCTTGAACGGCGATGGCCGCCCTCTCTGCCAAGGGTTAGACTGCCATCCTTGTTCCGGTCAAAGGGAACGTTCCACTCCTCCAGCTGGCGGATCATCTCCGTACCTTCTTTAACCAGGATCTCGCTCAGTGTTTCTTCATTGTGAAAGCTGCCTGCTGTTACAGTATCCATAAAGTGTTCAGCCCAGTGGTCCTCTGTTTCTGTGACCGCTGCGATCCCTCCTTGTGCAAGATATGAATTACTGCTCCGGAAGGAAGACTTTGTGACAATTGTCACATTCTTATGCGAGCGTAAACATTCGGCTGTCATTAATCCAGCGATGCCGGAGCCGATGATGAGAACGTCCGTTGACTCTACGTTCATGACGAAACCCCCGTTCATTTTCTTTACAGGTGTCTTGACACCTATATTTACATAGAATTACACTTATGACAAGAGTTTTTTTGAGAGGGTGTTTATCCAATGATTTATCTTGATTACGCAGCAACAACCCCTATGTCAGAAGAAGCACTGTTTGCTTTTACAGAAACGGCAAGAATATATTATGGAAATCCATCCAGCCTGCACGATGATGGAACTCAGGCAGCCGAGCTCGTTAATCTGGCACGTGCTGAACTGGCCCATATGATCGGAGGACGCTGTGAGGGCCTCTATTTTACAAGCGGCGGTTCAGATGGGAATTTTTTTGCTCTGACAAGCCTGGCTCTTGGAAACAGGGAAAGAGGAAATCATATCATCACTTCCCCTCTTGAACATGGTTCCGTTCAGCAGGCCCTCTCTTTTTTAGAGGAGGACGGATTTGAGATCACTGTACTTCCGGTTGATCCAAACGGCAGAATTAATGTAGACGACCTTCAAAGAGCCATCCGAAAAGAAACCATTCTTGTCACCATTGCCCATGGGAACAGCGAGATCGGCGTTATCCAGCCATTGTCGGAAATCGGGGCTCTCCTTAAGGAGCAAAACATCATTTTTCACAGTGACTGCGTTCAAACGTTTGGAAAGATCCCTCTCCATGCAGGGGAAATGAATATTCGCGCCTTAACGATCTCCGCCCATAAAATTCATGGCCCTAAAGGGGTTGGTGCGGTTTATATTTCTCCGGATTTCTCATGGAAGCCGCTGCTCTCAAACGGCACCCATGAAAGAGGATTCCGCCCCGGAACTGTGAACACGCCGGGAATCGTTTCTTTCATTACGGCCGCAAGCAATCAGGTGAACCATATGGTAGAATGGAATACAAATGTTCAGGAACTTAGGAACTACTTTCTTTCCTTAACGGATGAGGATGAACATCTTATTGTCGAAGGGGACAGCCGTACGACATTGCCTCATTTTCTCGCAATCCGTCTGAAAGGAATTGAAGGACAATATGTCATGCTCGAATTAAACCGCTATAAAATCGCTGTTTCAACAGGTTCCGCATGTAAAGCAGGACAGCAGGAACCTTCAAAAGCACTGCTCGCAATGGGTCGTTCAGCGGATGAAGCTCATGAACTCGTGAGAATTACACTTGGCAAAGAAACAACTAAGGCAGAAATACAAGCATTGACGAAAGCCATTCATGTTCTGACCAAACGATATTATGATCAAACAGGGAGTTGAAACGTATAATGGAGGCTCCAAAAATACCAGGAGACGAAAGAAGAGCCCTTATATTAAAGTGGCTAAAAGAAAGCGTTAGCCCGATTAAAGGCGGTGAACTCGCTCTAAAAACAAACGTCAGCCGGCAGGTGATTGTCGGCGACATCTCGCTGTTAAAAGCAAGAGAGGAACCGATCATCGCTACATCCCAAGGCTATCTCTATTTAAAAGCCGAAGAAAAAGCAGCTCCTCATACTCACCTGATCGTTTCCAACCATTCTCCCGAGCAGACGAAAGATGAACTTTTTACGATCGTTGACCATGGTGTAACGGTCAGGAATGTTATTGTCGAGCATCCGATCTACGGGGATCTGACGGCATCGCTTCTTCTCAGTACCCGAAAGGATGTAGAGGAATTTATCAGTAAACTTTCCTCGACCAATGCGACTTTGCTGAGTACGTTAACAGAAGGAATCCACCTTCACATGCTCGAGGCACCGACAAAAGAACAGCTGGATAGAGCATGCAGGGAACTGGAGGAAAAGGGATATCTGCTTACATGAAAAAGGAGCGCTGCAGCCAGATGTGCAGTGCTCCTTTTTCATTTTTTTAGGCTCCTGTCCCAATTACTTCTACTCGTTCTACCGCTTCCATCCGGTTCAGTGTGGAGAGAAGTTCATTGATCTCACCGCGAAGACCGTTGGTTTCAATCGTGAGTGTAACGTTGGCTCTCCCCTGCAGCGGTATGGTCTGGTTGATGGTGAGCACATTGCAGCCTACGGAAGCTACGATCGTAAGCAGGCTTGATAATGCTCCCGAACGGTCTTCCAGATTGATGGAAAGCGTTATGATTTTTTCTTTGATCATCGTGTGAAAAGGAAATATTCCATCTCTGTACTTATAGAACGCACTTCGGCTGAGTCCCACTTTTTCAGCAGCTTCAGCGACTGTTTTGACCTTGCCTCGGTCGAGCAAGGACTTCGCTTCAAGCGTTTTTTGCATGGATTCCGAAAGAACATCATCCCTTACCATGTAAAATTGCCTTTCCTTCATATGTAACGTAACCTCCAAAACGGGCTTTTTCATAAGTATATCCAATGAGAACGCCATATGTCTATCCCATATAGACAAAAAAATAGACTGCTCTGAAACGCAGCCTATTCGATAAATTCAAATTCATATTTTAAGATTCGAATCGTATCTCCATGTTCCGCTCCCTTTTCACGAAGTGCTTCGTCCACGCCCATCGAACGCATTTGGCGCGCAAATCGTTTAACAGACTCGTCCCGTGTAAAGTCGGTCATTTTGAAGAGTCGTTCGATCTTCGGTCCGTTGATGATAAATGTTCCGGCAGAATCTCTTGTAATGTAAAAACCGGATTCTTCTTTTTCATGGCGGTAGAGCACCCGGTTCTCTTCTTTTTCCTCATGAATCAACGGGAACTCAGGTGTATTTTCCAGAAGGTCAGCCGTTGTATAGAGGACCTCTTTTAATCCTTGTCTTGTAATGGCTGATATCGGATACACTGGAATATCTCCGGAAAGTTTCTGTTTGAACTCTTCAAGATTCTCTTCCGCACCCGGAATATCCATCTTGTTGGCTACCACAATCTGCGGCCGTTCGGTTAGCCTTAAATTGTACTGCTTCAGTTCATCATTAATTTTTATGAAATCCTCATACGGATCTCTTCCTTCCATGCCGGACATATCGATCACATGCAGGATAACCCTCGTGCGTTCAATATGGCGAAGGAATTGGTGCCCGAGACCGACACCTTCATGAGCGCCTTCGATCAAACCCGGCAGGTCAGCCATAACAAAACTTCTTCCATCATCGACCGCTACTACACCCAAGTTTGGAGTAATGGTCGTAAAATGATATTCTGCGATCTTCGGCTTAGCCGCTGAAACCACAGAAAGAAGCGTGGATTTTCCTACGCTCGGGAATCCGACCAGCCCAACGTCCGCTAATACCTTTAATTCCAGAATGACTTCTCTTTCTTCACCGGGTTCGCCGTTTTCCGCCAGTTCAGGCGCAGGATTAGCCGGTGTAGCGAAACGTGTGTTTCCCCGTCCCCCACGTCCGCCTCTGGCAATTACTGCCCGCTGTTCATGATGAACAAGATCGGCCAGGACTTGTCCGGTTTCAGCGTCTGTTACGACTGTGCCAGGTGGTACTTTTACGATCATATCTTCTGAATTTTTGCCATGCATGCCTTTGGACATGCCATGTTCACCGCGTTTGGCTTTAAAATGCTTGTTGAAGCGAAAGTCCATTAACGTACGAAGGCCTTCTTCTACTTCAAAAACAACATTAGCGCCTTTACCGCCGTCTCCACCGGCAGGGCCGCCGTTAGGTACGTATTTTTCACGGCGAAACGCAACCATTCCGTTTCCGCCGTCGCCGGCTTTTACAAATATTTTGACCTGATCCACGAACATGTTTGCTCGCCTCCTTCTATAAGTTCTTTACTGATACAATTGTAAAACAAGATATACTTCATGGGGTTGAATATAGCTTTCGATTACGTCCAATAATTTATGTGCTGCCATCACATCTTGCAGCTCCGATTCAAATTCCTCAGAATTATGTATACTTCCGGTTAACCGAAACATGAAGGCGGAAGGATGCTGCTCGTTTGAAATGGTGAAAACGAGCCTGTTTTCAGCCTGGGGATTAACAGAGCGGTTCATGACGCCAAAAAGAGACTGGCACGCCTCAAGCAGTACCTTCTCCGCCTTCGAAAGGTCTCTAATCTCTCCGGTTACTTTCGCTTCAAGTACAATGGGGTGTTTCAGCCAGTTGAAGGTAATGAGGTATTCCGCCAGTTCAGGAACTTTCAAATTCATGAGGTTTGATTCGTGCCTCGAAGCAAGGATGATTTCCTCAATAATCTCGTTTGCCCGTTCGGCCCGTCCCATAGATAGGTTTGCCTTAATAAGCTGGAGCTGATTGAGCCAGTCATGGCGGGCATGCCTTAATAATTCTAACGTTGACCAATCTTTACCCATATTCGCACTCCTGTTTGAATAGTTAAATTCCATTTCCTCTGCTTCACTGGATTAGACCGAAAAGCCTGTTATGAAATACCCATCTTACAAAAGAAAAAGCTCTAACCAACCCGGTTAGAGCTATCTTCTTACGCTTCGTTTGCGATTGGGTATACACTTACTTGTTTGCGGTCACGTCCAAGACGCTCGAAACGAACAACTCCGTCCACTTTCGCAAAAAGAGTGTCATCTCCGCCGCGTCCAACGTTAGTACCAGGGTAGATCTTAGTACCGCGTTGACGGTAAAGGATAGATCCGCCTGTTACGAGCTGACCGTCCGCTCTCTTAGCACCAAGGCGCTTAGAGATGGAGTCACGACCGTTCTTTGTGCTACCTACTCCCTTTTTGGAAGCAAAGTATTGAAGGTTTAATTTTAGCATTCGTCCCACCTCCTCATTCGGTGTTTTGCAGTCTTTCCAAGCCTATGCCTGTTTTTCCTGCAATGAAATAAATCGACCGTAGTCGTTTTCGATTGTTTTTAAGGAAACAACCATACCTTCCAGAAGAAGCTGTACTTTTTCATGGATATGGCTTTCGAGATGATCTGGAGCATGAAATACCAGGTAGCCTCCATCCTGGCGTGTTTCCACATCAGGTGTAATGCTGCACAGGATTTCCAGCGCATTGATCGCTCCAAAAGAGACGGCTGATGCCCCGGCACAGACAAGATCTTGTCCATAAGGCCCGGAATCGGCATGTCCACTCATTGAAAACGAACGAATATGATGCTGTTCATCTCTATAAATGGTTACCTTGATCATTGGAATTAACCGTTGATTTTATCGATAACTACTTTAGTGTAAGGCTGACGGTGACCTTGTTTACGACGGTAGTTCTTTTTCGCTTTGAACTTGTAAACGATCACTTTTTGTCCGCGGCCATGTTTTTCAACTTTACCTGTTACAGTCACTCCATCAAGCAAAGGAGCTCCTACTTTCAGGCTGTCTCCACCAACCATAAGAACATCCTCAAATGTTACAGTATCGCCAGCTTCCACATCAAGCTTTTCAACATATATCGCTTGACCTTCTTCAACTCTTACTTGTTTACCACCAGTTTGAATAATTGCGTACATCACGTGCACCTCCTTGTAAACTCAGACTCGCCATCACAGGTGCTTGTGTAAGCTTGAAAACCTGTTCCTGAGCGGTTGGAGACGGTGCTCCAATAAACTAACAGAAGAATCATACCATGTTATGATCTGCCGTGTCAATTTATCTTTTTTATTCTTTCTTCAATTTCCCTGGATGGCCCGATATGCCGGATGGCAAAGGATGGCATTGCATCACTTCCGCTCTCCGTAAGATAAATACGATAAGAGAGGTGTGCCTCCAGATGGTGGAGATGCTCACTGTTTACGCCCTTTAATTGGCGGGCGACTTCAGGGGTAGCCTCGATCCACAAGGCTTCATCATCCATATGCCGGTATTCCCGCAGTACGAGCTCCGCTTGGTTGGCAACGGCTCTCACGGACTGGACCCTTCCCGTGGCCTTACAGACAGAACAAGGTTCGGACAGGGCATGGAACAAGGACTGCTTCTCTTTTTTGCGTGTCATTTCAAAAACGCCCATCCGTGTAAAGCCATGCACCACGGTCGTTGTTCCGTCAGAAGCCAAAGCCTCTTTTAAAGCAGCCTCTACCCTCTGCTGATCCTCAGGCTCGCTCATCGTAATAAAATCAATGATGATCATCCCCGCAAGGTTTCGAAGCCGCAGCTGTTTCGCGATCTCTTCTGCCGCTTGAAGGTTCGTTAGAAGAACGGTTTCTCTTCGGCTGGACTTTCCGGTGAATTTATCCGTGTTTACATCGATGACAGACAGGGCTTCGGTTTGATCGATCCGCAATGAACCACCATTTTTCAGCCAGACGTGCGGCCTGAGCGCTTTTTCCCATTGTGCGTCCACTCCGTAATACGAGAAGATATTTTCCTTTCCGCTGTACAGGACAATATTCTTCTGGAGAAGCGGAAAAGGCTTGGCCAGCCAGATCAGTTTCCTGAATTCCGATGCATCATCGATAATAATCTCCGTACCGTTTTCATAGGCGTGATCACGTATGATCTTATTTAAAAATTCTCCCTCATCATGCAAAATACCAGGTGCCGCTGCTTGTTCAGCTCTTGCTGCCAGATGGCGATGCCGTTCTACAAGACCATCGAACTCCGCTTGTATGTCCGCTTCCGATTGCCCTGTGCAAGCCGTGCGGAAAATAACCCCATCTTCGCCTTTCACTAGAGAATGGCCAAACTGACGCCATTTCTCCTTCTCATTCCTGCCCATCTTCTTGGATACACCGATATGGGAGGCATTGGGGAGAAAGACGAGCCGTGAGCCCGGTATGGACAGCATCCCGGTCAGCCTGGCTCCTTTGGTGTCTGTTTCTTCCTTTATAACCTGTACGACCAGTTCCTCCCCTTCTCTCACGAAGGAACTGATCGATGCCGCCTTTTTATCTTCTGGTGCCATATAGGACTGCTGATAGGAGAGCAGATCATCACGATGAATGAAACCATTCTTGACCGCTCCGATGTCCACAAAGGCTGCCTGCATGCCGGGCAGCACTTTTCTTACTCTGCCTTTATAGATGCTGCCGGGTACAGGCTGATCGGAGGAATCATCCACATGCAGTTCTAATGCTTCTCCGTTTTCCATTATTGCTGTTCTTTTGATTTGGGTTAAAGCGTTTATAATAATTTTTTTCACATTTACTGACCTCGCTTACATGACTCATCCTCTTATTCTAACGAAAAAGATGGCCGATTGCACACCTGACCTGATTGGATGAAAAAAACATGCTCAGCACTTGCTTCTCTTCAACGATCCTGCTTCTTCCAGAGATTTGAATAACGATAAAGTGCCGAACCCCCTTTCGAAACAGGCTGATGACGTCATACAGTGCAGCATCTGCCGGGACATGAATGGGTTTTGTAAGGGCACTCGCCGGCTGAACACTTGCTATCCTGGACATTAAAAAACGGAGGAAGACGAACTGCCGCCTTTTCCACTCCATATAGTGGGAGACACCAAGAAAGATGGCAACAAACCATAAGTTTAAATGGAGAGGATCCCGGTGTATAAAGGAAACAAAGAGGATCAGCATGATGGAAAAAGAGGTTAATAAAAATACAGTTTGTGCTTTTTTAAACGGAAAAATGCTGGCAGCTGCAGCAAACATCAGCTTCCCCCCATCCAGCGGCCAAACCGGTAAAAGATTAAAGACTAAAAGAGTTACGTTCATTTTGATAAACCACTCGTAATCACCGGGGTTCCACCAGCCAAGCTGAAAAATGAAAAAAGCAGCCAGCATCAGCCAGAGGTGCTGTACAGGACCCAGCAATGTAACGATCACTTCTTCTCGGAACGGCCGGTTCCCGTGTTCCTCTACCTCAGCCACCCCTCCAAAAGGAAACAGTTCAATTTTTTTCACGCGCCATTGAAAAAGATGGGCCCCCGCATAATGACCCATCTCATGTATAAAAACAGCCAAAAACAGCCATATTATTTCACGGAAATGCCCGGTGATGATCGAAAGTCCGATGATCATCCAGAAGAGAGGATTGATCCTTACTTTGCTTAAAAATTGAAAGACTGTATTATTCAAATCTGATCACCTTGCTCGGATCGATGTACGTATTGCCTTTTTTTAGTGCAAAATAAAACTTTCCTGTCTTCCCGTCCTTATTCGGTGTCACCTTACCCAGCGTTTTTTGGCTTTCCATATAGCTGTATAGCTTTACACTCGGATCAATGCTGTCCAATTCGCCGTACCACGATTCTTCCCCATTGCTATGCTGGATCACAACGGTATTTCCGAGATTTTTCTTTTTCCCGATAAAAATGACGTACCCTTCTTTTACCGTATCCACCTTCGAGGTTTTTCCCGTTTCAAGCATGATGCCTTTTCCATTGGCCTGAAAGGATTCATACACTCTGCCGGATGCAGGCTGTGCATAAGTATCCTTTTTATTCCCGGCGGCGGTATTCTCGGGTGCTGCGGATTGTTTTTCTGGCAATAACGCCAGTGGTTTACCGAACTGATTTTCATACCACTTTTTAGCGGCGGCAAACTGAAATTCGCTATGATACATGTTCTTAATCAAACTCTGCCCTTTTGCAGACAGCTCGCTGTCATTTTTAAACACGATTCCTGCTCCAAGAAAAAGGCACACGGACATCATGATCTGAAACAAAAAGATCGAACCGTTAAACAATGGCCCTTTTTTCTTTTCCCCCATGGAAGCAGAATTCCCCGTATTCAGACTGGTTCTAAACGATTCACTGTCTCCTTGAGCCATTCTGTCAGCATACCTGCGCCTTAAATCATCCGCACTGTTTCTCATCATCCATTCCTCCGCATCATGTTATACCCCATCTTATGACTTGTCCGGAGCCCTTATGACAGAGGAGGGCACTGTCTGTCCCTAAACAACGAAAAAACCTTCACTTCGGGAACAGGCAGATACACTGTCTTCCCTTCAGCGAAGGTTTAATTGGGATGATTTTATCTCATGCCCAGCAATGTTTTAATTTTTGAGAAGAAGCCTTTTTCTTCCTCAATCGTCGTTAAAGGCACGGATTCCCCAAGAATTCGCCTTGCGATATTCCGATAGGCGATGGACGCCCTGCTGTCAGGGTTCATCGCAATCGGTTCACCTTTATTGGCCGCTTTAATGACATTCTCGTCATCGACCACCACGCCGATCAGCTCAATCGCAAGGATGGAAACAATCTCATCCACATCCAGCATGTCTCCACTTTTAGCCAGATGATTCCTGACTCGGTTAACGATCAATTTAGGAGTCTCTACCTCTTCTTGTTCGAGCAGCCCGATAATACGGTCAGCGTCACGAACCGAAGAAATTTCAGGATTGGTCACGACGATGGATTTGTCCGCCCCTGCGACCGCATTCTTAAATCCTTGTTCAATGCCTGCAGGGCAGTCGATGATCACATAATCATAATCCTGCTTTAATTCAGTAATGATTTTCTTCATTTGTTCTGGCTGAACCGAGCTTTTATCCTTCGTCTGCGCAGCAGGAAGAAGGAACAAGCATTCAAACCGTTTATCCTTGATCAGCGCCTGGTGCAGCTTGCAGCGTTCTTCGACAACGTCGACCAGATCATAGATGATCCGATTTTCCAGACCCATTAATACATCCAGATTGCGAAGGCCGATGTCAGTATCCACTAGACATACTTTTTTACCAGAAAGGGCAAGGGACGTACCGATATTTGCAGAAGTCGTAGTTTTACCGACTCCCCCTTTCCCAGAAGTAATGACAATTGCCTCTCCCATGATTCATTCCCCTTTCTTACTATAAACGATTCAAATTGGGCCTGATTCTATGTACAGTACTGATTCGGTCAATCAATATTTGATTTTCTTCATCAGAAATAAAGGCGCATTCCATTTCATGCCCAATTTCCGGATAATGGTCAGGCGCCCGGCTGATCAGATCCGCAATTCTTAGCTGGGTGGGTTTCATGACAGAAGCGGCGATGACCGCTTCACGGTTTCCGGATGAACCTCCGTGGGCGATGCCTTTCAGCGAACCCATCACAAAAATATTGCCCGTTGCCATTATCGTGCCGCCCGGATTTACATCTCCAATCAGCAAAAGATCCCCTTGAGCACTTAACACCTGGCCGGAACGAACCACTTTTGAAACTCGGATGATTTGAGCTTCCCTCTTCATTTCCTCCGCTTCAGCCACCGTGATGACGTTCGATTCAAACCGTTTGATATCCAGGTTTTGCTTCTGGCCGATAATCTCGCGGACAAGCTGCGACTGCTGCTCTGTTAAATACCGGTTGCCCGTTTTGACAATGACTGAAATAAGCGGTCCATTCAGCAACTGTCCATGGTCGTCAGATAATTTATCGTTAAGCTCTTCGACCAGCTGCTCAAATGAGCATAGGTCGTCCAACAACAGGACCAGACCGTCTTTCGTACCTTTTATTGTTACATTATGTTGGAGTTTTTGTGCCATTGCCATCGTTCACCTCAACATACTTTCATTCGACAACTTTTTAAATAATCCTCTTTTTATATGTCCATTAGTTTTCATGGATGGCTTTTCGCACCTTTTTCAGCAGCTTGGCAAACGGATAATAAACGAGGATAGTAAACACAGCGTTTAAAATCAGCGTAGGAAGCAGCCTGTCATAAAAGAAGGAGTCTATATTTGTATCGGCAATACCAATCAGAGAGTTTAATCCATACACCATAAATTCCAGTCCTGCCGCCCCGGCTGCGCTTAACAGTATAGCAACAAAGAAATTGCTGAAAAGATAGCGGGATAGAACAGAAATGAAATAGGCCACCAATGCAGTAGAAAACATATACACACCGATCAGATCCGTGTAGATGAGATCGGTAAGAAGCCCAAAGACCATCCCGTATACAATGCCGTACGATGGTTTAAGATAGCAGGATATAAGGATGATCAGCACGAGAGAAAAATGGGGAATCAGCTGGAAGCCCCAATTATAATGCTCCGGCGCCAGAACCTGCATGATTGTACTTTCGGCAACAAAAGCAATATAGGTAATAAAAGGAAGAAGAATCCTGTTCATTATTCTTCCTCCTTTGCTTTAAATTCGTTTTCGTCGACTTGAGGCATCGAACGATCAAGAATCATCACGTGATCGAGATCATAAAGGTTAGCCGACGGCTTTAAATAAGCGGTCTTTGTCAGCCCGTATTCATCCGGCTTCACTTCCTTGACCGTACCGATCAGCAAACCGCGCGGAAACACCTCGCCAAGGCCTGAAGTAATCACTTTTTGGCCTTTTTTCAGCTTGGCATCCACCGGTATCTTTTTAAACAGCAGCGCTTGTTTTTTGGAATCATAGCCTTCAATCATGCCAAAAATGCGCTTGTTGCTCTCAGCGATAGCGGAGATCCGGTTCGTGCGCTCGTTGTCACTGATCAGCCGGATGGTGGAATGGAAAGCAGATACTTTTGCTACTTTCCCGATGAATCCTTCAGGTGAAACAACAGCCATCTTCGGTTTCACACCGTCTCTGTACCCTTTGTTCACAAAAATAAACTTGTTCCAGCGGTCAGGGGACCGTCCGATGACCGATGCTTCCTTTACTTTGTATTCCGTAAGATCAGCCTCTTTTTCGAGCTGGTTCTTTAATGTTTTGTTTTCCTTCTTCAGTTCCTTCACGTCTACAGATAGCTGTGCGTATTCGTCCAGCTTCGATTTCAGCTGTTTGTTCTCTTGATACATATGCTTCATTTCTGTCAGGTTCTCAAAGAAACCCGCTATGGAGTTAGCGGGTTTATAAAACAGCGACTGGCTTACACCAACCGTATCTTTTAAAAATTGTTCCGGCCAGCTTAATTCTTCCCGATCTTTCATAGAAAAACCGATCATTGCCACCAAGACTATGATACTCGCAAGAAGAATAATTAGCCGCTTGTTTGAGAAAAATTGTGGCACGATCTAAACACCTACTTAAATCTTTGTTTTCGAACGAGAAGTAATCCCTGCCTTTGAACGGAAAAGATGCAAGTTTTCTAGCGCGCGTCCAGTTCCGACAGCGACACAGTCCAGAGCGTTTTCAGCAACGATGACAGGCATTCTAGTTTCTTCGCTGATCACCTTGTCCAGGTTGCGAAGCAAAGCTCCGCCTCCAGTCAATACGATTCCACGGTCCATGATGTCCGCTGCAAGCTCAGGAGGAGTTTTTTCAAGTGTTACTTTAACGGCCTCCATGATGCTGTTGACTGTATCTCTCAGCGCACTGGAAACTTCTTCCGCCGTAATCGTAATCGTTTTCGGCAGCCCTGTCAATAAATCACGCCCGCGGATGTCCATGTTCTCAATTCCATCAGCAGAACCGGCAGATCCGATCTCAAGTTTAAGTGTTTCAGCTGTACGCTCACCAATCATTAAGTTGTAGGTTTTCTTAATATACTGAATGATGGCATCGTCCATCTCGTCCCCGGCAATACGGATGGATTGGCTTGTTACAATTCCTCCCAGGGAGATGATCGCCACTTCCGTTGTACCGCCACCGATATCAACAACCATGCTTCCTGTAGGCTCCCATACCGGAAGATCAGCACCGATCGCTGCTGCGAACGGCTCTTCAATCGTATACGCCTCACGTGCCCCTGCTTGTTTGGTCGCATCTTCGACTGCACGTTTTTCAACCGCAGTAATCCCAGAAGGAACACAGACCATAACATTAGGTTTTCTAGCAAACACAGAACGGTTCTTCTGTGCCTGTTGAATAAAATACTTCATCATTGTTGCCGTTGTTTCGAAATCAGCAATAACTCCATCTTTCATCGGACGTACTGCTACAATGTTTCCAGGCGTACGGCCAATCATATTCTTCGCCGCGTTACCTACTGCTTCAATTGATCCTGTATCAGTTCGCAATGCCACTACGGAAGGTTCACGCACAACAACACCCTTACCCTTCACGTAAACAAGAGTGTTAGCAGTCCCTAAATCAATCCCCAAATCTCTTGAAAATCCACCAAACATTTATGTAACTCCTTTCATCAAGCAAAACTCATAAATATGATTATACGCTAACAAAAGCGCAAATGACAATGTTAAACATAACCTTTTTCTTTTAAACTTACATATTTTAAATCACCGATAATAATGTGGTCCAGAAGCTCGATTCCGAGCATTTTCCCGCATTCTACCAATCTTTTTGTAACGTCGATATCTTCCCTACTTGGAGCGGGGTCACCGCTTGGGTGGTTGTGGAAACAAATAATGGAAGCCGCTGACCGCCTGAACCCTTCCTTGAAACTTCCCTGGGATGGACAATCGATGAATTCAAGCTTCCAATGAAAATCGTTTTCTTGTGAATGATTTGATTTTTCGTATTTAAATAGAGACAGACAAAATGCTCCTGCTGGAGGAAGCGCAATTCATCCATCATATATTGAGCCCCATCGTCAGGTGAGCGGATCGCAAACCGTTCGTCAAACGGCAGTCGGCTGATGCGCCTTCCCAATTCAATGGCTGCGAGAAGCTCAACGGCTTTCGCATCCCCAATGCCGTGAATTTCTTTCAATTCGCCAATCGTTGCGTCCTTCAAAAAACGAAGTCCTTCAAAATGCTGAATGATTCGGTTCGCAAGGTGAATGACAGATTCGTTCTTTGATCCTGTTCTCAATATGATCGCCAGGAGTTCATGGTTCGCCAGGGTGTCTGGTCCGCTGATGAGCATTCGCTCACGCGGCCGTTCTTGTACAGGATAATCTCGAATCATAAGCGGTGTTTCGGCCACTTACGTATTCCTCCTTAAATGTCATCTTCCTGACTGACTGCGCTGATTCCAAAGCTTTCAAGCTCCCTTACTACTCTGGATACCGGCAATCCCACCACGCTGTAAAAATCTCCGGCGATCGACTGGACGAGTCTTGCGCCCAATCCCTGGATCCCATAGCTGCCGGCCTTATCAAACGGTTCACCGCTGATCACATAGTTTTCGATCTCTGCTTCTGAAAGCTCCCAAAACGTTACATCAGTTGAAACTGAAAATAAACGTTCTTTGCCTTCGGACAGAATACAGACACCTGTATACACGGTATGAGTCCGGCCTGAAAGTGAACGGAGAGCCGCAACAGCTTCCTTTCTTCCCGCTGGTTTTCCCATCACGGTACCATTGTTCACAACAACCGTATCTGCACCAATCACTACATGCTCTTTATGCAGCCTAAATACATCTTCCGCTTTTTGCCTGGCAAGCGAACAAACAAGCTCTTCAGGTGACAATGAGGGATCCATGACCTCTTGAATAGTACTTGGAATAACTTCATACGTGAGAAGGTTCATTGAAAGAAGTTCTTTTCTTCGAGGTGAAGAAGAGGCTAGTATGAGGCGTTTCATATAATCACCCTTTTAATTAGCGGTTTACTATAATCAACCAACTGTAAGAGAGATTTGAATTAAGCATATCAAAATCTCCAAAGTTAGACAATAAGCAATCCGTTTATCATGATTGTTCTATTAATTTTTCGCCAAAACTTGTCTGTTTATGTCTTGATTTAACATTTTCTTTTAATTTTTGTCGGATTTCTTTTTTATGGAAAATAAAAAAGCAAAGCTGGTTTACGGCGCTTTGCTTCTCATACGCTATTTTAAAACCTCAAGCAGCTTTGTGTAGGACACAAAACTGTCCAGTACGGCTTGCTGCAACGGCCAGTCAACTTCGCCTGGCCGGTTGGCGGTAAGCCTGGTTAACGCCCGGGAAATATCCTTTTCGTAGTTCCGAACGGCCTTTTCCTGTTTCGCCGGCCATTGTTCATGCTGTTTATCACCATATGCTTTCCAACCCTCATAATCCTTCATAATGGAATCTTTTGCTTTCTTGCTCAGCGTTGGCACCTGAGAAAGAGTAATCACATTCTGAAGAAGAATCTTTCCGTTTACGATAAAAGGTTCATCCATTTTATGGGGTATCTTTAGATCCGTATAAGAAGCATCCAGCTGCTTCGGCCAAACTTCCACTCCTTTAAGCTTATAGACATCCGCCAGTGCGCGTGCCTCCTCTTTTTTATTTCCGAGACCGATCAGTACAGAGTAGTTCGCCCCTTGTTTATAAACGGACGCCGCATATCCTTGGTCTTTCATGTCCTTGCTGATTTCCTCCGCTTTTTTCTTGGTTGAAAAGAGTCCGTTCTGAGCAGCATGAAAGTCCATGGAGATTGAAGGAATCGTCGCTGGAGCCTGGGCTTTGGAGCTGGCACTGGCCTGCTGTGCAGCCGCTGTCTCGCTCTGGGTCGATGCGGTTTCACCGGTAAACAGCATGAGGATTATTCCGCCAAACGTGCAGCCTGTTAGAATTGCAGCAATGACTGCGGTAATGAATTTCTTTGAAAACAGACTGGTGTTGCGATTGCGGTCCATCAGAACCATTCTTCGTTTGGACCACTTTTTTCGCAAAGCGGACGGGCGGGGAACTGTGGAAACCACTTTTTTAAAGTCAAGTATTTTCCCGGATCCTTCAGAGTCGATGATTTCCCATCCGGTCGTTTCCTCTGTATAAACCGCTGCCGCTATTTCCTTCGTCGGAGACTCCTTCTCTTTCTGTACTTCCTTAAAGGCAGTATCCTTACCATTGATCAATACTGTGATCGGCTTTTGCTCCTTCATGACATCCGCTCCTTTGTTCTATCATCTAGTAAACAGGGTATGCAGAAATCCTGTTTCATAGAACAAAAAGAATCGCGTTTAATAGAATAAATGAAGCTAATCCATAGCCATTTTTTTCTGCAACTATGTCTTTGTTGCATTCAGTTCATGAAATGAAAATACCAATCGATCATCTCGTGGAAAAAAATAGGAGACGAATGTTGCAAGTACAATATATGGACCGAACGGAATCCGCTGCCCTCTTTTTATCAGTTTTAATGCCAAACCAGCAACACCGAGTACGGCACCAAAAAGGGTAGCCAGTATAAAAGCAAGCAGTGTGGCTTTCCACCCAAGAACGATTCCAAGTACACCCATGAGTTTAACGTCTCCTCCACCCATCCCTCCTTTTGATGCAACAGCAATGAAGAACAGAAGCCCGAAGCCAAGAGCAAATCCAGCTATGGGATCCCACCAAGGAGCAAGGGGAATAAATATACGTAAGGCAATGAAAACGGGCATAAAAAATAACAGAACCATCCGGAATCATCATGTACTTGATATCCGATACTGTAACAATCATAAGGAGCGAGATCAGACACCAGGAAACGAGCAGTTCCTTTGACAACCCCACCACCAGTGGGGAAATCATAAAAAGAAATGCGGTGGATAATTCTATTACTGGGTAGAGAGCTGATATCTTTGTTTGACAGCCTCTGCATTTTCCCTTTTGACATAGCCATGAGAAAATCGGAATCAGTTCGTACCAATTAAGGTTACGGCTGCAGGCTGTGCAGTGGGAGCCTGTGTGTACGATCGAATCGTTTTTAGGGACGCGCAGGCCCACTACGTTGAAGAAGGATCCGAGTAAACTGCCATATAGTGCTGCCATATAAACAATTAACAATTCCATATTGAACATCCTTAGACATTTAATTAAAATCCGCCGTATCTTTTTTGGTTTAAGAAACAGTGGGCATTTTTATTTTCCTTTTTTCGGCCAATTTTCAGATCTTTGCACTGCTTCAATCCGAATCATAGGCTTCTGGATTTAAACATAGGCAAAATGATTAATATGCTCGTGCAACTATTGAGCAAAGTTCCCCTCTTGATTTCTTGTACCCGGTCCACTACCTCAATTCTACGACCTTTTCTACTAATGATAGAGCTTGAAGCACAGAAACGGAACTTGAGAAAGCGGATAGAATATCTGAGCCAATTGTTTGAAAATTTTTACCTGCATTAAGGTACAGCAGAATTTTTAATCACTACCAGATGGCTTGTTTCGGTTGAGATAGATTGATAGAGCAATTTACGGTGAACCTGATGGGTACTCTATCCGAACCCTTGATCACAGACCCCGATGATCCAGCCATCGTCGAACCGCACATGAAATAAGAAATAGCCTTCTCTCATGAGAAGGCTTTTATTATTATCCTACATACCTGGCAACCTTGTTCCTGCCCTGCTGTTTGGCACCGGTATACATGGCGCGGTCTGCATTCCGCAGTAGAGTGAGCGGATCTTCACCATGAAGTGGAGCGGTGGAAATTCCGATACTTGCGGTGATATAGATTTGATGAGAGCGTTTGTCTTTTAAATCATCTTTAATGAGGAACGATGCATGGATATAATGCTCCTCAGTTCTTCGGCCGCGCGATAGCAATCCATCTAATTCATATGCGGAAGCAAGATGACGAATTCTTCCCCTCCGTATCTTGCCACTGTCCCGTTTTCTCCGATGTAGTGTTCGAGACGGCGTGCCAATTGAATTAACACTTCGTTGCCGCTTTGATGTCCATATGTATCGTTCACCTTTTTAAAATGGTCAATGTCCATAAGGATGACAGAAAACTCCCGCTTAAAATAATTAAACTCATCATACATTTGAGAGAGGAGATTCTCAAAATAACGGTAATTATAGAGTCCCGTCAGCGGGCATTGCTCACTTTTGAGCTTCGTGGTCTCATAATTCCTCGCATTATCAATCGCTACCGCTAAATAGTTGGCCAGAATTTCCATAATCATGAGATGGTGTTTTTGGAACGTCTTTTTCTTCTGATTCATAAAGGTGATTACGCCGATGATTCTCTGATTTCTAATCATCGGAACGGAGATAATAGATTCCCCGTGGCCGTTAAAGTGGCTGTCAGAAGTTTCTCTCCATTGTTTTTTTGATGAGTAGAGCACACTTTTCCCGGTTGCCCAAACTTTTCCGCTAACTCCTTCCGTTCGAAGAAGTTTAATATCATGTTCGATCATGCCTTCGTTTTTCTAGTATTTCCTTATGGGTTTAAAATATTCTCCTGCCTCTGCATCAAAGATATAGGCACCATCCACCATTATAAAGGAAGTCAGCTTATCAATGAACACATCAAGAATATCATTAACCTGCAGATGTTCAGACATCTGCTGGCCGATCTCACTCGATTTCTGCAGGAGATCATTAACCTGCTGGCTGGCATGGTACAAGTTAATGATGATCGACAGGCTCAAAAACGGAAACCCTACGTAAAAAATGGCCGGTGTGCCAATCTGCGAATAAAGAACATAAAGGAGTACTCCGACTGGAATAACCATCATTTCAAAAATAATATCAACCCATAGATCCTTTTCAATAAAACGTACTTTCTGTGCAAACACATACGTTCTAACCACATATAACAAGAGATGGTTCAAGAGGAAATGCGCCACTATGTATCCGGCAATCGGTAATAAATAAAAACCAGTGTTGTTGTCGTAGGAGCCGGTCTGCCCACCAAGCAGCTCAAATATGATACCGGAACCTACAGAAATCCAGGCAAACATCAGACTGTTCGTTAAGTAGCGATAATGCTCTTTCGTATTGAAATAGACTTTAAGAGTCAATGAGAAAACAGCAATCTGAGTGATGACCAGTGAGAAAAACAATCCGTAGTAAAGGAAAATCGCCAGCGAAATACCGGTGATGAGAGAAATATTGGAGTTTAGTACTCTGATTGGGAACAATGAAACGACCACGGTGAGTATTGTTAATACCGAAATATCAAATATAGAAATGGATGCAGGAAAACATTCAGGGAGTAGCCTGTCCAAATTGCTGCTGGATAGAGTATGAGCCATACTATCCACATAGCAACCCGCCTTTTTTTATCCATGTTCCCCCGGTCCCCCTTCATGAGCAAAAATTCCTATATCCTGCAAACAGCTAGGTAAATACTATTATCTTACTTATTGTAACTAAAGTTTGAAAAATTTCAATTACTTGCCATTTAATTTCTGTAAAAAATTCTTGCATTCCCCAATAAAGTATAAGGAGCCTGTAATCAGAAAGATATCTTTCCCTTTGCCCCGTTTCAAAAATTTCGTAAGGGCGGCTTCCAAATCCTCATCATACTGCTTTTCATTCATAGTACTTTTTTCATATAAGGATCGGGCACTGTCGGCTCGATGGTGCTTAAACGAAGTAAACGTTATGGACGAACTGATTTCTTCCAGCGGTTTGAGCATGCTTCCAGTATCTTTATCCTTTAATGCTGCAAACAGTACTTGAATGGGCTTTCCGGGAAAATGGCTTTTTAACGTTTCCGCTAAAGCAAGGATTCCTTCGGGATTGTGGGCACCATCCATAATTATTTTTGGATGGTTATTAACTGTCTCAAACCTGCCGGCCCACTTCGCCTTTTTTATTCCGTTTCTGATCGATTCCTCATCGATCTCCCAGCCCCTCTCATATTTAAGAAGATCAATTGCCATTAAAGCTAATCCGGCGTTGTTGACTTGATGCTTCCCTGGCATAGTAATTTCCATAAGGTTTCGGTTTGAATAAGGGGACCTGTAGCAAAATACTTCCTTGCCTTCCTTGGCCCTTATTCGCTCGGTGTACATTTCTTTACCCAGCCTGTAGCAGCGCGAGTGATTTTTCAGGGCTGTCTTTTCAATAACAGACAGCGCCTCACTCTGATCAGCCCCTGTTAAGACAGGAACAGAAGGCTTGATGATTCCTGCTTTATGACCGGCGATCTCAGTAAGGCTCGTGCCAAGAAGATTCACATGATCGTACCCGATGTTCGTAATGATAGATAGCAAGGGCAAGATAACGTTCGTTGCATCGGTCCGTCCTCCAAGTCCGGTTTCTATCAGACATAGATCCGGTGAACATTGGCTGAAAAATACGTAAGCAGCAGCAGCGACTGCTTCAAACTCTGACAAGCTTCCGAATCCTTCCTTTTCCAGTTCCCTGACCAGTGGCTTCATCTTCATAATGATCTGTTTCAGCTCATCATCCGAAATCCATTCACCATTCAGCTGAATGTGTTCTTTGACGTTCATGAGAAAGGGGGATGTAAAAGTACCGACAGAATAGCCTTGTTCACGCAGGATGGCTTGTAGCATCTGTATGGTTGAACCTTTGCCGTTTGTTCCTGCCACATGGATACAGCGCACGTTTGTTTCAGGATTTCCGAGTTTTCGCAGAATGGACTGCATGCGTTCAATGCCCATTTTCATCTCGCCTGCATCGGATATTTCTAATTGATGGTTGATATCATCATAAGTTGTAAACATTGGCGATCCGCCACCCTTCGTATTGAGATATATAGTTGAGAACGATAAAATAACGGTATAGTATTGGAACATGACGGAGGACAACCATGGCACAACCAACCTGCTGGATTATCTATAACGGCAATCTGCCTCAGAAAAAGTTTATGGATTTTGCCGAATGGACAGCTAAAGCTGCAGAAAAAAAAGGCATTACACCATCAATCATCAAAAATAATGAATTGCTCGTGTCGTTTAAGAACGGAAAATCTTCTATTTCTGGACGCTATGAAAACAGCTCTCCAGACTTTGTGATCTTCGGAGACAAGGATATTTTCCTTGCCAAACAACTCGAAAAATTAGGTATACCGGTATATAATTCTGCCGATTCTATAGAAATCTGCGATAACAAATCGAGAATGTACCAAACCCTGGCAGACCACGGAATCCCGTTTCCAAAAACCATTATAGCACCAAAAGTGTTCGGAGACCTGCATGATTACAGCCATTATCCTGCTATCGTAAAGGAAATCGGCTTTCCGATGGTTATTAAAGAGGCCTTTGGTTCCTTTGGCATGCAGGTACATCTCGCAGAAAATGAGCAGAGATTGCTGGAGCTGATGCGGACCCTAAAAAACACGGAGTATGTGTTTCAGGAGATGGTCGGCTCGAGCTACGGTCGAGATGTAAGGATCAATATTGTCGGTGGTAAGGCCGTTGCTTGCATGCTGAGAAGATCGGAGTCCGATTTCCGTGCAAATGTAAGTTTCGGCGGAAAAACAGAGCCCTATACCCCGACAGAAGAACAGGTTCAACTGGCCGCAGCGTGTGGGGAAGTTACAGGCACCGCTTTTGCTGGAGTCGACCTGCTGTTTGGCCCGGATGGATCTCCTCTCGTTTGTGAAATTAACTCAAACGCTCATATCCGCAGCATTTATGAATGTACGGGCATTGATGTTGCTCTCCCTATGATGGATTTTATCCTCGATGATCTCAAACGAAGAGGATCCGTCCATGAATAAAAAGGGCTGGTTGATATATAGTGAAGTAGATTCTGTAAAAAATGCGTCCTTCATCAGATGGCTGACGGAAGAGGCTGAAGAAGCGGGGTTAGATCTGGAACTCCGCTACATCGAAAGGTTTGCATTCGGTGTAACGAAAAATCAGCTTTCTCTCTATTACGATAAGCGGCAGGAACCATTACCAGCGTTTGCTGTGGTCCGAACGATTCACCCTCTATTCTCTCAGCAGCTTGAAAAAATGGGTGTTAAAACCTTTAACTCATCTTTTGTTTCCAGAGTAGCGAATGATAAGGCCATGACACACCAGCTTTTGACGGGGGCTGGTATTCCCATGATGGATACCCTGTTCATCTCTCCTTCTTTATATCGTCCTGAATCTTTGCCTTTTGACTTTCCTTTAATTGCAAAGTTAGCTTCAGGAAGAGGCGGTGCACAGGTTTACCTTGCAAAGAACGATCAGGAATTGTCGGAGGCGCTATCCACTTATCCCACGCAGGATTGGGTGATTCAAAAACCTGCGGCTCTTCCTGGCAGAGATGTTCGGGTATTTGTCGTTGAAGACCAAATCGTCGGCGCTGTCCTTCGAAGTTCTGACGAGGATTTCAGAGCGAACTTTTCTCTCGGAGGAAAAGCTCAATTCTATGAACTGAATGCAGAACAGAAAGCATTGGTACACAAAGTGATGTCTTATTTTGATATTGGAATGGCCGGGATCGATTTTTTAATGGAAGAGGACCACTCCTTTATTTTTAATGAAGTGGAGGACGTAGTGGGCAGCCGTACGTTAAGCGCAACATCCGACATCAACATCGCCAAAATTTATATCGCCCATATCTCAAGGCAATTAAAAGAGCCTGAAAGTGTGTGACACTTCAGGCTCTCTTTTTATGCTTTCAGTTCTTGAATGCGCTGGCGGACTTTATCGCGTTTTTCGCTGTAGTCCTTCTCTTTTGCTCGTTCTTCTTCGATTACTTTTTCAGGAGCTTTTTTCATAAAGCCTTCGTTGCTTAATTTCTTCTGTACACGTTCGACTTCTTTGTTGTATTTTTCTACTTCTTTTTCAAGACGCTGAATCTCTTCTTCCAGGTTGATTAAGCCTTCAAGCGGCAGATACATCTCTACCCCAGTAAGTACAGCACTCATTGACTTATCCGGTGCTGAAAGCTCCGTCCCAAGCGTCAATGTGCTTGGGTTGCAGAACTTTTCAAGATAGCTGCGGTTGGCCTCGAGGGCGTTCAGCACTTCTTGACTCTTGGCATTGATCTGCAGCTCGATCGGCTTGCTCGGTGCAACGTTCATCTCAGACCGGATGTTACGTACTGTACGGATAATTTCAGTTACGAGATTCATATCTCTGGCAGCTTCCGGGAAGTGAAGATCTTCACGCTTCACAGGCCATTGCGCAACGGTGATCGATTCACCGTCATGAGGAAGATGCTGCCAGATTTCCTCGGTAATAAATGGCATGATCGGATGAAGCATCCTCAATGTATGGTCCAATACATAAGCCAATACTGAGCGAGTCGTTTTTTTGGCAGCCTCGTCTTCCCCATAAAGCGGAAGTTTGGCCATCTCAATATACCAGTCACACAAATCATCCCAGATGAAGTTATAAAGAAGCCGGCCAACTTCTCCAAATTCATACGTATCAATCAGTCTGGTTACATTTTCAGCTGTTTCATTAAAACGGGTTAAGATCCATTGATCTGCCAGGCTAAGGTCGCCGGTGAGATCAATTTCCTCCACTTTCATTCCATCCATGTTCATGAGGGCGAAGCGTGAAGCATTCCATATCTTATTGGCAAAGTTCCAGGTAGATTCTACCTTTTCCCAATAAAAACGAAGATCGTTACCTGGCGAGCTGCCTGTGGACAGGAAGAAACGAAGAGCATCCGCTCCGTATTTTTCAATAACATCCATCGGGTCAACACCGTTGCCAAGAGATTTACTCATCTTACGGCCTTCAGAATCACGAACAAGTCCATGGATCAATACATCATTGAACGGCCTTTTTTCAGTAAACTCCATACCCTGGAAGATCATGCGGGCCACCCAGAAATAGATGATGTCATAACCTGTAACGAGTACATTGGTCGGATAATAGCGTTTGAAATCAATCGCTTCGTCGTCCGGCCATCCCATGGTGGAAAATGGCCAAAGTGCGGATGAGAACCACGTATCAAGAACGTCTGTATCCTGCTCCCAGTTTTCTTCATCTTTTGGCGCCTCATGGCCTACGTATACTTCGCCGGTATCTTTATGGTACCAGGCAGGAATACGGTGACCCCACCAAAGCTGTCTGGAAATACACCAGTCACGGATGTTTTCAATCCAATGCAGATATGTTTTCTCAAAACGTTCCGGTACAAAGTTTACTTTTTCCTCTGATTTTTGAAGCTCGATGGCCTTTTCTGCCAACGGCTGCATCTTTACAAACCATTGAGTCGAGAGGTAAGGTTCAACTACCGCCCCGCTTCTCTCAGAGTGCCCTACAGAATGCATGTGTTCTTCAATTTTAAAGAGTACGCCTGCATCCTTAAGGTCTTTAACGATCTGCTTGCGGCATTCAAAACGGTCCAATCCTTGATACTTGCCTGCGTTTTCATTCATTTTGCCGCCCTCGTCCATAACAAGGATTCGTTCAAGGTTATGGCGGTTACCGATCTCGAAGTCATTCGGATCATGAGCAGGTGTAATCTTGACAGCACCTGAACCGAATTCCATGTCCACATAATCGTCGCCCACAATTTCAATCTCACGCGCGACGATTGGCAGGATGGCTTTTTTACCGATTAAATGCTGATAACGCCCATCTTTTGGATGTACGGCGATGGCCGTATCTCCAAGCATCGTTTCCGGTCTTGTGGTTGCAACTTCGATATGGCCGGATCCGTCTGCAAGAGGATATCTCATGTGATAGAATGCCCCCTGGACATCCTGATGGATTACTTCAATATCAGAAAGAGCAGTTTTTGTCTGCGGGTCCCAGTTGATGATGTATTCACCGCGATAGATTAAACCTTTGTTATAAAGCGTAACAAATACTTCGCGGACCGCCTCTGACAGACCTTCATCCAGGGTAAAGCGCTCACGTGAAAAATCGAGGCCGAGTCCCAGTTTTGCCCATTGATTCCGGATAAAATCCGCATACTCATCCTTCCATTCCCAAGCTTTTTCAAGGAATTTTTCTCTTCCAAGATCATAACGGGAAATACCTTGTTCACGCAGTTTTGCTTCAACCTTTGCCTGTGTCGCAATTCCCGCATGGTCCATTCCAGGAAGCCATAGAACGTCATAGCCCTGCATACGTTTTGCCCGGCTTAAAATATCTTGAAGTGTGGTGTCCCAGGCATGGCCAAGGTGGAGTTTGCCGGTGACGTTCGGCGGCGGGATTACAATCGTATAAGGCGTTTTGGATTCTTCACCTGTTGCTTCAAAAAATTTGCCGTCCACCCAGTATTTATACCAGGATTCTTCAGTTGCCTTCGGATCATATTTCGTAGGCATTGTAACTTCTTGCTTTTCAGTAGACATGAATGTCTCCTCCTTCTCAATACAAATAAAAAAGCCCCTTTCGTCTCAAAGGACGAAAGAAGCATTGTTCGCGGTACCACCTTTGTTTGCAAAAAGCAAAATTACACTTCTTGCACACTCATTGCCGGATAACGGTTTTTCGCCGTCTTCTTCTAATAAGGCAAAAAGCCTTTGTTCAAAGAAGCTGCTCCAGGGCGACCTTCCAGCGCCGTTTTCCTTAGGAAATCTCTCAGCCATCTGATTTCCCTCTCTTTAAGGACAGTCGTTGTACTCTTCCCTTTCAAAGCAAGTGATATCATTTCATTACTCACTATTTTAACTAGTAAAACAGGAAAACGTCAATAGCTTTCCCATTTGTAGTAACAATTATTCTATTCACGCAAAAGAAAAGTGTGAATGCCGGCTTTTATTCACGAATAAGCGGGCTTCTGAATACCATGATATCAACCTAGATGTACGAAAGAAGGATCGTCATGGCTAAACGCTATTTCAAAAGAAACCGCAAACTTCCATTTAAGTTTCAGATTCCTGATTGGCTCCGGGCAGCAAGGGATGTCGTTAGCCAATTTACCATACCTCTGATCGTGTTTCAGATTATCCGCACCATCCTGTTTCCATCCGGCATAGATTTTATGATCATCCTCATCCTGCTCATTCTTCATTTTTGTTTTTCGTATGAGGTGTTATAAAAATTAAAAAAGATCACATATAGCCTGCTATATGTGATCGACATTTTCATTTGGATCGAGCGGTGCAGGCGGCGGAGGTGTCAGGATAAGATCACAGAAATCCCTGATATGCCTCATCGCCGATATCCTTTTTTCCAAACGGTGGACAAACTCAATCTGGCTGTATCGTTCTCTTTTATGACGGTATAAATCAACGGAGTTAAAGATGGGTTCAGGATAGCTCATATAGCTGACCAAGAGGCTTTTTTCCTCATCAAGGAGTGGAATATGCCTCTCATACAGCGAAAGCAGCCTTCCGCCCTCTTCTCGCGTCCAGATGGAATGATGTACGGCTTTTCTGAAGAAGATCGCCAAATCCCTTACAGGCGTATCAAGTACTGCTCTTTCAAAATTAAGGAGATGCGGTTCTCCATTATGAGAAAATAACAAATGATTTCGTGACAGTTTGCCGTGGCAAAGTGCACTGCGATACCTTTTTTCTGCATGGCAGGCATCGTACCAGTCTTTCAAGCGCCGTTTGGCTTCCTCCGCCATTTTCATCATGTGATGAAAATGGCTTAAATACGTCAGCTCGAAAGGAGACATGTACGGCATCCTTTCAGATTCCTCAGCAAATCTCTCCATTTCAAGCTGCCGTGTTTCCCATCGCTGCATCAAATACTGAAAGGAGTGGTCGACCACCTCAGGAGAGAAGTCCTGTTCTTTCAAGGTCAAATAATGAATTTTTCCGATCTCATCGATCATCACTTCTTCCCGCGTCTGCCCGAGCCGTTCACTGCCTGCAAACCACGGCATGAGATAGTAGGTCTTGTTCCCATGCTGTACAGTATAATCACCGTATTTCGTTGGATAGAGAGGAACGATCTGATGGTAGCCGATTTCGGACAGCCTGTGGACGACATGAGTAAACCAGTTCACTTCTTCTTCGTTTAAACTCGTTTCCTTTAACGCAAATGTCCCTCTTCTTGATATCACTTTTTTCACTTTGCCAAACGCCTCAATTTTCTCTGGATAGAGGTCATATTGAAATAAGACGGGACCATAATTTACGGTTTCTTTTGAATGGCTCACAAAGCCACCCTCTTTCGTTTATCGTCCATCCAGTCAGTAAAACAGTGAAGAAGGATTCTGTTAAAATCCCAATCTTGTTCGAATGATTCAACGCAAGCAACAATATGAGACAGCTCTGTATTCTTTAATTGATCCACGCAATCCTGCAGTTCCCATGGCGTCAAGATTTCTGCCAGAAGCAAATATCCATGTTCGCGCTCCAAGGAGAAATGTTCGTTGATGCAGGTTAATAACTTCCGTAGAGAATAGGGACCGCATTCCTTCAGCCATTCCGTCAAAAATTTACGGAGCGGGCGGTAGCCTTCTTCTGGATATCCATTGCTTCCCCGATAAAATAAAATATTAAAAATCTGTGCTCCATTGCTCATGTGTGTATCTGAGTCAAGAAGCGGTAGCGGCACTTGAGAGGATGCCTGTTTTAGTTCCATGGCAAGGTTCAATCTTTTGTTCGCTTCAGGCAAAGAATTACGGACACTAACAAGTTCATTGTAATCCTTGCTCAGTTTATGGATGGCTGCCAGACACGCATCAAAGGAATAGCGGTCGGCATGAGTGATGGGACCGAACTCCTTTTGCAGATCAAGACCAGTTTGGAGCATATTGCCAAGCAGAAGGCCCCACCTTTTCTCGTGACCGCCCCTCTCATGCCGCCCCTCCACATAATCATGGAGAGTAAGGTATCTGCCTTCTAGATCTACCCAACAAGCTCCGTCCACTGTCCTGATCATCCGGTCGGCAACCGCCAGGCTATTCTTGCCGACTTCATCTCTCCATCGGACATGCCAGTTTAAGAGATGCAAGTCACTCCAGATTCGGATCCGTTTGACTCCGCAATCGGTGTCCACCAGGGTTTCTTTTTCTTTCCATGTCACGGTTTGAAGCTCATAATGCTTCTTTATTTCCTGTAATATGGTCATCGTTTCCACCTGACCTTAACTAGCGGCTTTGTGAAACTGGGATGTAAATGATTTGGCCCTCTGCGACCTCTTCCTGGTTGATGCGATTGACTCTCATCAGAGAATGAATGGAGATTTCATATCGCTCGCAAATGCTGTCAAGCGACTCTCCGCGCTGGATGATATACATTTTCATCTTTGAAAATCGTTCTTCATTTCCGGAAAGCATCTTCGTTAAATATAAAGCATTCTCCTCTTTCCTTGCCGAACTTGCTGAAGTATCTGCCTGTTCTTCCTGATCGTCTCCCATTTCATCAGACGGCTCCAGGAACGGCGGTTCTGCTGGTTCCGCTGAATAGGACTGCGGCTCCGGCCGGCTATAAGTCTCTTGAACTTCGGCAGGTACCTCTATCTGTTGGCTTGGCATGATAGGCGGAGGAGGAGGAGTATAGGAAGGTGTATAGTAAGACAGAGATTTTAAAGCTGGGATTCCGTTGTCAGCCTCTTCTGCCTGCTGTGCTTCCTGTGCTTCTAATTCTTCCTGTTCTTCCTGTTCTGCCTGTTCTTCCTGTTCTGTCTGTTCATACTGTTCTGCCTGTTCATACTGTTCTTCTTCCTGTCCTTCCTGTTGGTCCCGTTGGTCCATTGCCTCTTCTTCATTAAACGCTTGATAAGCAGCTGGTTCATCGTCCTGACGGTTGTAATTAATCGCAGGTTCCGTATATTCGGTTTCGTTTTCCGGTTCAATAACCGGCATCTCAAACAGCTTTTTCGCTTCAAATTGGAAAGGAGCAAAGATTTCTTGTTCTTCTGTTCTTATTTCCTCTTCTGAATCCATGTCTTCCTGCTCATCTCTCTCTTCAAATCTAGCTTCAAACACAGGAATCTGGAACGCTTCGTATTCGTTTTGTTCCTGAACCGCTGATATGTCTTCATCAGCGACCATGTTCTCTTCAATCATCTCCGGAGCCTGAAAATCGTCCTGTTCATCTTGTACAGACACCTCTTTTCCATCCTGGATGCCCGAGATGGATACGGATGCTGTTAACTCCAGGCAAGTGGGATTTGGAAGCTCATAATCAAAGGCATCTACAAGAACAAACACTTCATCGAGCTTTGGCACCCGTGTTGATGGGATCGTGATATCAACAGGGAACCGGTGATCGAGTTCTGCTATCCCCTCATCGTTCATTTTCAGCTGTGTCAGCGAGCGGTAGGAAACCTGCTCTCTCAGGGACCCCGTTTCCAGGTTAAGGGAATTCCCGTCATCCATTGCGCATGGACGGTACTCTCCGTGCAGTTTTAAAGCTCCTTTTACACAAACCTGGCCGCCTTCTTCAGTGATCTGAATATCAGGCTCCAGAGCCATTGATAACACTTCTGCAACTTCCTGTCCTTTCTTTAACCAGACGGACTCCTCTATGGAGAAACGCAGCTTCGATGGATTCATGCCTTTCTCCTCCTTTCAGCCAATTATCATACATTACAGGATTATGACCCAATTGGTAAAAATATGATTGGAAGAGAAGAACAAAAAAAACTGCCCTCTAAAAGAGCAGTTCGAATTTATAGTCTGGAGAAGGCTTTTTCACAGGCAGCAATGGTTTTCTCGATATCTTCATCACTGTGCTCTGTACAAAGGAACAAGCCTTCAAATTGAGACGGAGGAAGTGAGATGCCTTCTTCCAGCATATATTTAAAATAACGGGTAAAATGATCCAGGTTCGATGATTTTGCCGTTTCATAATTTACTACATCCTGGTCAGTGAAAAAGAAGCCGATCATGGAACCTGCTCTGTTCAAGGTGTGGGGAATGCTGTATTTTTCAGCTGCAGCTGCGATTCCTTCAGCCAAGCGGTCACCCTTTTTCACAAAATCCTGATAAGATTCAGGTTTCAGCTGGGACAGCGTCTCATATCCCGCTGCCATGGCCAGCGGGTTTCCTGATAGAGTGCCTGCCTGGTAGATCGGCCCGCTTGGTGCAATCTGCTCCATGATTTCCTTCTTCCCGCCGTACGCTCCAACAGGAAGTCCTCCGCCAATGACCTTTCCAAGGCACGTAAGGTCTGGCGTTACTCCAAAATATCCTTGTGCACAGTTGTAATCCACCCGGAATCCGGTCATCACTTCATCAAAGATTAAAAGAGAGCCATATTGCTTAGTTATCTCGCGAAGACCTTCCAGGAACCCTTTTTGAGGAGGAACCACGCCCATGTTACCCGCAACCGGCTCAACGATGATACATGCGATGTCCTCACCAAACTGTTCAAATGCATAACGCACGCTTTCCAAATCATTGTATGGAACGGTAATGGTATTCTTAGCGATGGACTCGGGAACTCCTGGGCTGTCAGGCAGTCCTAGCGTCGCTACACCTGATCCAGCCTTAATGAGCAGTGAATCCCCGTGGCCGTGGTAACACCCTTCAAATTTTAAAATCTTGTTTCTGCCAGTATAGCCTCTCGCAAGGCGAAGTACACTCATCGTCGCTTCAGTACCGGAGTTTACCATGCGGACGATCTCGATCGAAGGAACCCTTTCGACAACAAGCTTGGCGAGCTTTGTTTCCCATTCGCTTGGAGCTCCAAAGCTCGTTCCAAGTTCAGCTGTTTTCTTTAGAGCTTCTACTACTTGTTCATTGGCATGTCCAAGAATTAAAGGGCCCCAGGACAGCACATAATCGATATATTCATTTCCATCAATATCATAGATCTTGGAGCCTTTGCCGCGCTCCATGTATACAGGATCCATGTTTACCGATTTAAACGCACGCACTGGGCTGTTAACGCCTCCTGGCATGTATTTCTTGGCCTCCTGAAAGGCAGCACTTGATTTTTCAAAGCTTCTCATGTTTACCATCTCCTGTCCTTAGCGGTTTAACCAGCGTGATACATCCTTCGCATGGTACGTGATGATCAGATCAGCTCCTGCACGCTTCATCCCGATTAATGTTTCCATCACGATGCTTTCCTCGTCGATCCAGCCGTTTTGGGCAGCAGCCTTGATCATGGAATATTCACCGCTCACATTGTAGGCAACGAGCGGAAGAGGATAACGGTCTTTCAGTTCACGCAGCACATCCAGATAAGCAAGTGCTGGTTTGACCATCAGGAAGTCTGCTCCTTCTTCGATATCGGACTCGGCTTCACGCATTGCTTCGAGCCGGTTGGCCGGATCCATCTGATAGGATTTTCGGTCTCCGAACTGCGGCGAGCTGTGAGCAGCCTCCCTGAACGGCCCATAATAGGCAGAAGAATATTTAACAGAATAAGACATGATCGGAACATTCATAAACCCTGCTTCGTCCAGGCCTTCCCGGATCGCTGCGACAAATCCATCCATCATATTGGAAGGAGCTATTATATCCGCTCCTGCTTTCGCCTGTGAAACCGCCGTGCTGGCTAGAGCAGATAGTGATTCATCATTGAGCACTTCCCCGTCACGGATGATACCGCAATGCCCATGGTCCGTGTATTGGCAAAGGCATGTATCCGCAATAACTGTCAGCTGCGGGAACCCTTCTTTTATTTTCTTGATGGCCTTTTGTACGATTCCGTTATGATCATATGCTGAGCTCCCTGCCTCATCCTTATGGTCCGGTACCCCGAAGACCATAACAGAACGGATATTAAGATTCACAAGCTCCTGCATTTCTTCTTCTAAATAGTCAAGAGAGACATGGTAGACCCCAGGCATGGATGGGACTTCCTGCTTAATGCGCTCACCTTCTACAAAAAAGATCGGATAGATCAAATCGTCTGTAGTGATATGCGTCTCTCTTACAAGGGCCCGCATACTTTCACTGCTTCTTAATCTTCTATGTCTTTGAAAATTCATGATGTGGTCTCCTCTCTGAAATAACTCTTCACAGCTTTTATTATACCTTCTTCAGTATAATCAGTGGCACTAATCCGCTTATGAAACCCAAATTCTTTCGCTTTCTCTTCCGTGACAGGCCCCACACAGGCTGCAGCTGTGTTCTGGTGATACTGCTGCTGGCGATCGCCAGCAGCTTCACCGAAATAGACCACACTGGATGGACTCATAAAAATTATGACATCCACTTTCCCGGGAAGCATTTCAATAGAAGGCATGGCCTTCCTCGTCTCATAAACGGTGATCTCTGTTACTTTTGCAAGGTGCTGAAGCGCATCAGTGACCGTTGCCTTAGCAAGATTGCCTTTTGGGATAAGAACTCTGGATCCGGGTTTCACACTCTTCATTAAATCACGGGCCAACTCTTTTCCTTCGTACTTATCAGGTATAAGGTCAATGGAAATTCCGCTCTCTTGAAGTCTGCTTGCGGTTTTGGGTCCCACTGCAGCTATTTTCTGAGCAGTCAGCTTCTTCCCTGATTCATCAAGCCACTGAAGAAAACACCCCACCCCGTTCGCGCTCGTGAAGACCAGCCAATCAAACTCTTCCAACCGCTGAAGCAAAGTTTTTGCTTCAGGATCCAGGTTTACTTTTACGATCTGCAGAACCGGAAAGCTGACTGCTTCTGCTCCTGCTTCTTCCAGTTTTGAAATCAGGCTTGCCGATTGCTCAGCCGCCCTTGTTACGACCACCGTTTTTCCTGCTAACGGCCGGGGATTCATATTCCGAGATCTTTCTTTACTTTTTCGAGGATCTCAAGTGCGCCTTTCTCTTGAAGTCTTACCGCGAGGGCCACTCCCAGCATATTGGGATCATCCGAGACCGCCTGTTCTTTAATCACCGTTTTCCCATCGGGCGTACCCACGAGCCCCGTTAAAGAGATTTCTTCGCCTTCCATTTTTTCTGCATAAGCTGCAATCGGCACTTGGCAGCCTCCTTCAAGCGTATGCAGGAAAGCACGTTCAGCCATAACCGTTCGATAAGTATCTTCATCGTTCAAGTGCTGAAGGAGTTCTCTAAGCTCTGCATCCTCTTCACGGCATTCAATGGAGAGCGATCCCTGCCCTACCGCAGGGAGGCTCAATGATACGGGCAGATACTCAGTCACTGTATCCGCTGACCAGCCCATTCGCTCAAGACCTGCTGCTGCAAGAATGATAGCATCAAATTCACCGGATTTTAATTTCCCGAGACGTGTATCGATATTGCCTCTGATCGATTTTATTTCGAGATCCGGCCGGACATGAAGCAGCTGTGCAGCCCGGCGGAGAGAACTCGTACCGACAATGGATCCTGAAGGAAGCTCTTCCAAGGAATTGTACTTTTCTGAAATAAAAGCGTCCCTTGGATCCACGCGCTTCGGCGTACAGCCGATGATCAGGCCATCCGGCAGAACAGAGGGCATGTCCTTCATACTATGTACTGCCATATCAATCTCTTTATCAAGCAGGGCCTGTTCAATTTCTTTCACAAACAGCCCTTTACCTCCTACTTTAGAAAGAGTGACATCAAGGATAACATCGCCTTTGGTGACGATTTCTTTGACCTCAAACTCAAAAGGAAGCCCAAGCGCCTTCAATTGACCGATGAACCAGCTGGTTTGAGTGATGGCGAGTTTGCTTCGCCTGGAACCTACTATTATTTTTCTCATCTATAAAAACCTCCTAAAAGAGTGACCGTATGCCTTATCGGTACCAGAAGTGAAATTCAGTCAGGGTCGAAGCCAGGAAATAATTGATCAGAACGATCAGGAATGCCCCTACGTTCCAGATTGCCAGCGATTTCCCCTGAAGTCCCTTCGCCACTTTTTGATATAAAAATACACTGTATACTGCGATAACGATAAAGGATGTAATGACCTTTGCATCAAGCAATGAAAAGCCCTGTACTTTCAAGAATGCCCAGATCACGCCTAATATTAAACTTAAAAGGAGAATCGGAACACCTGTCATGTTGAGCACAAAGGAGAGCCTTTCAAGCAAAGACAGGCTTCCAAGACGCTGCAGGCGCTTGCTCCACTTTTTCTGCTTGAGAAGCCTGTGCTGAAGCAAATACATGATTGAAAAGATAAAAGAGAGCGTAAACGCTCCGTACGATACAAAAGCCATCGTCACATGGATGACCAGCAGCTCCGAGATGAGCCGGGTCGACATCTCATCACTCACCTGTTCTCCCGGAGCGAAAAGATTAATAGACATGATCAAGAATCCGAGTACGTTCGTAAAAAACACTAAAAAATCAATCCTGAAAAACCAGTTCATGACCAAAGAGAAGGTCACTAAAATCCAGGCATAAAAAAACAAGCCTTCAAAAGGCGTTAAAATAGGCGGACGGCCTACTTCTATCATTCTTTGAACAAAAAATACGGTCTGCATCGTCCAGACAATAGAAAGCAACCAGAAGGCCATTCGGTTAGCCTTCCGGTTGTTCTGTAAGAAATCGATAAAATAACCTATGATGCTTAAAGCATACAAGATGATCGTCGTATCATATATCCAATTCGCGTTCTGCATATCAGAAACTCCTCTCTAGGAGCCCAGTGACATTCCCGTTACAGAGGCAATGAAGGGGATGTTTCACTTAACTTTTTTAATTCCATTTCACTTTTGTGCTCTTGCTGTTTAACCTCTTCTTCAAGCGCAAAGATCTTCATAAAAAATTCAAGCGCTTGATCCGCCCCAGGTTCTCCGGCCTGCTCTTTAATCCTTACGATCGGATCACGAAGCAGCTGGTTCACAATGCTTTTTGTATGTTTGCTCAATACTTTCTTTTCACGATCTGTCAAATGAGGCATTTTCCGCTCAATACTCTGCATCGTTTCAGCTTGTACAGCCAAGGCTTTTTCGCGCAGTGCGGTTATGACAGGCACCACGCCCAGCATGTTGACCCATGAGTGAAAGCTCACAATTTCATCTTCAATCATGATCTCTATCTTTTCGGCTTCCTTCTTTCGTTCGGCCAAATTGGCTTCTACGATGCCTTCCAGATCGTCAATATCGTAAAGAAAAACGCTTTCCAGCTCATTCAGTGATGGATCCAGGTCACGCGGGACGGCGATATCCACCATGAACAAAGGACGGCCTTTCCGCTGCTTAAGTACCGATTGAACCATTTCTTTCGTAATGACGTATGAATCCGAACCGGTTGACGTGATGACGATATCGGCATGGGCGAGCATTGCCGTCATTTGTTCCATCGGATAAGCCGCACCCTGGAACCGTGCTGCCAGTTCAGCTGCTTTTTCAAACGTACGGTTGACGACATGAACACTCGCTACCCCATTGCTGTGAAGATGTTTGGCCGTCAATTCACCCATCTTCCCTGCACCTACGATTAAAATATCCTTCTTTTCAAGCCCGCCAAAGATTTTTTTGGCAAGCTCCACCGCCGCATAGCTTACAGATACAGCATTTTCTCCAATTTCTGTTTCCGAGTGGGATCGTTTTGCAAGTGTTATTGCCTGTTTGAACAGTTGGTTAAAGATTGTTCCTGTAGTTCCTACCTGCTGAGCAAGAAGAAAGCTGTCACGAACTTGCCCGAGAATTTGTGTTTCTCCTAGAACCATAGAATCAAGACCTGCTGCCACTCTGAAAAGATGCTCTACAGCAATCTCTTCCTCGCGAATAAACAAGAAAGGATTCAGATCGTTGGAATCAATGGAAAACCATTCAGCAAGGAAAGACTTCAAATAGTAGCGCCCTGTATGGATCTGATCCACAACAGCGTATACTTCCGTGCGGTTGCATGTGGAAACGATGGTGCATTCCAGCACGCTTTTCCTCTCCCGCAAAGCCTTCAATGCGTGGTCCATTTCGTTTGAATTGAATGACACTTTTTCACGAATCTCAACAGGTGCTGTCTTGTAGTTTAAACCGACAACAAGGATGTGCATCCCACTCACCCCCTTTATCTCTATCGTAAAATCAACAATAATATCCATGTCCATTATAACATGTACTAAGAAATAATCATTTTAAAAATGTGAACAGAATATGAATCGTATGCTATGATTAGAAAAGCGCAAATGGCTCCAGCCATAAATTTAGTTCTTCCCTATTCTGTCCAATCCGTAACAAACTATAAAAAAACAAATCTAATTTAAAAAAAATTAATAAACTTATACCCATATAAAAATAACAAATTTCGACCCTTTTAGCAAAGGATTGATTTACTCGTTTTAAAATGGTTTGGAGGTTGTAATGAAAGGTAAAGGAAGTTTTTCAGGTATTGTATTACTGGGGATCGGGCTATTCTTCTTAGCTCGGCAAATGAATATTACATATGTACTGCCCTATTTAACTTGGCCAACGTTTCTGATCATTATTGGATTGGCCTTTCTAGTTCAAAGTTCAAGCGGTAAAGAGGGCCCAAGTTCCTTTTCAGCTGTTCTGCTGCTAGGCTTGGGTATCCATTTTCATGCGATTTCGCATGTTGACGGCTGGCCAAAGGAACCCGCCGTGATTATTCTTATTATCGCGCTCGCCTTTTTATATATGTACAAACAGACAAAGGAAGGCTTGCTGGCAGGGATTGTCCTGCTTGCGATCTCAGGATGGAGTTTCTTCAACCGATCAGACACTCCCTCCATCAAAGAATGGTTCTCATCCATCGAAGGGTTTTGGCCGTTCATTCTTATTGGGGTTGGTGCTTACTTTATCTTTATAAAGAAAAAATAAACCGGAGCAGAATGAACTGCACCCCAATTGTTAGACACAACTAACAATTGGAGGTGCAGTTTTTTGTGACTAACTATTCTTTAGACACTCAATTAGCCGCCATTCAGGCTTA
>NZ_JBDPNU010000052.1:0-59854 GCF_050468105.1 Fictibacillus sp. NRS-1165
CTTATTTAGGTTAGCTCACTAAAGGCAGCTGGCTTTTATTTTGCATTTTTTATAAGTGGTCTTTGTGTGGGATGACACCTCTTTAACAATTATTATTTCGCGCATCAATAACAGTACACTGCTGCGCGCCCTGGCGAATTAGTCGTTGCGCTTCTTGCATGGAAATCCTTACAAATACTGCGTTATCAAAATCGTTTTCCACATCAAACAAAGCAAAGGCCTGATTACGGTTAATAAATACACACTTAAACTCAACATTCTCACGATTTCTTGATCTAGGTATGGAGTTTCGAATTTCACACAATTCCAAACCAGCTCGGTTTAATCGTCTTGCAGTCCTTTCATCTATGCGAATAATCACAAATACCTCTAAATCCACTCCAGGAACCTCTGACTCAATTTCCACGACCGCAAAAAAACGGTTTCCAAGTACCAAAAGGCAATTAGCCCCTATTTCAAAAACTTCTTCGCTGCCCACATTAATATTGTTGTGCCTAAAACTCATTAACTTTTATCCCCCTCTGATCTAAAGCTATTGAATGGATACAAGTATAGATAAAGTCTTATTGGTAATCCAACCTGCATCATTCACTATCTAGCATATTCTGCAAAAGGTGAATTGCTACTAAAATAGTAATAATGTGACTAATAAATACACAATTATCTACAATAAATGGAAAAAGCGAAGGCTGATTTTAACACATTAAAATTTTAGTGGAATCAAATAATGGCAATGTACACATCTCTGTGATCCTAGATTGGGAATACGCTTTTAGTGGTTCACCTGTAATAGACAATGAAACATGCTGAGGGATGAGAACTAACTTCAAATCTATTAACTCATTTTAATGGAAGTTACCAGCCCCAAGGAGGGAAACCTGCTTGATAAATGGTTACAGAAAGCTATTAGTCCTGATCTCATTGTGTGTTTTATTAAACAAGGAAGAATGCGGAGAAGTAAGAGGGATAATGAGTTCAAAATAACTGGATGAAAAACACTGGTGATGACATACCTGTCTTCGCATTCGGTTTTGGAAAAGAACGATTCGCTGGGCAGATTGATAACACTGACCACGCGAAAATCATCTTTAACATTCTGAAAAACAACCAGTAAGTATAAAAACGCATCATACATGAGAAAATATCAAAATCCCGCTGCTTAATAGGGCAACGGGATATATTCGGGGCTATCATTACTCAATAGGGTTTGCCATGTTCCGTTAGCCATGCAGTAGCTGCATCGTGCTGTTTCTGATTCCATCGATGGAATAAATGGTAATTATTATAAGAGGGCATACTCCATAAAGAATAACCCTGCTGAAAGGAGTCGTCTTCAAAAGCAGAGTTGTTTTTTAGAAAGTGGGGCAGTATTGGTAAATGGTCCTCAAATATTCAGTAATAAACATAAAGTGCACATTAAATGCGCATTTCTACGTAGGATTCTTTATTGTTATCGCTCGTTTGTCCCTTTACCCACAGAGGGAAAAGGAAACAACGCACATTTTAAAGGTTTGTTTTCACAGTCTATCATATTTCTACATAGTATATTGTGAGATTAAGAGATTTTCTCTTTTTCTCAAATTGTTAACTAGGAGGTGAAATAACATGTCATCTTCTAAAAAGGATTTCAAATGTAAATGTAAATGTAAACGACGTAAACGTTCATCAAGTTCTGTTTTTAGATGTAAAAAAGTAAAAAAGAAAAAACGTTGTCATTGCGAGTGATATAAAAGCTAGTGGAAGTGAGGTCTATCTCGTCGGAGGTAGGCCTTTTTATTTAGTTCTTAAAAAAGAAGACAACTCTTTGTAGCAAAATACCGCAGAATTATGTAAAAACAGGAAGTGACTGACTTTGGGTTTGTGCTACCCTCCTTTACAATATGCGGATAAATGTAGAAGGGTTGGGTTATATGAAAACTTTTTAAAGTTTTCTCCGATTCTGGTATTGATACTAAAGATGGGAGACATAGTAGAGCTATTTATGATACAGAGGATCTGCCAGCATCAATTAAGGGCATACCCATTGAAATAAAGAGAAATCATAAACTATGGTTCTATATTAACAAAGCACAAGATTGCACCTGAACCAACTAAACCTGCAAACGGTTTTGCTTATACATTTAACCAATCCCAGATTCCTGTTTTCAATTGGGTTATTAACGGAAAAAGTCAAATCACCAAGAACCATGCCCTGAAGTAACAAATGCAAGCCAAATCCTTCTAAACTTTGGCCGGTTGACAAGAGAATGGTCCCGATCAAAATTGAAGGGGGGATAGACCCAGACGGTGACCCGGAATCGATTAAAATTAAAAGCAATGAGATAGATGAGCCTGGAAAAGAAACCGACATCGGCGGTATTGGCACAGATACTGCAAGAGTGCGTGAAACCCGTAATGGCAATGGAGATGGCCGGGAATATCATATTACTTTTACAGCTGCTGATGATAAAGGTGGAGTGTCGACGGGAAAAGTATTGTTTATGTCCCACACGATCAAGGAAAATAAAAATGAGCGAAGTAATCGTAAAGGAGGATTGTAAATCACAGAAATGAAACCACGATTATTGATAACTGGAAGGAGAATAAGAAGACACACTAGCATTTAAAACGTAAATGACAGCCAGGGTGCTGACACGTTTTAAATAAAGTACTTTTCACTGAATGCCAAGAATCTGTTAGGACCATTAAAAGGCACATTTCTTGAATAAGAAATGCGTCTATTATCATTGAAGAGCTAGATTGTGATTAAGGTGTAAAAGTCTATTTCCTCGGAGGCAGGCTTTCTTTATGGTTATTGTTCATTTGTCTCATTTAAAACCCAGTGAGGTTAAAAGGAATAACGTGCTTTTTTAAGGTTTATTTTCACAATTTACCTTGATTCTACATAATATATTGAGAGATTAAGAGTTTTCTCTTTTTCTTTAAATGTGTTACTTGAGGATTTATAAAACCCTCGATGAACAGGCTTTGCTGCTGTGTTCGGAGGGAGGAAAAAAATGTCTTGTAAAGACGATCAAAATTGCCATGTGGAAACCCATACCATCGGGGGCCCGGAAACGTCGGTAGATACGAGTTTTAATATCGTTACTGGTTTGAATACTATTTTTGAAGATCTGACCAATAATCACAATAAAACATTGATCAACATCCAGAACAATGGGGGATCTCCCATTGTAGTCAACATCAATACAAGAGAATGCAAAGGACCCATCAGCTTTACGCTTAATTCTGGACGAAGGCGTGCCTTCCAAGTAGAGGATTTTGATAGTTTAACAATTAATTCAGTAGACGGTGGTTCGGTAAGCTTGTTTGTTCAAAAAACGTTCTGTATTTGCTGTGAGGAAGAAAAAGAAGAAAGCTCTAGCTCTAGCCACAGCAAATGCGAAAGTTCTAGCAGCTCTTAGCGTAATCTTAATGGGGATTTTGTTAAGGAGAAAAGAAATGAGCTGTAAATGCAGATTGACAACCCACACCATTGGGAAACAAACAACAGGTGGAGGTGTGGGTTTTACATTGATTGAACCCTTTTTGAAAATTATCACCTGTCATTACAATAAAACATGGATTGACATCCGAGTACAATGGCCATCGATTAACATCATAGTGTTTGGTACGACGGCTGTTATAACCATTCGGACAAGAAATTGCCCAGAAGCCGTCATGGAAACACTTGCTCCTTTTCAAAGGCGTGTAATCCAAGTAGAAGATTTTGAAAGCTTGACCATGACTGCGACAGGGGAAGTTTCCGCAAACATAAAATTTAATGCTTAAAAAGGAAAGGATCGCGAGCTTTCCTTTTTATTTAATCGGGACTTTTGAGCCAAGATCTATTCAGGATGTTTGCTTTTACGTAAAGCCCATCAAAGGCTGAGTCCATATTCAAGGACTGCAATCTTCTTCTCATTTTGAAGACTGCAAATTCCATAGTTTTCTCAATTTCATGATCTGAAGGGGCTTTAATGACATGTATGTTGCCAGGACTACGATCTAACAAAATATTTGCTTTTCTTATTGAGTTCTTTATATCTCATATTCTATACTATCACCGATTCTTTTTAAGCTATTCTTGTTTAATGTACGTTTGTCCTCTGCCATTCAACCATACATAGGATCATGTAATTAATATAATATAGAAGATTTAAAAAGAAGGTGGTGAAATTATGAAAAAACGTTGCCATTTTCATAAAGACGAAAGTTCCAGTTCCTCTAGCTCCTTTAAGTTCAACGAAGAGAGTTCCTCTAGCTCCTCTAGCTTCTGGAATAGAAGATTTAAAAGACGTTGTCATTTTAAGATAAACGAAAGTTCCAGTTCCTCTAGCTCCTTAAAGTCGCTCTTCTAGCTCCTTGAGCTCCTCGAACTAAGAAAAAAGTAATAAATTTCATTTAAAATAGAAAACCCCTGGTCAGAATTATTCTGATCATGGGTTTGTCGACTTGTAATGTTAGATACTAGAACATTACAATTACAGAATTGGGTTAATTTTATGAGTATAAGCGATTGTGAAGATTTCTACTAGTAGCTCTTTCATCAAAGGGAAGTCTTTAAATCACCCCGTGAAGATATTGAAGTCACAGGGCGGCTAGTGGCTATAGGAAAACTTATCGGTATTTAAGTTCTGGATCACTTAATGGCCGAATACACCAGTCTGAAGGAAAAAGGATGCAATGATCTTCAGGAAGGGTTTTAGCCTTCTAATTTTTGTGAACTTTTTAAGAACAAGCAAATTTCACAAACTTCTAGTCCCTTGACAGCTCTATTTCGCAGAATTGGACGGCTTAATTGACATTTGGAGCTACCAAAATCCCTTTTTATTTTCTTTTATAAAAATCGGTGAAAAGAAGAGCCCTGTGTTGCAACGAACTGTCATACAAGGAATTGTATCATAATCGTTGGTCTTTAAGGGATGCTTCGCATGATAAGGACTCCTGTTGGATGAACTGAACCAGCATCGACTTTGGCGTCCACCGAAAATTATCTTTATAAAAGACTGCGTCTCGGCCCGCTGATATTCATCCTGCGAGTAAAGCGGAGAAAAGTATAGACCTTCTGATTTTTATTTACACCGACCACCTTTTTTTGGACTACACGAAGAACTTACGGGTTTCTTAGGGGCCCCAGGATATGTAATTTGGTTTACTTTAGCAGTATTATTCTTTGTCTCATTTAAATCATTCCACATTCCTTATTTTGGGCCGTTTATACCTTTTAATTAAAAGCAATTAGAGATGTGATTTTCAGAATACTATGCCTCTGAAAAACAGAAGGCCGATTGTTCTAGATACAAAGGGATCCAGACCGATAATCCACAGCGACAGCTAGTGTAAGACTGGCTGTTTTTTTGCGTATAATTTATGCAAGGGGCGCATTTCAGCCTTTACTTATTGGTATAATGGCACGGAACGATTGGGAATAGAGAAGCAGAATTTGAACCATAAATTAATGGGGCAGCCTTACCTTTGGTTCATCATGTAAATGAGGTGAGGTTTTTGCTGCATGTCTTTGAAGGTGACAAATGTGTTTTACAGTTTAATCAATTGGATTTTAAAAAAGGTAAAACTTTAAAGTTTGAAGAAATTTGGGTAATCCAACCGAGAATATGAAACAAAGTATGACCATTTTAAGTTTGATGGTAAAATGATATCTATGAGCTTGACTCGCCGGATCACTACAAAGATTTTAATCATTTAAAAAGATGGTTTAATGCTAGAAGATGCATAAAGGGGAAATCGACATATGAAATCAATCAAGGTCAACATGTTCTTCAGTGTAGGGGAGGGCTATTTAAGAAGGGCCATAGAAGCAATGAAGCGGTCGTCCGATTTCGATGAAAAAACATTTAAAGAGTATGATGAGGCTTGTTTTGTAGCGGGTTATCTAGCGGGAGATGGAAATAAGGTCACCGTAGAAAAAAATAGAGACGATTGGACAGTTAAAATTCTTGAACGGAGAACGTAAAGAATCTTAAGAACATTGCTCGAAAAGTGGAAACGAAAAAGCTCGTCAGATGACGGGCTTTTGGTTTTAAGGGTAATGATCCATGTATTTTACTATACTTAAAGATGGCAACTCGAGCACCTGATAAGAATTTCCTTTTACTGTATAAAGTCATTCAAAGTAAGAACTGCAACAAAAAGTTTATTTAAATGTAACATTTCACTGACTGGTTTTTACATATTTTAGTTTGCTTAAATGCACTTTTAAGAATTGAAGTAAATCATAAATGATATATGACATAGAAAATATAATAAGTGTCTTAAATAGCTTTAACAATAAATGGTCAGATATGCCATCCATACCTATATCCGATACAAACATATCAAAAATATCGATGAAGAATACATGCACAATATATATACCTAAAGCTCTTGCTCCGATTTTATTAATGAACCAACACTTCCCCAAAGTCACATTCTTTAATGCGAATAAAAAAAGGAATGCAGTTAAAAAAATAGTAGATAAAAAATATTCTCCATGGCTGCCCGGCAGTACCTTATCTAATAAGTATCCTTCTGCCACTTGGATCACAGAGAAAATAAAAATTAGTAACAGGTACGTTTTTGAGGTTAACGCGCGTGCTTTTTTAAACCATTTATTAAATGCAAAGAAGAATCCCAAAGCAGCATAAAATAGACCAAAAAATAAGGCATCACGGGTTCTTAGAGGAAAATCATAGAACACTGAATACGATTGTCCAAAAAGGCCGATCAAGTTTAAAATGAGGCTGACGAATAAAAGAAGCCTTATTTTTTTGAATTTAAAGAACCCGAATAGAATGATAACACTCCAAAATAATGCGGTTAAAAACCACAACTGGTATCCGCTAGTCGCTTCTCCATAATAGATGAGTTCAAGTAACGAAAAACGATTGAAGTATTGCTCATATCCCTTTAGCCCTGCATCAGCAGGAACTTTAATAAAAACATCAAACATCATATAAAAGAAGAGCCAGGTTAAATATAGTTTTGCGATTCTTAAAATATACCTTTTAAAATAATCAAAGGAACCGTTCGTTTGTATCATCTTTTTACCGAATAAATAACCGGATGCAGTAAAGAAGAATGGTACTGCAAACCTTGATACGTTATCGAGAAAAAATAATTCAATCTGATGATCCCTAGGGAATACATGAATAACCACAACAGCAAATATTGCAAAAAATTTAATATAGTCAATCGCGTGGTTTCTCTCCATTGTTTCCTCCCATTCGTAACTCTAATATTAACATCATGGGCCATTGCCCATATTATTTACAACGAAGATATTTTTATTTGGAAGTATTCGAAATTAAACGGTTGAAGTCGGTCAAAAAGTAAAAGAGGGCAGAAAAAGATTGCTGTCATTGTTTACTCAAGGTGTAGATTCTTGTAGAAGAGGTTCAGTAAAGTATTTAGCATAAGAATAAGCTGGATTAAAGGGGCAGATTGGCGGTAACATTGGATATTTTACACATAAGTTGTTTTCTTTTTTATGCCCATTTAGATAGCAGGTTTGACTGTTTGGACTTTACACTGATCTATTGGCCAGTCCTAAAGAAATGGCTGAAAAGATGTATGACGCAGAAGCAATTTTCTTTGTAACTGTTTCTAGGGGAAAAGATTTATTGAAGATTGACTTGAAGGGTGCTGTTAAGGTTATGCGTGCCGCTGAGAACAAGAAAATAAAGAGGTTTATCATGCTCAGTTCAGTTTTTCTCTGGATCAAGATAAATGGAATGAGTCTTTTCTAAAAGATATAACGACTATAATATTGCCAAACATTTTGCCGATAGTGGCTTATAAATAATACTTAGCTAGACTATACAATATTACGGCCAGGAGTTTTAAAGGAAATCCCTGGATCTGGAAAAATAGATGTCAATATTAATTATCCTGCTGAAATCTCTAAAAATGTAATTGACACTTTAGCCCAAAGCTTGCAAGAGCCAGCTACCATTGGTAAAGTCATAACAATGAGCGATGGTAAAACTCCTATACCAGATGCTTTGCGGAATTTATAAGAATCGTCCTTATGGGGTTAAACTCGAATTTTGTAAGCTAATTAAAATTTCAACTAAAAGAAGTCGGATTCCTGTATGTTAAGGAACCGACTTCTTTTAGATTGGCTTGTTGAAATATCCATTCCGTTTAAGAGCAATATTTCACACACTTGCTTTTAGAATCACAAAAAAGGTTGCAGTGGCAACCTTTTTATTATAGATGACTTTTGAAATGATAATAACCAGGTCAAGGAAGCTTACTGCAACTTTCTATTGGAGAAATTTAGTATAACTTTCAGTGAATCTAAGGTTAAGCTATTTGAATCGTATATATTTTTCACCAATAGTAAAAAGGTTACGGCAATAAACAATGTACGGACATAACCACCTCCTTTTTTAATTGCAAATTTCGATCCGCACATCGCTTCAGCAATTCCTGCAAGTGCTATTGGCAATCCACCTGTATTGTTTATCCCGGGGGACACCTTTGCAACAAGACAGCCAGATCCGGTTTTACAGCAAGTGGAACATGAATATAGCTTGGCTGTAACAACAAATGATGCGTTAAAACCTGTTTCAAGGTACTGGCATCGGATTACTCGCCCTGAGCAGTTAATGTTAAGCTTAATTCGGGCATTTGAAGTAATGACAAATCCAGGTCAAATCTGTCTACATCTCTTGCAGAAATATTATCGAATAAACTCATTTTTTCCCTCCAATTTCAATTTCTTGTATTTCTTTATTACATTAGATGCGAGAATTGATAGCTTGGCATAGATAAACGTCTTGCAAACTCATTTATTTTGTATTTTTATTTTTCCTTTGCTGCGGGTACATTTGAGGTTACTCGCCATCAAAGATTTTGCGAAAAACCCTTACCTATGATCCCTCTGAAAGAGGAGAACAGTGCGATGAATTCCCGTTTGCTTCTACCTATGAGGGAGCAGGGAAAGGGGACGGAAACTTCTCAGTCGTTACATTCCTTATGCCGTTCAAGAGAGTCGGAACGCCCCTCTTAACAAATTACCTTCGGAAAAGTTTATGATAGATACCTACGGACAGGTATTTTGATTAGAACTCGACTTTTTACCCAAACCAACTATCATTCCTTAACATATGATATGGAAGGACAAACGCTAGGGGTGATCAGAGATTGAAAGTGATAGTAATAGACCCAGGACACGGAGGCAGTGATCCTGGGGCGACGTTTAAAGAGTCTCAGGAAAAACTTTTCAACCTGAAAATAGCTTTGAGGGTAAGGGATTATCTGGAAAAAACCTATACTGTTAAAATTATAATGACAAGAACTAGCGATAAGGCTTTATCCTTAAAAGAGCGTACTGATTTGGCGAATTCTACAGCTCCAAATTTTTATCTCTCCATACACAGCAATGCAGGTGGCGGAAGCGGGTTTGAGAGTTATATTTTTAATGGTCATGTTCCTGAACAGACTAAAACCTATCAGGAAGTCATTCATGAAGCCATTATGAACCAGGTAAAAGTGAAATATGATATCACGGATCGGGGAAAAAAACGAGCAAACTTCCATGTGCTTCGAGAAACTAAAAGTCCTGCGTTACTTTTGGAAGTTTTATTTGTCGATAATCTAAAAGATCATGCCTTTCTTAACCAATCCTCTTTTATTGAGGACGTGTCGATCGATATTGCAGAAGCCATTGCCAAGGCATTAGATTTACCCGTTAAACCACAGCCGAAAATTTTTTATAAAGTAATTGCTGGTTCATTGAAAAATCGAACAAATGCGGAAGAAAGAGTCTCGTATCTGGAATCAAAGGGAATAGAAGCATTTATTGATCCAATTCTAATTTTAGGCGAACAGCATTATCGTGTGTTGGCCGGTGCCTTTTCCAGCAGAGAAAATGCAAAAGAACGTGTGAATGCTTTAAAAAGAAGTGGCATTACAGATGTATATATAGTGACGGAGAAGCCTAAAAGTGCTCCTTCCCAACTGCCATCCAAACCAGAGGACAAGTTTACGATTAGAGGAGAAACCAGTTTAACCGATCAACAGATGGATTTCTTTGTTCAGATGGTTAATCCGAATGCTCCGCTTCTTGGTGCCCTTTATCAAAGGTTTGGAGAAATTTTCGGGGTAAGAGCAGATGTGGCTTTTGCGCAAGCGGTACACGAAACCAACTATTTTCGTTTTACGGGAATCATTCGCAAAGAACAAAACAATTTTGCCGGTATTGGTGCTGCAGGTGAAGAAAATCCAGGAGCGGCTTTCAAAACAGCTGAAGAAGGTGTACTCGCTCATATTCAACATCTTTTTGCTTATGCTTCTACAGAAAAAATCCCAGAAGGATATCTTCTCGCTGATCCGTTATTTTGTTTGGTGGATCGTGGCAGTGCGGTTGCCTGGACACAGCTGAATGGAAAGTGGGCATTTCCTGGTACATTGTATGGCCAAACCATTCTTTCCATTTATACAAAAATGGTAAACTTTACGATACAACCGCTTGTAGAACAAAAACTAAAATTAGAGCAGATATTAAAAGCAATGTAAAAAGGTTTATCAAACATCAAAAACCACAGATTAACAGGAATCCGTGGTTTTATTTCTTATAACTTAATAGCTTTTTGATTCTTTATCGAACTACATATAACCGATCAGGTACGGCGGCTATTTGGACAATAGCGGCGTTGCAAAATACCAATGAGCATTGGATTCCTGCCAAGCGCGGGGCAAAAGTACATCATCGTGAGGAACAGTACTCTGCTCTACTTTCTTGGTGTAATGTTTATTGTAACAATGCAGAGCAATCTTTATTCCCTGGTACAGACACCTAACAAGCCCAACCGGGCATACAGATAAGAGAACAAAAAAAGCCGGGAGGTGTTTGTATGTCCGGGTTGCTTGCCGTATTAGCGTACTTTTTTAAAGAAGTCATGCTGTTTGTTTCCTACGTAAAAAACAATGCATTTCCGCAGCCCCTCTCCGAAAATGAAGAGAAAGAATACTTAAAAGCGATGGCCGAAGGGGACCAGGAGGCCAGAAGCAAACTGATCGAACACAACTTGCGTTTGGTTGCACATATCGTAAAGAAATTTGAAAATACAGGGGAAGATACGGAAGACTTGATTTCCATCGGAACCATTGGACTGATCAAGGCGATCGAGAGCTATTCGAGAGGGAAGGGCACGAAGCTTGCGACGTATGCAGCCAGATGTATTGAAAATGAGATTCTAATGTCAATAGTGTTGCATGAAAAATACATTATAGGTAATGTGCCAACATTCAATTGCACCCATAAGGATGGGTGCTTTTTTTATTTATATCTACTCTCCTGGTTTTGCTGGTCATGGAATCAGTTGGAGTGGTTTAGCCATGAGATTTCAAATTTAAGTAATAATGAACGGAAAAAATCTTAAGACTGGATACAGTAAAAAGACTACAGCTAACACCGAGCCTTTTTCACTATCATTATAATGTGGGTTTTGTGACAAAGTGGACTATACTTGATCACTTATATTTTTCGATTGTAATAGGGAAGGAAATGTAATGGTTTGATTAGGACATATATACCTTTCAAAAAATGAACGAGAGCATATCCTAAAAAATAAATATGATTAGGAGGAATCCAAATTAGAAACATGGACATGAACCCATCAGATCTTTGCATAAAATTTGCAAGGATCCTCAATTCAACACCTAGTGTGGTTAATGGTGTTTGCTTGGCTACGCGGTCACGCACGAACATTCATCCAGTGGTTTTAGGAAGAAAGGCTGAGTCTTTTATGTTTGTTCCCCAAGCGTTTTCGTTCGAAAATATGGACGAAAAAGGGAATGCACTATGCCTAGGGGAGACTGTTATTCTTCAAGAAGAAATCAACCCATTTTTAACCAAGCTTCGCCAGTTTGGTATTATTGTTACTGCCGTTCATAATCACTGGCTTTTTGATAAGCCACGACTTATGTATATGCATTTTGAATCAATCGATCAACCACTTGCATTTGCCAGAAAAGTTAGAGAAGCTATGAAGGTTTTAATTACCCGAGATGTTTATGGTAACTGCGATTACGAAAAGAAAGTAATAATAGGTAATCCAGGTCTTTGTGATGAATTCAATGACATTCTTAGTGGGGCAATGCACACTTTTGAAAATGGAATTTGTACGGTAATGAAATTGCGTAACAATATAAAACCTGTTGTCCTTGGTAGACGAGGAAGGTCATTTTTACTCATTCCTCAAATGTTTACATTTGAGTCCATGACAAAAGATGGTCGTGCGCTTTGTAGTGGGGAAACTGTAATCCTTCAAGAGGAAATTAATCCTTTTATTAGTAAATTACGTGAACATGGGATTATCGTTACTGCGGTTCATAATCACTGGCTTTTTGAAAGTCCCCGGCTTATGTTTATGCATTTTGAATCAATCGATAAACCACTGGCCTTTGCAAGGAAAGTAAGGGATGCATTAAGCGTGCTTACTACTAAAAAGGTCCGGGGCCATTGTTAATTAATAAAGGCTTTAGTGATTTAAACATGCGATTCTCATGAAGAATCGCTTTTTTCTTTAACTTATAACTCCTAGTTTGAAAAGTTTCAACTTCAACTAAACTGCCACATTAACTCAATAAAAAAATACTACGGTGTTTGTGATGCCTAGCCGCGGTCTTCCTATAAGTATTCTTTGCCTTCTATCACAGTTGGTAGAGGTAAGAAGAATCCGAAGGCTGAGATCCTGAAACTTCAAAAGGCGTTGAATGCTGTTAGATTTAAATGCGGGGCTGTGGATGAATTATGGGGACCACAAACCCAGGATGCACTTGAAAGGTTCCAGAAGGTTTATCTTCCATATGAAGTTGACGGAATCTTTGGCCATAACACACGAAAGAAACCGCAAGCCGTTCTGAAATCAAAAGGATATTAAGGAGAGGATAAAAGATGATTGATTTTACTTCTGAATTTCTTCCGGGAATTAAATACTTCTTGGAATCACTCCAGAACATATAACTGAAAGCCCTTGCGTTTATTGTAAAGTGTGACGTTTTCAGGTGTTTTCTTATAAACTGGCGTAATAAGTGACGTGTGAATGGGCACACGTCATTTTCCGAATTAATTAGGGTTTTTGAGTCCTTTTAAGAAGTTTTGACATAGGAATTCACAAGAATTTTATGCTGGACAATAAGTATTGAACACATTAGATAGGATAGTTATAGGTAGAAGAAAAATATTCCTCTCTTTATTACTCAATTTTCAAATAAGCATATTCAAACGGCCAAGTATATATAAATAGAATGAAGGAAGTATATCAGGGAGGTTATAGAATGAACGGGGAAGATACATCTCTGCATGCTGATACCGGTGTTACCTCTGGATCGTTTGTTGAACGCTCTTTAAATGAAATTCGTTTTTGGGCTAGGATCATGAAAGAACATTCTTTATTTCTTCGATTGGGTTTTAGAGCAGAAGATACTCAACTAATTCGAGAGGCTAATCAATTTTATCGCATATTTGAACGCATCGAACAAACTGCACATTCCTTTAATAATCAAACAGACCCCGAACAAATAAGAAGATTTAATTCCGAAGTTCAACGAGCTGCAACTAATATTTTCTTCTTTAAACGGAAGATATTAGGATTAATTCTCACATGCAAATTGCCTGGGCAAAATAATTTTCCACTATTAGTTGACCATACAAGTAGGGAAGCAAATTATTTTAGCAGACGATTATTAGAATTAAATGAAGGAAAATTACAAGCGCTTCCAGATGCCATTATTAGAGAAAATGTCTTCTTCTTAAGGATTATGGCAGACCATGCCAAATTTATTGGTCATCTCCTTGATCCATCAGAAAGGAAACTAGTTGATTTAGCACGGAATTTCAGCAATGATTTTGATCAATTGCTATATCAGGCAAAGGACTTAGAATCTATGAAGCCACAATCTCAAACAGTTCCTCTTTTAGATCAATTTCTTGATCAAAACAGGGTGTCGGTCGCATCTCTTAGGGACTTCAAGAAAACAGCCCGTGATTTGATTGAACAATGTAAAATAAAGAGCATTATTCATCCTCTATTAGCAGACCATGTTTTCAGGGAAGCGGATAGGTTCCTTGAAATCATTGATATGTTTGACGCGCATCTTACAGGGTACCCGATAACAAGCAAAAGTTAAAGAATGTGCAACTTGGTTTAATAAAACATTGGAGATGGAATTAAAAATCGAGTTGCGGAGGCTGCTCTTTTTTATTTTGCTTAAAGATTGTGAAGAGTTGTATTTAAAGTAACGAGGGCTTCTGTTAAAAAGGGACAAAAACGCCTTATCAATCAGCAACAAGAAATAACTGTCAAGTCTGAAGATGTTCCCGTATAAAAATTAAAAATCCCTCAAAATAGAGCAAGCATGAACAATAAAAAGCTGATAAAAAAATTTGATAAACAGGCCAATACTTACGATCGATTAAAGGAAAAACAAATGCAAAGGAAGTGGATTAATGGACAGCTACCCTTGCTTTCTCCACCTTCGATAATTGGTGGCTAAAAGAAATGCCGAAATTACTATGTTATCTTCGGTTGCTCTATTACAACGTTTGGCACCAACGTAATGACTGGAGAACGGTAGAGGGTGAACTGAAGATGAAATGGTTACGTTTTAAAGAAGAGATTGAATCAGATGAAACTTTGACAAATTATCCATTTGGATGATCTTTCTGTATATAGGAGGCTAACAAAATGTTTAATCCCGTTGGAGGTAACGGTTGTTATTGTAGTATTGTATTTCGGGGGAAGAGCAGTCATAAGGTAGATTAGAGTACAAAAAGACAGTAGGTGAAAACCCACTGTCTTTATTTTAGCTTAATATGACAGACTCTCTTACACTTGACCATCAAGAAGGTGGATTTGTTCTTGTAGGTATGCCTGAAAGCAATTGTTGTTCATCCAAAAAACCGCTCAAATTGAGCGGTTTTTTGGATGAAAGTTCCATTTTATCAGCATTCCCTTTATGGGAATGTGGAAAATTTTTAAGAAAAACAACTCTTATAATAAGAAACCTCATCTTATCTTTTTAATCTTTTAGTTTACGTTACATAGTTACAAGGGTATGATGACAGTGTTTTCTATTTCTTAAATAGCTGTAACCAATTAAGTACGGGAGAACTTCCATGGATGTTTGGTAATCGTCAGCAGCTCTTTTTACGTTGACCAGCTGACTTTCATAAGATCATTGGGTTAAAGGAATTATAAAGTTAAATTAATTTGGCGGTGATGTAATGTTTTCATCTTTAAAAAGGTTATTGATCGGAAGACCATTAAAATCAAAAGAACTAGGCGAGCAAAAGCTGAATAAAACAAAAGCTCTAGCTATATTGTCTTCAGATGCCTTATCATCAGTTGCCTATGGTCCAGAACAAATTTTAATTGTTTTAATCACTGTAAGTGCGGCAGCCTTTTGGTATTCCATTCCGATTGCGGTAGGTGTGTTAATACTTTTAACCGCTCTCATCTTTTCTTATCGCCAAATTATCTTTGCCTATCCTCATGGCGGAGGGGCATACGTTGTTTCTAGAGATAATTTAGGTGTGAATCCTGGATTAATCGCGGGTGGATCACTATTGGTTGACTACATACTGACTGTGGCCGTTAGTGTCTCGGCTGGAACAGATGCGATTACATCTGCATTTCCAGCATTGCATTCTTATAACGTCCCGATTGCCATCGTTTTCGTTCTATTTTTAACTATCTTAAATTTAAGAGGTGTAACAGAGTCTGCTTCGATATTGGCATATCCCGTTTACTTATTCGTTTTAGCTTTATTTATCTTAATTGGAGTTGGGGTATATAACATTGCAACAGGACAAGTGCCTGCTGAATTACATACTCCCATTGGAACGCCAGTTGCAGGGATTGGGCTGTTTTTATTATTGAAGGCATTTGCTTCAGGAAGCTCAGCTTTAACAGGTGTTGAAGCTATTTCTAATGCCATTCCAAACTTTAAAGATCCTGCCCCTAAAAATGCTTCTAAAACTTTAATGGCCATGGGAGCTTTATTAGCCGTTTTATTTTCAGGAATCGTAATATTAGCGTACTATTATGGCATTACTCCAAGTGAAAAGGAAACGGTTGTTTCACAAATTGCAGAGGATACGTTTGGACGAAACTTTATGTACTACTTTATTCAAGGTACCACGGCATTAATCTTAATCTTAGCGGCAAATACAGGTTATTCAGCTTTCCCATTATTGGCAGTTAATCTGGCAAAGGATAAATTCATTCCCCGCATGTTTACTATAAGAGGTGACAGGCTAGGTTATTCTAATGGAATTATCACACTAGGGGTTGCCGCCATTATTTTAATCGTAGTATTTAAAGGTAAAACAGAACAGCTAATACCTCTTTATGCAGTAGGGGTTTTTATCCCTTTTACGTTATCTCAAACAGGTATGATTTTAAAGTGGCTTAGAGAGAAACCTCAAGGGTGGCTACCCAAACTCTTGATAAATTCAACAGGTGCTCTTATTAGTTTTACGGTAACTCTCATGTTCTTTTTAACCAAGTTCACTCAAGTTTGGTCAGTTTTAATCTTTTTGCCTATCATCGTTTTTATCTTTCATCGAATTAAAAAACATTATGAACAGGTTGGTGAACAATTAAGAATCAAACCTGGCCAACAACCAAAGGCCATTGAAGGCAATGTTATTATCGTACCAGTAGCAGGTATTACACAAGTTGTTGAAAATTCCATTAATTTTGCGACATCCCTCACTGATCAGGTCATTGCGGTTTATGTTGCTTTCGAGAGAGATGACGAAAGAACCTTTGAAGAAAGATGGAAGAAGTGGCAACCTAATGTAAGGCTCGTAACACTGCATTCTCATTATAGAAGCATCATTCACCCATTAACCAAGTTTATCGATACCGTTCAACACAAGGCCAATGAAAATAACTACCAGGTCACCGTATTGATACCACAATTCATCACGAAGAAAAGCTGGCACCACATTCTTCACAACCAATCCAGTCTTCTCATTAGAGCTTATTTACTCTTTAAGAGAGATGTTGTTGTAGCAACTGTTCCTTACCGTTTTAAAAAGTAAAATAATCTAAGAATTACCCCCCCCCCCGAGTGGCTTTGTACTTGGAGGGTTTTCTTATGTGTTCGTTCTATACCAGAAAATGTTCCAATCAGAAATTCTGAGGTTTAGAGTTAATATCTGCAAACAGTGAAAGAATGAACAAATTCCCAAAAAATATGAAATCGACCATAAATATTTATTTTATCTTATTTTTGGTCTTTACAAATTACAATTAACAGGAGTACGCCTTAACTTTACGTTGAACCTAAAGAATGAAGTATCTGGAAACCAAGTTGGCCACTTCGGGTTCCAGGTAGATAATGCAGAAGAAGTACTAAAGCATAAAGAACGTCTGGAGAAGCTCGGCTTTTTTGCTCGTGAGGAAATGGATGTGACCTGTTGCTATGCTACTCAGGACAAATTCTGGGTATCTGATCCCGACGGAAACGAATGGGAATTCTTTTACACTAAGAACGATGTAGAGGAACCAGCTCCATCCGCGAACACCACATCCTGCTGCTAGGAACATAAAAAACGAGAGCAGAAGCTCTCATTTTAAGAAATGTTCCAGTCCTTTCTCAAAACTCGATAACAGGTATTCAGCTGTACCAGCATCGATTGCTGATAAGTCGGGGTACTGCTGCATGGCTCGGTTAAAACGAAACGAGATTTGATCTTTTTCCTGGTCTGGCGGGACCATGCTGAAGATCAGCAGTTCTTTTTGTACCTTTTCTAAAAAGCCGAGTTCAATCTTATTCGTCTTACCTGTCTCTAATTGGCTCAAGTAACCTGAGGATACCCCGAGGTCTTTGGCAAAATCATTTAATGTGATTCCTTTCTTTTCTCGGAGAAATCGGATTCGTTGTCCCAGATCTTGCATCATGAAATGTAGCTACCTCCTTTTCATGAGGATATGCCCCATACATTAGTAAGAACTATTTCTCTAAGGGGAATAAAAACACCTTCTTGTATATAGAGGGTGTTTTTTTTCGTAAATCTCATGTTATTATCTTGATAACGAACTTCGATATAGAAAAACGATATCGCTGAAAGAGGTGGGAAATTGGAGGATAAAGTATTAAGGAAACTTTTTCTTGGGTTTATTCAGATTCATATTTTACATCATGCTAAGGAACATCCCATATTTGGCGTTTGGATGCTAGAAGAATTAAAAGAGCATGGTTATAACATTAGTTTTGGCACCTTGTATCCTATTCTTCATTCAATGGAGTCAGATGGGTTGCTATCAAAAGAGGAAAAGAACGTCCATGGAAAAATCCGAAAGTATTACTCAACCACTGAAAAAGGAAATAGGGTTCTCATTGAAGCTAGAAAAAAAGCATTTGAACTTTTCAAGGAAATTAAAGAGTAAAAGGGGTGATTGTAGTGCAACGAAAAAATGATAAAAGAGGATTGTCCACCCTTCTGGAAATCCTTTTAGTTTCAACCAGACTTGGATTAACATCCTTTGGAGGGCCGATCGCACATCTAGGTTATTTTCATGAAGAATATATCCGCAGAAGGAAATGGCTGGACGAGAAAAGTTATGCCGATTTGGTGGCTTTATGCCAGTTTCTACCTGGACCTGCAAGCAGTCAGGTGGGGATTGGAATTGGTGTTTTGCGTGGGGGAGTATTAGGTGGCATTGTTGCTTTTCTTGGTTTTACACTTCCATCTATTATTGCACTCATTTTATTTGCCGTCATTATCCATGGACTAAATGTTCAAAACGCAGGCTGGATCCATGGATTAAAAATTGTGGCGGTAGTAGTTGTCGCACAAGCCATTTTAAGTATGGCTCAAAAACTTACGCCTGACTTAAAACGAAAAGCTATTGCACTGGTTACGATGGTCAGTACACTCTTATGGCAGGCACCTATTGTTCAAGTAGGAGTTATTGCTATTTCTGCTGGATTAGGCTTTATGCTCTTTAAACAGCAAAGTGACAACGATGATAAACAAATACGTTTTCCTGTATCGCGGGGGTTCGCGTTATTTTGTTTGGTTTTATTCTTTGGATTACTCATTATACTGCCGATAATGAGAGAAATAACTACGTCGAAATGGATTGCTATGTTTGACAGCTTTTATCGATCAGGGTCCTTAGTTTTTGGAGGAGGCCATGTGGTTTTGCCTTTATTGGAACGTGAATTTGTCCCTTCTGGTTGGTTAAGTAAAGAATCCTTCTTGGCTGGATATGGTGCTGCACAGGCTGTACCAGGTCCATTGTTTACCTTTGCCGCCTATCTAGGTGCTGTGATTAATGGATGGAAGGGTGGCATATTAGCTACGATCGCGATTTTTTTACCTGCATTTTTACTCATTTTAGGAACTTTGCCATTTTGGGACTCTTTACGACGTCATCCCAAGGTTACAGGTGCTTTAATTGGCGTTAATGCAGGAGTGGTAGGAATCTTAATTGCTGCTTTTTACACTCCAATCTGGACGAGTTCTATTAAAGATCCCGTTGATTTTGCTTTTGCAGCTGTATTATTTAGCATGTTGGTTTACTGGAAACTGCCACCTTGGCTTATCGTAGTAACTGGTGCAATTGGTGGATCGATCATTTCATTACTTTAAAACAATAGCTTTGAGAAAAACTATAATCCAAATAGAGGGTTGAGTTCATAGAAAACAAATTGGAATCGTTCAAAAGTCTCTTTCCATAAAGAACTTCAGGTACGATACGGCGGGTAACTGGATCCCGCACCTTGTCCATGGAAACCATATCATTCATCAATTCTACATAACTTTTCAATAATCTAATGGTACATACGTTTTATACTGTAATTATAAAAGACATACATAAACAAAGGAGTTGTTCGGGTGATGAAAACTGTATCTTCTTTTGCTTTGATTTTATCGTTATCTTTTCTTATAGCATGTTCTAATCAGAAGCCAGAGACCAGTAGTGAAAAACACAGTCAGCATACTGAAGCAACAGAGGAAATGTCTCAGCATGGAACTTCTGACATACGGGAAGAAACAGCGGGAGTTGATACATTACCAACCTTTTTAATGGACAAATCGAAAGATATCAGAGTGATATATCAGGCTGCTGCAGAGCATAGAGACCTGTTGGAGAAAATCCCTTGTTATTGTGGTTGCGGAAAAGAAGCGAATCATAAAAACAACTATGATTGTTTTGTGCATGAAAACAAGGAAAACGGAGCGGTGGTTTGGGATGACCATGGAACCAAATGTGGAGTTTGCTTGGAGATAGCGGCTCAATCTGTCATGGATTTCAGCAATGGGAAATCAGTGAAGGAAATTAGAGAAAAGATTGATAAAACGTATGAAAAGGGTTATGCGAAGCCAACGCCTACACCCAACGTATAGACAAACCAGTTGACGAGGTAATTCATGAATATCATTGTACCAATTACAGAATTTTTAACCTATGTACTTTTTTCATTACTGACGGGGCATGTGGCGTTGCAGTATGTTCTGAAAAGAATAAACCAGTCCTTGCTATTCCTCAACGGTTCTTACTTTTTCTGCCCTTAGGCATTGCCGTTTTTTCAATTGGACCTGTCTTGCAACTAATCATATATCTCTCCGAAGGAATCGGCGTTGGTACCACAGTTTATTCCGTATTGACCCAATTTGAAGTAGGTAAGGCTTGGGTTTTTACAACATTGATGGCTCTGCTTCTATTGCTAACCCTTTATATAAGGGGTTCCAAACACTTGCAAGCATTTTGGTTGTTTTTAATGATGATATCGGTTGGATATGCGAGTCATGTGGCCTCCCTATCGTTCTGGTCAGGGTTCTTATCTCACACGTTACACTTTATCTTCGTTACCCTTTGGGTGGGGACGTTGTTACAAGTCGCTTGGTTTACCAAAGAATCGAAAAACTGGACCCGTTTCTTGCATTGGTTTACTCCTTTCGCCATCGTTTGTTTACTCTTTATCGTAACAAGCGGCATTATGATCATGTTCTTTGTGGTGGAACCCAAGGATTATGTCAATGCCTGGGCGATTCCCTATGGACAAATGCTTTTATTAAAACATCTGAGCATCATTCCCGTTCTTATTTTTGCATTTATTAACGGCCTACTAGCCAAGAAGTCATCATTGACTTCTTCCTTTCTCCAGCAACGGTGGGTAAAGGCAGAGAGTATCATCTTATTGGTTGTTTTCTTCTTTACAGGAGTAATGGGAACATTGTCCCCACCTCATACTGTGAATGATACAGTCAAAGCAGAAGGAGCGGCATCGTGGGCGGAAGCATTGATGGGTAAACACATCGAAGCACCCTTTCAAATCGAGTTCGTGCTTTCTCTTGAGGGCATCTCGCTCATCTTAATTGCATGTGCTTTTCTTGCGTTACTAATCGGTTGTTTCTTTAAAAAAGTAACGCCAATCGTATCTGTATGCTTAGGTTTTCTCTTTATTTTTTCCATGTATTTAGGATTAATGTGGAGTGTGTCCATAGTTGATTAGAACAATACCAAGCAAAGAACTAGTGCCCCACTTCAAGGAACCACGGTAGTTATTCGGTTTCGTTAATTGCCGTGGCAGATGAAATGAGAGAATCATCCAAAGACGTCATCAGTAAATTGAACGGTCTTGGAATCGAAACGGTAATGCTGACTGGAGATAACCAAAGAACCGCGGCAGCTATCGGTAAACAAGTAGGCGTATCGGATATCAAAGCTGATTTACTACCAGAAGATAAGCTCAATTTCATTAAAGAACTTCGTGGAAAATTAAGATTACTAAGGGTAAAAGAGGAATAAGATGAATAACGAGTGGAACCGCAAGATCTATAAAGTTTGGGCACCTGTTTATGATGTGTTTTTTAATCAGGGGATGTTTATAAAAGCGAGACAGAAAGTGTTTCAAGATGTGGTCTTCAAAAAGGAAGAAAAAATCTTGTTTGCGGGTGTTGGAACGGGGGCTGATTTAAGGTACCTCCCCTCCTTTCCTGTTGAAGTTACAGCGGTTGATTACTCACAGGAAATGCTCGAAAAGGCGAAAGAAAAGTACGTTGATCAGGATATTCATTTTATACAAATGGATGCCCAACATCTTGAATTCCAAGAAGATATGTTTGACACCATAATAGCTAGTCTTATTCTAAGTGTTGTCCCGGATCCTAATCAAATGATAAAAGAAATGGCAAGGGTCCTTAAACCAGGGGGGAAAATCATTATTTTTGATAAATTTGTGCCGAAAGATAAAGGTTTATCTTTCGGACAAAAAGTAGTAAGCCCCTTGATTCGACTCCTAGGAACGGATATCAGTGTTTCTTTTGAAAATCTATTCCAAACCATTGCAGGTCCTTGTGTTGTAACAAAGGACAATGAGGTAATGATGAACGGTATATATCGTCATATCGTGCTTGAAAAGAAACTACACGAGGTATGATATAAGGATTCAAAGAACTGAAGATACGAAATAGCATCTTGAAGAGAGGGCCTGTAATTTCCAGGGCTCTCTTTTTTTTAGTGACTGCTAAAAAATTTTGACACATATATTAGGTATTGCTAATATGATGGTATAACCATACATTAGTTTTTACTAATATGAGTGGAGGCCAATACATGCAAACAACTGAATTAGATACAAAGGTAAAATTCCTTCGTGGGTTTGCCGATAAAACCAGAATTCAAATTTTAGAAACCCTAACGGATGAGGAGAAAACAGTTTCTCAAATCGTTGAGAAGATTAATGGGAACCAATCCAACATTTCACAGCACCTTGCTTGTTTAAAAGGATGTGGCATCATTGTTGGAAGGCAAGAAGGAAGGTATTGTTATTACAGTATTCGTAATGACCAGGTCAGAGAGCTACTTACTATGTTCGATGTGGTGCTTGCTGATGTTCAAAATGATGTTGCTTGCTGTGACAGTCATATAGAGTAGGAGTGATTCAAAATGTCAGACCAATGCTGCGGTTCTAATAAGGAACTACAAAAAACAAAAAGCAGCTGTTGCTCCTCCAATCAAGTGAATGAGGAAGTGGCAGCAACTTCAGAAAAAACAACCAGTTGCTGTTCATCCAAAACTGAGAAGCAGGAACAATCTGAACCTTCAGCAGCAGGTAATTGTTGCTCAAGCACTGTACAGAAAGAAGACATCGATAAAACAACTACTTCAAGTTGTTATTCGAATCAAAAACCAACAGAGGCCGTGGCTCAAGTGAAAGCAACAAGCTGTTGCTCTTCAGAACAACAAAATGAATCATATGCTACATCCCCTGCAGTCGGCGAAAAGTTGAGCTTTCGAGTATATGGAATGGATTGCCCTTCCTGTGCCAAAACACTTGAAAAAGGAATCCGTTCGTTAAAAGATATACAAGAAGTCAAAGTAATTTACAGTACTTCAAAGATGGAAGTTGTCGCAGATAGTCTTTCTGCTTTTGCACCGATTGATGCTGAAGTCAAAAAGCTCGGATTTACAGCGGAACCAATGAACGATAGCAAAAACTTGAAAACATACAGCGTTGAAGGTATGGATTGTGGTAGTTGTGCAAGGAGCATCGAAAATCATTTAAACAAAGTAACGGGAGTACAAAGCGTAAACGTCAATTTTTCCACAGGAAAAATGAAAGTCGAACATACAAATAGTGTGGAAGAAATCATGAAAGAAGTAAGCAAGATCGGATTTTCAGCTTCATTGGATTCAAACCGATCCACAGGTCAATCGGCTCCAAAGAACAATGAAAAAGGGTTATTGATCCTTTCAGGCGTATTGATCGCGTTTGGCTTTGCAGGCTCCTATGCTGATGTGTCTTCAATGATGTCCAATATGCTGTATGCCATCGCAATGATTATCAGCGGCTCTAAGCCTGTTAAAAGTGCGTACTATTCCATTAAAAGTCGCTCACTGGACATGAATGTCCTGATGTCAGCAGCCGCGATTGGAGCCGCTTTTATTGGCCAATGGTTAGAAGGAGCAACGGTTGTTTGGCTCTTTGCTTTAGGAAACCTTCTGCAGAATCGATCGATCGAGCAAACTAGGAATTCCATCCGTAACTTAATGGATCTAGCACCGCCTGAAGCGTGGGTCCAGGCAGGAACCGACTTGGTAAAAAAGCCCGTGGAAGATGTTTCGATCGGTGACGTTATCATTGTTAAACCTGGTGACAAAATTCCGTTGGATGGAGAAGTCATAAAAGGCGAATCCAGTGTAAACCAAGCTCCGATCACGGGTGAATCCATCCCTGTTGATAAGGAAGCTGGGAATACAGTATATGCAGGGACCATTAACGAACATGGAACCCTTGAAATTAGAGTAACAAAGCTAGTTGAAGATACGACCATTGCAAAAATCATTCATTTGGTCGAAGAAGCCCAGGAACAAAAGGCCCCAACTCAGGCCTTTGTTGATAAGTTTGCCAATATTTATACGCCGATTGTTTTTATTATCGCGTTACTGATCATGGTTATTCCTCCTCTTTTGACTTTGGGTTCATGGGGAGAATGGTTCTATAAAGGTCTTGAATTACTGGTGATCGCCTGTCCTTGTGCTTTGGTGATTTCCACACCTGTTGCCATTGTATCCGCGATTGGAAATGCAGCGAAAAATGGTATTTTGATTAAGGGTGGTACGTTCTTAGAAAAAGCGGGAGCAATAACAGCCATTGCTTTTGATAAAACAGGAACACTAACCGAGGGAAAACCGAAGGTATCTAACGTTGAAGTTTTAGCTGGCAGCAAAGAGGATCTGTTATCTATTGCTTTTACGTTGGAAAATTATTCGACTCATCCCATTGCCAAGGCCATCGTGGACTATGCGAAAACTGAACGATTTTCCTCTAAAGACGGTGAACTCTATAAAAGTATTGTAGGAAAAGGTGTTCAGGCAAGGATTGACGGGGTTATCTATTATGCCGGCAACCTTAGCTTATTCAATGAACTTTCAGATTCACTTGACACTCACCTCTATCAAAAGGTCCTAGAGTTACAGGGTCAAGGAAAAACGGTGGTTATCATCGGTACGACAGAAAATGTCCTGGGGATTATCTCGGTTTCTGATACCATACGAGAATCCACCACTTCTTCCCTAAAATCATTACATGCAAGTGGGATTCGCGAAACGGTGATGCTTACAGGGGATAATGAGGGCACAGCAAAGTTGATTGCTTCTGAAGCCAATGTTAGTCGTTACTTCGCAGAACTACTGCCTGAGGATAAAGTTTCTGCGATCAAAAAGCTCCAAAGCGAAGGATATAAGGTCGCAATGGTCGGCGATGGAATTAATGATGCACCAGCTCTTGCAGTCGCTGATCTAGGAATCGCAATGGGTGGAGCTGGTACAGATACGGCGATGGAAACGGCGGATATCGTACTCATGGCCGATAATCTGGATAAACTTCCGCATACGATGAAATTAAGCCGAAAGGCGTTAGCGATTATTAAACAGAACATTTGGTTTTCCATAATCGTCAAATTAATCGCCTTAGGCCTAATCTTTCCAGGATGGCTTACACTTTGGATGGCCGTTTTGAGCGATACAGGTGCCGCTTTGATTGTTATCTTGAATGCTTTACGATTGTTAAAGGAAAAATGAAAGGGGCTGTCCATAAGTCCCTAAAATGAAAGCAGGACGGAAAAACGAGTCGTTTTTCCGTCCTGTATCTTTCTTTGAATGATTTCACTTTGACAGGTGGAAGAGAGCGGTTGATCGAAGAACTTCTAAAGGTAAACATTTGGGCAGGTCTTGTTTTGAATATCGTGATCGTTGAGTGGCTGATCCTGAGCCGTAATTTAAAAGAAAATTAACTTTATCATTGAATCTTCCATTTGGAAGATTTCAGTGGATGAAAATATTCAATTGTTGAACCCTAACAACCTGAAAGAAACAAGCAGAAGCATGAAACAAATGGATGGTTTTTAATTTTGTCTGAAATGTTATTAATTGATAATGATGCTGAAAGATTTGGTCGTTCTTGTCCAACATTTTTCCTTAGCATAAAGAGCTGTATTGTATTGATTCTATTTCAGATACAACTCGAAGGCATCTGTGTGGAACTCAGATGCTATTGGTCCAGACGGTCGCTTTCATCAGTTTCGTTGCCCTCACGCTGATTGTTTAGTTTTTATTCAACAAACGGGTGCCATTCTTAAATAGAAAGCGCCTTTTTTTTTTGCATGATCCAATAGCTCAAACAGTTGCGTTTCGGTTTTCATTAATTTTTAAGAAAAACAGAAAAATTTTCAGTTGGACTGCATCATTGAAACGTTTTGGATTTAATCCCCAAAGCTGTTTCACCTTATCAAGTCGATAGTTTACTGTATTTCGGTGAACATTTAATTGTTTAGAAGTTAGTTCAACATTTAAATCCAAGTCTAAGAACATTTCAAGAGTATCTTGTAACTCGGAATCTAAATAAGAAGAACTATGATGTGAAAATTCATTAAAATAGGAATTCATGAATTCCTCTGGGATTTTATCCAGTATTCTTGTAATGCCCCATTCATGAATGTGCATAACCTTTTTTGGATAATTCAACTTTTTTATTATTTTAATGCTTTGTGATGCCTCCTTGTAGCTTTCTCGGTATCCAATAATGGTTTTTTTAGAAGTACCAATGCCTATACAAACATCAAAATGCTCATTCCTTAATTTTTTATATATGCGCTCCGATAAATGCCTGATTTTAATCAAATCGTGATTATTTTTATCTTGAAATGCCATCATAAATTGATCTTTTCCAATGAAGGAAATGAAATGTGGAGTGAAATAAAGACTCATAAGCTGCAGAATTCGTTCCTGTTTTTCCGATAACTCGTCATATATTGATGTTTTATTGGTAAAGTCTCCCACTTCCACCAGAACAAACGTACATAATTGCACTGTATTCATCTTAAGGAATTCAGCTCTTTTTTCTAAGTCAATGAAATTTGTGAAATGTGGGTTAACTAGGTCAAGAGCCCATTCCTGAATAACCTTCCTTTTTTGGTTGAGCTGCCCACTCAAATAATGTTGCTGTAAAAGAGCTTCAACCGTTATTTTAACAATGGAGGCGATATTATAAACTTCTTTAGGATCCCCCGTTATACCTACAGTGCCAATGCATTCATTTAGATATAAGATTGGTAAATTCACTCCTGGTTTAGTGCCCATTAAATTTCCACATTCAGAAGGATAGATCAAACGTTCCGATTTCATTTCCATGACTTCGATGGCACCTTGATGAACCTGATGAATCCTCTCTGGATCGCTGCTGGCAACGATCACTCCGTCGGCATCCATTATGTTAATGTTACGGCCTGCAACTTTTGCTATTTTTCCAATGATCGGCTGTGCAAGTTCTGATGTAATCAACATCGATCTCAACTCCTTCAAAATAATAGTACTTCACTTTTTGTGCATTTGAACAAAAATTTTCCGATTTTGTGCGGTAATATTTAGAAATATAGTTAATGAATTTATGTAGATTATTAGATAGATTAATAATATGACAATTTTGAATAGACAAAAAGCGAGGCTTATGATGCGAATAATAATAGCTCCTGATTCATTTAAAGAATGTCTTTCGGCAAGGGAAGTAGCAATTAGTATACGAAAAGGATTTGAATCTGAATTACCTGCCGCTAAGGTTGATATTTTTCCAATGGCTGATGGCGGAGAAGGAACGATGGATGCATTAGTTTATTCCACTAAAGGAAGAAAAGTGGAAGTAAGAAGCACAGGTCCCCATGGTAAAGAGACAAATTCCTGCTATGGAGTTTTAGGGGATGAACAGACCGTAGTTATTGAAGTTGCAAATGTAGCGGGCTTACAGATGGTGATTGAAAGGAACCCGCTCATTACAACCTCATATGGTTTGGGTGAACAGATTAACCATGCGTTGAATGAGGGGTACCGTAAATTTATCATAGGTTTAGGTGGAAGCGCCACCAATGACGGCGGGATGGGCATGTTACAGGCGTTAGGCGGGATCTTTCTTGATAAAAAAGGTACTATGGTTCCACCTAATGGAGGCGGACTCGAACAAATTCATTCTATTGACTTGTCTGGTATTAACCCAATACTGACAGAATGTGAATTAATCGTAGCGAGTGATGTTGATAATGTTCTCTGCGGTCCAACCGGAGCATCCCATGTGTTTGGTCCTCAAAAAGGGGCAACACCGGAAGATGTTGTACGGCTGGATTTTGGTTTAAAACATTATGCTGACCTTTTGGAAAGAACATTAGGTGGGTCAATGCAAAACGAGGCGGGTGCTGGCGCCGCTGGGGGATTGGGATTTGCCTTTTTAGTACTCGGCGCCCAAATTCAATCGGGAGCCAAAATTGTAGCTGAGGCAATGGATTTGGAGCACCAAATAAAATCTGCGGATTGGGTTGTGACAGGAGAGGGAAAGTCAGATTTTCAATCTTTATACGGAAAAGTTCCCATTTATGTTGCGAAAATTGCTGAACGCTACAATGCCAAACCGTTATTAATTTCTGGATCGTTGGGAAGAGGGTATGAGCAATTATATGATTATTTTATTAGCTGCCAATCAATCACAAATGGTCCGATGAGCTTGCAGGATGCCATTAACAATGGTAAACAATTACTGATAAATACATCACGGGATGTAGCAAGGCTCATTAAGTTAATTAAATAGTGGAAATTAAAAAGTAAAATAGAGGAGGTTCTCAAAATGACAAAGGTCGCGATTGGACAAATTACACCAGTTACTGGTGACAAAAAGCAAAATTTAAAGAAAATGAAGGAGCTGACGCTTGAAGCGGTGGAGCAAGGCGCCCAATTAATCGTGTTTCCGGAACTAGCATTAACCGGATATAACTGTGGTGATGACTTTTTCGAAGTGGCCGAACCAATACCGGGAGAGGCAACATGTTTTTTTGAAGAATTGGCGCACAATCACGATATCCATATTATTTGGGGCATGCCGGAGAAAAGTATTAGCGGTGTTCTATATAATGCAGCTGCATTAGTAGGACCCAATGGATTTATTGGAAAATGGAGAAAGAATACGTTGCCAGGACACGCAACAGACCAAACAGGACCGGGAGCGTTTCCAGACCGCAGATATTTTAAAGCAGGTGAAGACTTACCCGTTTACGATACTGAAATAGGAAAAATAGGAGTATTGATCTGTTACGATATCTTTTTTCCCGAATTATCACGTGCACTTACCATGAAAGGTGCTGATTTAATCGTTGGAATTTCTGGTTCTCCCACATTTGAAAAAGAGATATTTGAGCCGATCGTTAAAGTCCGAGCAATGGAAAATATCATTAATTTTGTTTATACCAACCTGGTAGGGAAAGAAGGGGATACCGAGTATTGGGGTGGAGGCTGTGTTGTAAGTGCCGGTGACAAAGAGACCAAGATACCAGGTCATCCTATTCTCTGTAAAGCACCATACGAGGGAGAATGTATCACTCTGGCTGAAATCGATATTCAAGCGCCTTATAAGGTTCGACCGTATTTTCCGGTATTGAGAGATCTCACAACACGGATGTATGAACAACTCGCTGATATCCATCGAAAATTGACTTAATGGTGGTTAAGAAAAAAATGAAAAAGGTGGGGGAAGGTATGAGTAAGTGGAAAGAATGGTTTCAGGGGCCTCAGGATATTACCAAAGCAGAAGCGGTGGAGGATTATGCGATAGGGCGTGTTCCTGCTCGATATCGCTGGCCTATACCAGCCATTATTCTTGTTCTTTTAGGAAACTCGACAGCTATGTTTTTCTTTACTTATGGTGCCGAATTTGGTTATACGGTTGGCTGGCCTACCATGCTCATCCCTATTTTGTATTTTTTTATCGGTGCCACAATTATCGGTTCATGCACGATGAAGATTGCCAGCAAAGAGGGCCTGTCAATGAGCTTGTTAACAAGGGGGCTTGGTTTTGGGTACTTGGGCTCGGCGGTAACATCATTGATATATGCGATTAACTATATCTTTTATTTTATTTTTGAAGGAACAATCGTTACCCATGCTATTGCCAATTATGCAGGTATTGAAATTAATTCCGCTGGGGGAATAGCGATTTTTGCTGTTTTAGGTTTAATAACGATCTGGTTTGTGTGGAAAGGGATGACGTCCATGCAATTTTTGCAAACATGGGGAGTTCCTATCTTTCTTATTTTATTCCTTATTGGAATGTTTCAGCTTTCGTTTAATTATGATATTGTTGGAACGGCTTCCTGGATGCCAAGAAACGAGGTAACAGCAACTACGATGTGGACGGCAATGAATATGGCCAATGGCCAGCTTGTATTTCAGGGTTTATTGGCTACAGATTATGGACGTTTTGCGAAACCAAGTATAACGTATAAAGGAACCGCTACGATTATGGTCGGAATGTTAATTCCGATGCTTGCCGTTATACTTCTCGGGGCAATGCTCGCTTATACACTTTTGCCCAACCTTGAAAATACCACCTATTCGCTGGCTTCTGATCCTGGATTTGTGTTCCCCTTTGTAATGGGACTTCTTGGTGTTGTGTTTGCGGTCATAACCCAAATAAGAATCAATGTCATGAATTTGTACTCCGGATCGTTGGCTCTATCCAATACGATGGACAGTATGTTTAATTATCGTCCTGGCCGACAATGGTGGATGATGTTGGTTTGGCTGTTAGGGGTCATATTTTACGCAGTGAATGTTCTTCAATATATGAATACTTTCCTGGCTATTACCGGTATATTAACGAACACCTGGGTTTTCATTATCCTAACAGATTATTATATCTGCAGAAAAGTGTTTAAACTGGCTCCCACTGAATTTGTGGAGTATCGACAGGAGTATCTTCGTTCCTGGAACCCAGCAGGTATTATATCTTTATCCGTAGCTGTTATTATTGGCACACTTGGTGTGTTTAATGTTTATCCGATTTACTACGCTTCGTTTTTAGCGATGTTATCCGGTCCTGTGTTACATGTACTCATATCAGTAATGACAAAAGGGAAATACTATTTTTCGAAGTTCCCTTCAGACGTTGAAACCCATTGGTCACCGAGAGTCTCATATTCAAGTGATAACAAAAGTTCAAGTGCAAACTAAATCTAAAATATTGGAAGCATTAATGCGCAGCCCATTTAACATTCGAACAAGCAAAGTTTTCAACATTAAATTAGTAATAGAAAAAGCAATGGAAATTGACTCCATTGCTTTTTTGTTTAGATTGTTTTTCTCTAGGCATCTCCGATAGACGAATTCTAACTTGTCATAAAATATGAGCTAATTTACTTGTTAATATTGTGATAATCCTAAAATACCAACAAATAAAAGAAGTCTAATTCATATGCGAATTTGACTTACAATTGTGCGGTTAATTTAATTTTTCTACTTCAAAATCGAACCCGTTATTTTGAGTTTTTGTGCCATGCGTGTAAGCGTTTCCTATGTACTTAGGAAAAGAGTTAATTTTTATTCAGGTAAGCGTGGCTTTATAATAACAATTGTAGTTCAAATAGCGGTTCCTTTTGTTAATAAAATATACAGGAAATGAATCCGGATTATTTCTTGTAACGCGACTGAAGAGAATGAGGGTGGAATTATTGGAAATAACATCATTGATTAATAAAGACCTGATCGATCTCAACCTTGAAGCTTCCAGTCAACTGGAAGTGATTGAGTACTTAGCTTCTTTACTGGAAAACCAGGATCGCATTGATTCAAAATCAGCGTTTATTCAAGGGGTAATGGATAGGGAAGCACAATTTACTACAGGTTTTGGAAATGGAATTGCTATTCCGCATTGCAAAAGTGAAACGGTCAAGAATACGAGCATTGTCATTGGAAAAATGAATAATGCAGTTGATTGGAAAGCAATGGATGACCGAGAAGTTTCATTTGTCATCATGCTTGCCGTCCCAGAATCGGAAGGAGGAACAACTCATCTTCAAATTTTATCCACACTGTCTGGAAAATTAATCGATGATGATTTTCGGACAAGTTTGATGAATGCTGCACATAAAGAGAATGTATTACGTTTATTAGAAGATTGCGTTAGTAAAAAATCCAACTCATAAGGAGAGATTGTTATGAAAATGATCGCTGTTACAGCTTGTCCAGCTGGAGTCGCACATACACATATGGCTGCTGCGGCCTTAGAAGCTTCTGCTAAAAAAATGGGTTTAAAAATTAAGGTTGAAAAGCAAGGTGCGATGGGAATTGAAAACGCCATCAAAGAAAAAGAAGTCTCAGAAGCTGAAGCACTTATTCTTGCGGTAGATACCGCCATTGCAAAGTCTGATCGATTTAATAATATCCCGACTATTAAAGTTTCAGTGGCAGAGGCGGTAAAAAATCCTCAAGGATTAATAAATCAGGCTATCGAGCTTGCAAAGAAATAATCGTTGTTAGGAAAGGAAGGTCACTATGAAAAAGGTGCTAGAAGAAGCAAAAACACATCTAATGACCGGTGTTTCATATATGCTGCCTTTCGTAGTAGCGGGGGGATTGTTACTTACGATCGGATTACTGCTTGGCGGTGGAGAACAAGAAACAGGCTACGCTAAAAAAATAGTAGAAACCGGTACTCTCATTTTCTCTCTTATGGTCCCAGTTATGGCGGGTTATATGTCATACTCGATTGCTGACAGGCCGGGTATTGCACCTGGAATGGTAGGTGGTTTGATTGCAAATGAAATCGGAGCAGGCTTTTTAGGCGGGATTGTTGCAGGTTTCCTTGCGGGTTATATCGTAGAGGGACTAAAAAAAATGCCTATGCATAGATATTTTGCTCAATTAAAACCAATCATTGTTATTCCTTTATTGGGCGCAGGAAGTGTTGCGTTATTAATGTATATTATAGGTCAGCCGATTGCTGCACTTTCAAAAGAATTAACCGCTTGGTTAACTTCATTAAGCGGCGGGAACTTATTAATTCTTGGGCTCATTATAGGTGCTATGATGGCGTTTGATATGGGAGGACCTGTTAATAAAGTAGCATTTGCTTTCTGTGTAGGTATGTTGAAAGATGGTGTATATGCTCCAATGGCGGCTTGTTGGATCGGAATCATGACACCGCCTATTGGTTTAGCACTTGCAACCAGACTAGCTCCAAAGAAATTTACGTTAGCAGAAAGACAAAGTGCGCTTCCAAGTACATTCATGGGAGCAACAGGAATAACGGAGGGGGCTATTCCATTTGCAGTAAGTGACCCACTGCGTGTTATTCCATCGATTGTCATTGGTTCAGCGGTTGGCGGCGGGTTAGCGCTTTCATTAGGTGCAAAAGCCCCAGTCCCAAGTGGCGGTGTATTCGTACTGCCATTCTTCACAAAACCCATTATGTTCTTAATTGCTTTTACAGCTGCAATCCTTGTAACGGCTTTTATAGTAGCTGCCTTAAAGAATAATATTGAAGAAGAAATGCCGATTACAGAAGAAGCGTAAATCATAAATTTAGTCTGAGAGGGGGGATCTAAATCATGGGTTCCCCTTGTTTTTCATTATAATAATGGAGGCATCTAAATGAACTTTCATGTTATTTCCCACACTCACTGGGATCGAGAGTGGCACCAAACCTATCAACAATATCGTGTAAAGCTTGTACGGTTTATGGATGAGTTAATTCAATTGCTGGACAATAGTCCAAAGTATACATCGTTCATGTTGGACGGACAAACGATTGTATTAGAGGATTATTTAGAGATCAAGCCTAATCAACGTGAATCAATAGCAAGGCTGGTTAGAGAAGGCCGATTACTCATTGGACCGTGGTATATCCAACCGGATGAGTTTATTCCGAGCGGGGAATCTCTTATTCGTAACTTGTTAATTGGTCAGCAAATCGCTAATGAGTTCGGAATGGCCATGAAAATTGGCTATCTTCCAGATTCCTTCGGACAGGCTGCACAAATTCCTCAGGTATTAAATGGATTTGGTATTCATCACGCACTGTTTTGGCGTGGTATTACAAACGAGGAAACAGAGAAAACAGAATTCTGGTGGGAAGGACCGGATGGGTCAAAGGTGTTTACAACCCATTTGCCATTAGGCTATGGAAATGGAAGAATGCTTTCTGCTAACCTCGATCAAAATTTGAAAATCATTGATGATAATATGAATGATTTAAATAAAATGCTTACGTCCCCTAATCTGTTATTAATGTGTGGCTTTGACCAAAGAAGTGCAGTGAAAGAGCTTCCGGAAATCGTTGAAGAATTGAATCGTCATTTTTCTTCTCAAGGTTTAGATTATTCGATAAAAATCAGCCAGCTCATGGATTACTTTACAGCGGTAAAGAAAGAAACAGAAAACCTGGAAACCATTGCGGGAGAATTTAGAAAAGGTAAAAATATGCGCGTTCATGTAAGTATCGCATCAACCCGCTTGGACTTGAAAAAGGAAAACTTTGAAGTTCAAAACTTATATGAAAAGTACCTGGAACCTCTTAATTCAATGTCTCTTCTTCTAGGCAACAGTTACGACAATGCAATAATCAATAAGGGATGGAAATATACACTTCAAAACCATGCGCATGATTCCATTTGCAATGTTTGCACAGATGCTACGCATAAGGAAATGGAATTAAGGTATCAATTTGCTAAGCAAATCGGGCAGACTCTTCAAAATGACACAACGGCAGATCTGATTGATAAAATCCAATTTGATTACAACAAAGGCAACCCCCTTGTTGTGTTTAACACATTGGGTCACAAAAGAAGCAATATTGCAGATGCTGTTCTTCAATTAAAATCAAAGCATTTTGCCATTACGGATTCTGCAGGAAATCACGTTCCTTATCAAATTGTTGAAACCAAGCAAGAAAACTTAAACGATAAACAAATTGAGATTGGCGTAAAGAACGAAGATCACTTTGTATGGACGACCCATATAAAGTTCCTTGCAGAAATGAATGGCTTCGGTTATAAAACATTCTATCTCAAAGAGAATGAATCCACTGAGCATGATTCGTCTCTTGTTTATCAAGACGGTGTATTTTCAAATGATTATTTTCAAGCAGAAGTTCAACCAAATGGATCCCTTACCGTTACAGAACATTCAACAGGAAGGATATTTTCTAGCCTCAATGTATTCGAAGAGGGTGGGAATGCGGGAGATGAATATGATTTTTCTCCGCCTAGGGAAGATGAAATCATAACAACAAAGGACTCTGCTCCTGAGATATCAGTCGTTCATAATGGTCCTGTTTTTGCTACCGTAAGGATCGTTCATACTCTGCATTTTCCTGTGGATTCGGATGTTAACGGGCGTTCAAAGGAATTCAGAGTGTCCACGATTGAAAGCTTTGTCACGGTAAACCGTCATGGGGACAGAATAGATATAAGAACAGTTATAGATAACACGGTGAAAAATCATAGAATTCGTGCCCTTTTTGAAACAGGGCTTAAGGCAGGCACTCATATCGCTGATCAACAATTCGGAACCATTCGCCGTGATAATGTTCTGCCTCAAGTAGAATATTGGGAAGGAGAAAACTGGGAGGAAAAGTATTATCCAATCTATCCTCAACAAAAATTTGTCGATGTCTCAGATGAAAAAAATGGGCTTTCTATTTTTAATAAAGGACTGCCTCAATATGAGATACTGAGTGGACAACAACCAACAATTGCACTTACCTTACTTTGTGGAACAGATTATATGGGTAACCAGGACCTAGTGGACCGCCCCGGAAGAAGATCAGGACTTCATGTTGAAACACCAGATAGCAGTCTGATAGGAAAGTATGAAATGGAGTATTCCATCGTTCCGTATTCCGGCGGCAGTACCAGGGCGGAAATTGGAAGGAAGTCTAACGAATATGTAGCTCCATTATTAGCGATTCCGGTCTATCATCAGTCTGAAACAGCAATGGTTAAAGATCAGAATGAATTCTTTAAAATTGATAACCCGCATATGGCTATCAGTGCTGTAAAAAAATGCGAAAATGATGACAGTATCATTGTACGAATATATAATACAACCGATCAGGTACTTCCGTTGGTAAAGGCTTCTGTAAACCCGGAATTCTTCAATAAAATTGAACTGGTGGATTTAAATGAGATTCTTATTTCTGAAGCAGATGAACGAATTCAATTGAATCATAACGAGATCGAAATAAACGATGTTGCGAGTAATGAAATTTTTACCTTGAAAATAAGTAAATAACGTCATCAAAAAGGGTGATTCCTTGATAAAGAGTAAAAGCACTCCTTTCAGGGCGTCCTTTTAATGTATGGCATTTTTTTATCTAGCATGAAAAGCAAGTCAGATGCAATAATAGGAAGGATATCTGCTAAGAAAGGGGGGACACTTTTTGGATTTTTTAAACAATCGTCTAAAAGAAATAATTAAAGAATTACTAGCAAACGAAGAGCCTGTCACAAGCGGATACTTATCAAAGGTATTGGGGGTCACATCACGGACGATAAGAAATGATATATCTGCTTTAAATCATGAGTTGAAAAAAATCGGTGTGAAAATAGATGCTCAAAGAGGAATTGGCTACTTTATACAACCGATCCCCGACAAGAAAATCAGAGAATTAATTGAAGAATTGTTCCAGTTAAATCAACCATCGGAAACACAAACCCTGCCTATTTTACCCGAAGAAAGAGTTCTGTACATTTTAAAAAACATCATTATGGCTGATGATTTTATAACAATTGAGCAATTAGCCAGCGAATTATTTGTAAGTAAATCAACGGTAGACAACGATTTAAAACAAGTAGAAAAGCTATTGAGTAAATTTGACGTCTCCATTTATAAAAAACCAAACTATGGAATAAAAATAGCAGGAAGTGAGATGAACATTCGTTTTTGTTTATCAGATTGTTTGGCCAATATTAAAAATGAGCAAACAAAAACAGTGGAAAATAACAACCATTTTTTGGCCGAAGGAATAGATATTGATTTAATTGAAAACATCACAAAACAACATATTCAGCAGCTGCCTTTTAATATAGCAGAAATGCCGTTGAATAACTTAATTATGCATATTGCGATTGGAATACAACGCATAAAAAAGGGGAAAAACGTTGAACTTGATAAATTGGAGCTTAATCATCTAGAAGAAGAGAAAGAATACGTTGTGGCATCCAATATCGTAAAGTCATTGGAAAGGGAATTCTCCATAAACATTCCGGATGAGGAAATCGCGTATATTACCATTCACCTACTCGGAGCAAAACGGTTTCGGGATGGAAATATATTACGAGATGATTTTATTGAATTAATCGGAAAAAGTAATTATCAACTAGTGATAGATATTCTAGACGAGATAAACACAGTATATCGGATTGATTTAATGGACGATAAAGAACTTATTTATGGATTGGGATTGCATTTACGATCAGCTATGAACCGAATGAGATATAAAATGAACCTTCGAAATCCGATGTTGAAAGAAATCAAAAAAAACTACCCTTTTGCTTTTGAATTAGCCGTTGTTGCTTCTGACATCATTCTGAGAGAACACCAAATGAAAATAAATGAAGATGAGATTGGATACATTGCTGTTCATTTAGCTGCAGCAATTGAAAGTATAAAAAATAAGAAAAAGCGTAAGGTAAGGCGAGTAGCCATTGTTTGTGCTTCAGGTATGGGAACAGCCAAGCTTCTAGCTGCAAGCATTGAAAGTGAGTTTCCAGGATTAAATATTGTCGGAACGTATCCTTCTTATTCCTTAAAGGATATTGAAAATCAAGATGTTGATTTAATCTTAAGTACAGTTCCAGTAAAAGAAGAACGAACGATCCCGATTCTGCATATTAACGCATTATTAACAGAAAAAGACGTGGATATGGTCAATAACTATATTTCACGAAGGTTTTTAAATGATGACCAAGAGAAATCGTTTGAAAAACTCCTGAATTTATTTAGTGAAGAATTGTTTTTCCCGGAGATTGAAGAAGAAGAACCGGCAGCCATTATTAAATCTATGGCTAGCGCATTAAATAGGAAGGGATATGTAGATGATTCCTACCTGGATTCTGTTCTTGAACGGGAAGATATATCACCTACTTCAATTGGCAATTTAGTAGCTATTCCACATCCGGTAAAACAAAATGCACTCGATTCATGCATTGCGATTGGGATTCTAAAAAAACCGGTGCAATGGGGAGGGAACCACGTCCAATTAGTGTTTCTCCTCGCTTTAAATGAAAAAGACAAGGAAGAATTCAGCACCCTTTTTGACCGGCTCTGGAAGGTAGTTCATAATAAGAATTTGGTTGAGGAATTTTGCAAAACCTCTAGCTTTACTGTAGTGATGACTAAATTAGGAAAAATTAAATAATGATAGTTAAGTTTAATTTTATCGCCGCGGGCTGGGTGTTAAAAAAAATCGGCGAAATTGTTATTTGCCGTACTGATGTTTAGTCGATTGTCTGCCAGAAAGTAAATCCTATAAAGGGTTTGAGATGTACGGAGTTACCAGCAGTAAGATAATACTCTCCTAATCAAGAAAAAACAAGGTGAATAAAAGCCATCTCTTCGTAAAGTGTACCCCATGTAAAGGGCATTTTAAAAAAGGCTAGGCCCTTTAAAGAGATGATCTCTGTATTCAACGAGGGCACTGAAAAACTTATGTTTTTAATTAATTATGTCACTTCATAAAAAATAGGCACCTTCTTGAACGTTATCGTCCTAAGAAAGTGCCTATTTTCATTTACTTTTACTATTTATTTTTCTTTTAAAAGCGTAATGATTCGCTTCAAATTGACGGCGAATATTGTTGTTGCACCTTGTATTTCCATACCAAATAGACCCGCAGATGATGCCATATCATACCCGTGTCCATGTTTAAATTCACTATTTTTTGCTTCAATTTTAACGTGAACTTGCGAGTTCTTTAAACTCTTCACTGTTTTGGAATGCTTCCTGTTCCTTATGTACCCTGTAGGTAACATATCAGTCCTGGGGGAATTGACTTACTAGCATTGATTTTTTCGAAATTATTTTCTATAAATGTTGGAATGGCTTTGTTAATATTAGATGCCATTATTATATTTATTGGAATCTTAACCCTTAGAGATGAAAGACTAATATATTCTTTGACAATCGTTATAATAGTTGGATTAACTGCAACAATTATAACATCAATAAAAAGTATTAAGATATACGTGTAGAATGAAATATCAACCTCCCAAGGTGGTGTCGAGATGGCCTCTAACTTATGCTCTTAATTACTGGTTTGGTGGAAAAGTTGCTTGTGTACATCAAGATTGGAGTTATACTTGTTTAATTTGTTACATATATATTCAGAAGTAATTCAAGAAAGAGGAGGGGTTCTGTGCACGAGCATGATATTGAACAAATAGAATGGAATGACAGAGTTCTTCATCGACATCAATATGCCACGGAAACGACGATAAATAACGGACATTCGCACAACGTTCAGGGAACAACAACGCCAGTAAATAACACCATTGCTCATGTTCATTACTATGAGGGAAAAACCACTTTTGCAGATGGGCATGTTCATGGGTTTTCAGGAGACACAGGACCTGCTGTCCATCTGAGCGATGGGACACATTATCATGAGTTTTCTGGAACAACCACCTTTAATAATGGACACGTACATTATTACTCGGGAAGGACAGGAAGGAACATTAGCCCTTAAATTTTAAAAATCTAAGGGCTTTTTTATTGCTGAAGAACTCCCTTAAAGTGCGAGGTTACTGAATTTTTCATTGCTGTAGATTAATTCTGATCCATGTTCCAAGAAGCATATGAACTAAACCGATCTAAAGACCTAGAATTTTTCAGGATAAAAATTTTTTGCTAGTTGTTCTATGGCACTTGGACCCCTGATACCTTCCGCAGCTGCAGACAATGGAAGCACTACAAACCGTTCTTCTTTTATTGCTTTGACACCACTAAGTGCATGGTGATTTAATAAAAAGTTCTTTTTTTGTTCAAGAGTTGTTTCTCCTTAATCGATAATAACAATAATGTCAGGATTGCGATTTAAAACTTCCTCCCAAGAAACGCTAGACCAGCCTTTTTCAATATCCAAAAACATTAGATCCGCCAGCTAATGTTATCATTTCATTTAATATGGTTATTTCGGTATAGCTTTGTTTAACTTTAAAACTTTGTAGATTCGTATGTGAACGAATTTTTCTTTTCTGATGAAATAGTAATTGTTGAAGGGGATACTCATCAAACTTTGAGAATGCGATTGGTATTTGTGATGTATCAAACGAAAAAAGACGCAAACAGACTTCTGACGGTGAAAAGAATATGAGGAATTATTTGATTTATTGATAAAGCAAAAAAGTTATGAAGAAACCGAGGAGAAGAAGAGAAAAGAGGAAAGAGGAAGTGGATGCTCATCAATAACAACTTAAAGATTGAGCTAACTGATCTCATTTCTTGTTACTCTTATCTTAAGTACCTAATATTTTAATTAAATTTCTGTCTTTTTTGCAATACACAGATGATGATGATAATCGAAGAAATGACGAGAAAAACTGAGTTTGTATCCACATAGGATAGAGAGCCGAGAAAACCTACGAAAATGAAAGTTGTTACGAAAAACAGTTCTTTATAGGAATTATGTTTTATAGTAGTTGAAGAGCTAAGAGTAAGTCCGATATACGCAATCTAGGAGGCTATTTAAGGCGTTGTTTAGAGACTACGAATGCACCACCAAACACCTCCTAATCCTAAATGCATCTCACATTTTTTGTGAGGTGCATTTACACTAATATTTAAATGAATTAAATGAATGTTTGCTTACTGGAGGAAATAATAATCTTAAAATTCAGCACGAAACGTCTCAAGGCACACATTATGTAAAACTAGTTGGAGAAATCCATTCTTACACAGCACCAAAGTTAAAAGAAGTACTCGAACCGATGTCAGTTCAGAAAGAGCAAGCCATTGTGATCGATCTTCAGCAAATTTGATTTTTCGACAGCATTGGGGTAAAGGTTTTTCGAGGGGCACTTAAATCGACAAACAGAAACCACAGTACTTTATTAATCAAAGGCATGCCGTACCGTGTCCGGCGGCTTTTCAAGGCAACCGGGCTCTTGGATCTAATGGAATTTGGCAATCAAACAAATGGAGAAGAAAAGGGTCTGGCGTAACAATAGCCAGATCTTAGAACTTCGGTGCCTCCGAATTCAGCAAGCGGATTCAATCTGTTTTATCGGAAAAGTATGGAACGAATTCCAATTGAATAAAGGGTTTCGGAGATAGAAAATATTTTGCATTTCTAATTTAAGAACCTTATTGCGGGTAGTGACAGCTTCGCTGGTACTACCCCATCAAAGAAGTTAGCTCTAGATAACACCTTGAAGTAGCAGCATGGGTAATCCAGACGAAACACATGAAAACGAATGTTGAACCAACGGAGAAAAAAGCCGATCGCCAGTGAATCACCAGCGATCAGCTAAATTTTAGTCACAAATATAAAGGCTTGTCCATGATTTTTAATAAAACACCGCTTCACCTCGTCATAACTTTTTAGAATAAACGCTATACAGCAGAATAATATTCCTTAAGTTCCTTAATCAAGGCCTCCCAGGCTTCAGCCTGATCAACAGATATTCCCTTTCCTTTTAAGGAAGCAATCTGGCTTTGTAAACTGTCAAGACCTTGAATTGCCCTGTCATTTTGTTCTTCAAAGTGGTAGGTCATGATGGCTGTTGCCTTTTTAAGAAGGCTGCTTTTTGTTGAAGATTCAACATTTGAAGAGTAAATGGAAGAATACAATTCATACGTTGCATAGGAAACCTTGATGTGATTATATGCACGCTCGCGTCTCTGCTCATCATATTGCAAGATCTCACCGATGATACCCGAATAGTTAGATGAGAAATTCCAGCTGCTGGTGTCGGCAAAGTTTGGGTTGTTTACGGTAAAACCAACTGGCTGCAAGGCATCAAACCCTGCATACGTCCAGAAATTACTTACTCCCTTCCTCTCATAAAAACGGAAAGTTATATTCGCCCAGGATTTTCCAGTCAGATACGGTTTCAGATCTACAGTAACTGGTTTCCAAAGTAGGTCGGGAACTATTTCAGCAGTATCCTGTTCCCAGACCACCTTGCCATCAACCAGCAGCTGTTTTTTATGGTAACCGGAGACGTCTGCTCCAAGGTTCATGGTCTGGAACGTTAATGAATAGTTGTCGGAGTTATTCACCTGCACTCGCTGGGATGCCTGCGTGTAATTACCAGCAGAACTTGGGACGCCACTTCCGATAAAAAAGTTTAAATATCCTTTATCGTCATATGCCTTATCGTCGGTTGGTTCAGGTTCAAAGTTCTTTTTGAGGACATAGGAGATGGTTCCCTTGATTTTTCCCTGCTTCATATTCTTCAACGCAATTTGAGTCGCTTCTCTTATATAGTTTGCCGATGGATTTGCAGGAGTGTTCGACAATTGAGAGGCATAGATCATCCAATATAACGGCAGATTATATTTGCTGAGCAGGCTAAATGCTGCATCGATTTGTTCCTGTTCTGACGCATATACCTGTGTATTCCGGTAGACGCCATCTCTGAAGGCTATGATCACACCATCAATATATGCTCCACGTGTCTGAAGAAAAGATTCATTCAATGACTCGAAATACATGAGAGGAGTAAAAAATAGGTCAGGATTAATTGCTTCTGACGTTTTCTTCATTTGGTCCATATACTCCGGGGTGAATTTGTTAAGATTATGATTAAAATCATCGATAGCCCAACCGATCACATTTGGATATTGAACAGATAATTTTGCTATTTCTCTGGACCATGCAAGGTAATCAGTGGTGTAAGGGTAGGATTTTCGCTCACCAGTGGATTCAGTTGGGGGAACAACATAGACAACCACATTGATTCCGGCCTTTTGGGCAGCAGGTAAAAATTCATTTCTCAGGTCATCCCAGTCTGTTTTTTCATCCCAAATCAGAAAATAATAGGTGTTGATATGTAACTCCTTCATCTTCTCAATGGAAAGGGGTGTATCAATGTGGTAGATTCCATCAGAACGAGGAGAGGTTTCGCGAGCAACCCCCGCATAATCTCCAAGAATGTTTCCTGGTTTTACCGCTTCTGCTGCATCAGCTGATTTAGGTGCGGCAAACCCAGTGAAAACGCTGATAAAAAAGGATGTTAGCAGAAAATAAAACCCCAATCTTTTCATAATCTTTCCTCCTGTTTTCTTCGATTAATAGGCATCAAATTTGTACCCCTTTCTACGTAAAATTTAGGAGAAAAAGGTGTTAACGAGTAGTTTTCTAAACATGAATGTCATCGCCTATTTACAATGTCTAATTGTAAGCGAGGAATGAGATAGGTACCATTACAATCGAATTAAAAGTATGTAAATAAAAGTTACTCAGATCAAATTTTCGAATGACGCCCTCCATTCTGCACAATGACCCGAAAAGAAGACTTACTGGGTTTTAGTACCTTTTACGCATTGTCGCTCTTATTTTCTTCCCTTTCTTTCACGGTCAAAAAAAGATCCATTTGTCGAAAAATACTACTGAGGACTCGGAGAGGGATAACATTTTTGTCGAGATTAGTTCATAACTCCTAGGAGGGACAGCATGTGAAGAAAATTGGTTCTTTATTAGCAATATGCTTAGTAAGTCAACTCACGGTTAGCCATCTTGCATCCGCTGCATCTTATACCGTTCAACCAGGTGATACCGTTAAGAAAATTTCCGACAAATATCATACGTCTCAAGATCGGATTGTAAACCTAAACAAATTATTCTCTACTGGTCTCGCAGAAGGACAGCGCTTAGAGATCCCCAATCCAAATCAGCATAGTGTACAAGCAGGAGACACCATTTCGAAACTGTCAAGTAAATATGGTGTTTCGACATCGAAAATGAAACGAGCCAACCCTCAGATTAAGGATTATCATCCCGGGCAAAAATTGAACGTGGGGCAAAACTTGAACGTGCCTATGAAACAAACAACCGGGTATTATATGGGGAATACCAGTAAGAAACAAATCGCCCTTACGTTTGATGACGGACCGGATAACCGCTATACTCCGCAAATTTTAAAAATCTTAAAAGAAAAAGGTGTTAAAGCTACTTTCTTTGTGATCGGAGAGCAGGCAAAACAACATCCTGAAGTACTGAAACAAATTCATAGAGAAGGTCATGTGATTGGGAATCATACGTGGAATCACCAGAATGTACCGCAGCTAACAGATCAGGAATTAGAGAAAGATGTCCAGGCCACAAGCGAAGAAATTGAAAAAGTTACAGGTGCTAAAACCCATTTATTCCGGCCGCCAATGGGAGAAATCAACGATCACCAGGTAAGTATGCTTAATAAACAAGGCTACCGTTCGATTATATGGACAGCAGATACTAAGGATTGGGAAGGTGTACCTGCTGAACAAATTGTATCAGCAGTCAACAAGGACGCGGCTCCTGGAGTTATTGCTCTTCAGCATTCCTATCATGCATCCGGGAAATTTGAAACGGTAAAAGCTTTGCCTGAAATTATTGACCAATTACGTGCAAAAGGGTACAAATTTGTTACCGTTCCAACACTGATAGACGATATAGACGAAAATGAGGCAACCTTAGACACACCTGGAAACGGAGAAGATGAAACAGGATGGCGAGCAACCGTTCAGAAAATACGAGACATCATAGAAGACTTTAAAGAAACAATAAATCAGCTAGTGAAGAAGGAGTAACCTGTAGGTAAAAAGGTTCGCAAAAAACGTGGCCGTGCCAAAATTCTCGCTTCGATCGTTGTCGGATTGGGTCCTGACGAGGAAAGCGGAAAGGAAGTCCAAGCTCGGATTATCTTTGTCCGCGATCGGAATCGGTCAAATAATTGGTTAGCCTTACTTACCACTAATCTCGACCATACAGATGAGGACGCGATCCGCATCTACGATAAACGTTGGGCCATCGAATGCTTCTTCAAAGTGGCCAAGTCCCACCTGCGATTGGCGAAGGAGTGTCAATCGCGTAGCTACGACACCTTGACTGCGCATACGACCATTGTTTCCGCTACATGATGTTAGCTATGAGTTCGCGTGAAGAACAAGACCCTAAACCATAGGTCAACTCTTTTACGTGTGCTGTGATGAAGTAGAGGATATTCGTTTCACCGAAGCTCTCTTAACCATTCTGGAATTACTGGGAGCCACATTAGCTGAAGAATACCTTCTAACGAATGAACAAATCCAACAGTTTCTGGATCGTTTTTTCAATAAGCTACCAGTTTTTTTGTGAAATCCGCTCCTTTCTCAAGGCGTAACAACATAGTTTAACCTCAATTTTCCCTTTTGGGTTGAGGTTGATTTACCATGTCCGAAAGTTGAGTTAAGTACAAAAGGGAGAAGCTCAATGATCGCGATCTTTGCAAGGGTAAATATGCCGGAGCAGGAAAAAAGGGCTTCAGCTTTTAGAAAAGTCCACTTATTTTACGTAATTGTGTACCCCTGCAGGGCTAAAACTTGTTTCGTTTCCCTAGCCCTACTGCTTCAAACGAGGGAGTATGCTTGCACTCTTGTTTGTTTTATATTTCGATTCAACTTAATCCAAGAAGGATTTTATCTGGTATTAAGTTGAATATTATAGTTATGAATCATGGAACAATTTCAAAAACAGTACCTTGGTTAAAATCAGTCACTTTCATAGAGCCATAAACCCCTAAATATAGTCTGGTCTGATCCAGATTCGTTCCCAAAGTAACGTAATAAGCTGATTGAGACCCAAAATTATAATCTGTTTTAATAACACTAAAATCATTTAGTTTACCATCTGTTCTTACCTTGGTATAAGCTAAAACCCCTCTAGCCGGAGATTGAGATTCCTGGGCAAGATCGGTAAACACAACGCTTCCCTTTAAATCGGGGATTCCATTCCCCATATATGGCTGGACTCCTGTAAGTGCAGTTCCTCCAAACTTATCGGGTCGGGGATCTTTATGAAAATAACTAGTTAAAGGCTGTAGACGCCTCACTGAAGTTTTTATTGCTTCATTGTAATAAGCAATAGTTTTCTCATCCAAGGTCGGATTTGCAGAGCAGCCCCTTAAAATAGAAGTAGGGAAATCACCTTCCCACCCTCGCCAGCCAAAGTTAATATAGTCTTCTTGGACAGGTTCAATTGAATAAGCTTGAATAAGCTGAGTAACCGGTATTGGTCTAAAATGCACGAATGCAAAAATCGACTCTGCCAAATCCTGTCCGACATTTCCCACATATTTGACATACTCATTATAAAACCTTTGAAATGAAATGCCTGGTATATTGCGAACCCCTTTGGCAATTACTGTAAGCGTTTCCTGAATAGGTGCAGGAAGTTCATTAAAACGTGTGACTACGGGTGGATTATAGATAAATGTATTCTTAACTACATCAATTTCAATTATTTTACCGGCTATTTCCATATCATCTTGGCTTAAATTAAATGGATCATAGCCAGATCCTCCATCTCCGGTTGTTAAAACAAGTTTTCCTGTTTCAGGTGAAAAGTTTAAGCTATTAACACCATTATGATTTAAAAATGGTCTTCTCAAGTTAAGTAATGTCCGTCGTTTTTGAGGTTGACCATTCGGTTGTAAAATCCATTCTTCAACTGTATCGATATGATCATATTGAGTTTCTCTATTTATCCACTTCAGGTTTAAGGTTCTTGGATCACACGGGTTAGGATGAAAAGGTTCAGGAAGAGCACCTGGACCTTGTGTTCCAGCCACAGAAAAATGAAGATAAAACAGACCGTTGTAATAAAATTCGGGATGAAACGCCAGCCCTAGCAATCCGCGTTCATCATATCCACCACCAGAAACCCCTAGTTCAGAAGCACCTAGTTTTATGATTCGCGGGCGAATATCTAAAAAAGTCCTTACACTTGAGTTTCCTATGTAAAAGATCTCTCCTACCTGGGTTGCTATAAATAATCTTTCAATTGTGTCACCCGGAAGTATAGTTGTTTTCAAAACAGTGGGTAAATTTAACTTACTCACAATGGGCCGTAAACTAACCTTAACGTTTTTCAACTAACTATACACTCCTTCTGATTTTTTCTTTTATAAGAATATGATTGGAACCGTTCTATTAGTACAAAATAAGCGCTGCGGAAACTGACAAGGCATTGCACCATATCTTTGGATCATTCCGACAAAGTTTTGAGCAACTTTTGATAAGCAAAGATTCTTCAGCCATATTAATCCGACTGGGGAAGACATCTCAGCTAAATTGGAAATGTTAAGCACCGTCTCCGGAAGGATCGATGCGCAAAAATCAGATGAGATTAACTCCATCAAAAGAGTAATGTCGGAACAATCACCAATCATGTTGGGTTGTATTTGTAACCGAGAAAATGCCTCCAAAATCAAATATAGTACTCCTAATCCCTCGGTGCTTGGTAAAAGGAGTGGATAGTCTTCGATTTCAGCAAGCGAAACTTCTTGACCAAATTCCTTCTGTTTTTTGGATGTAATTAAGTAAAACGGTTCTGCATGGAGATGAAGAATTGAAAAATCGTCCAGTCAAATGGCAATCTGATGATCGCCATTTCTACTACCCGGTCTCTCACTAATTTACAAAGATGAGAGGATTCATTTTGTTGAATTTTATAAGTAACCTTTGAATGTTGTTTTTTAAATTGATGAAGTATTTCAGTTAACTCAGTAACCGAAAACGTATTGATGCCTATCATCAACGTTTCGTTTACCCTGTTTTCGACTCCTTTTACTTTTATTTTATCCTCTTCCATTAACTGGGTCATTTGCAAGGCATATTTATACAAGGTTTTTCCTGCTTCCGTTTCTTCGAAAAATTCAATGAAATTGACGATCCTTTCATGAACAAAAAATTAGGTAATAACGGAGAAATCATTGACGTAGAGATGAGATTGGAACTAAAGAATCTATTGGACGCCTTGTTTCGAGAAATAAATGAGAATTTTGTAGGAACTTAGGCTAAGAGGGATTCGATATCAAGATGAACAAAGAGTTTACAATATTGGCTTAGGGGAGCTCAGATTATATTGAAAATGTAATATACTTTTATTTAAAGAGTAATCATTGTTCGATTAACGCATGCGTTAATTCAAGAATGATAATAAATAATTCGGGTTAGTGGACCCATTCCGCCCTGGACCAAAGCCTCCAAACTTAGAAGTTTAAAAACTGGATTTAGGTAATCTATTGTAAATTAAATATAGATTGTGAAGAATTGTACTAACACTAACGGGCAGGATAGTTAAATAATCCCCTGTGACAAAATAAATATAAATAAAAACGACCAAGGGGAATAAAAAATGTCTGAATCTAGCATGAAAATAAAAAAATTATTGTATGACGATGATGATATTTTCTTTGAATTGAATGTAGATTTTTCTTCTGGTAATTGCAACTTAAACATTAACATCTATACAGATAATGAAGAATTAGAAAAATTGCGAAAAGGAGTAGTGGAATTTTCGAACTTTAAACAAAAGGAATTTTTATGGACTACTAGGGAAGATATAGAATATTAAGTAATTTTCTATCTATGAGATTTTTTTATAGGGTAATCGAGGATATGTAGGAATTGAAGTAACTGCTGATAATAAAAAAGAAAGTCCTTATAGTGTTCGTGCGACTCCAGCTGCCATTTTCGTGGTCTTTTTTTATTGAACTAACATGGCAGTTTAAGTACAAAAATTCACAATCTTTCTTGGGGAAAAAGAAAAAGGACGACTTTCTTCTTGAAGTATTGCACCCGTTAGTATTCTTAAAATAATACTGGACTGTTCGGTTCGAAAATGGTAAAATCTTCTTAAAGGAGGGATGGCATTGGGACGTCAAAAGGAATTTATTCGTGAAGAGGCACTCAGGGCTGCTATGGAGACCTTTTGGAGTAAAGGGTACGAGGGAACGAGCATTCCCGACTTAATGCACAATATGGGGATTAGCCGTTCCAGCCTTTATGAAACCTTCGGTGACAAGCAATCTTTGCTTAATGAAGCGGTGAAATATTATTCTCGATTGGTGGGTGAGAGAAAACGAAGCATCTTGGTGAATGCGATGACGGTGAAGCAAGGGTTAACGGTCTATTTTCGTTATCATATGGAAATGGCTTTAGCCGAAAACTGGCCAGGTGGCTGTTTGATTACTAATTTGTCTATTTACCAAGATTATCTGGATGATGAAACGAAGGCCCTCATACAAGATAGGTCGGAAACACTGGAAGAGGCATTTTATAATCTCCTGGAGAAGGGTAAGGAAACTGGCGAGCTTAGACCGACCTTGAATAGTCGGAAAATCGCTCGTTTATTGTTATCCATAAATCATGGCATAAACGTTGTTGCGCGCGTCAAACGAGATAAGAGTCTCCTTGAGGACATTTCAGAGAGCATTGTCAACCTTTTAGCTTAATTTGTAACTGTGTGCATATTTCGGACTGTTCGATTCAATAAAGTTTGAAGAGTTATAGCTTGAATGTTTTAATCCAGTTATGTAGTCACAGTCATTAAGTTGTGACATTTATGGACCGACCAGTCTCGAAAGAGATAGGTTATTCCATATGGAATAACCGGTGTACATTACACATCAGTTTGCTGCTCTCGTGATTGAAATGATTTGTTAAGAAAGGGGACTAATGCTAGCATTGGCTTGGATTTACCAGATGAACATCTATGTAAATTGATCCGAGACGGTTTCGAGGAATTGAACAGGCTTTTTATGAGCTTCTCAGTAATGGACAGCAGACGGGAGAAATTGACCACAAGAAAGATATTAAGGCTCTATCACACCTATTGCTTAATCTTAATCATGCATCAACATAGTATCCAAGGTGAAAACCGACAAAAAAAATTATTTATGACAAGATGAATACAGTAATTGAGATGCTATAAACAATTTTTTTTTAATATTATTGGACCGACCATTCCAATAATATTACTTATATAACAAGTTAGGGAGAGTGTTCTATGAATTCAATCGCAAAACAAAAAATGGAGAAACCTGTATCGTCGTGGGTTACACTCATTCTGGCCATCGCTTGCGGTGTGATCGCTGCTAATCTCTATTATGCACAACCTTTAGTAGGCCTCATCAGCTCTTCACTCGGACTATCCTCCGTGGCAGCGGGCCTCATCGTCACGCTGACTCAAATTGGTTACGGATTCGGATTGTTATTTATCGTTCCTTTGGGAGATATCCTTGAAAACCGAAAACTTGTTGCTGCGTTATTGTTCCTCACTGCAATCGTGTTGGCTATTGCTTCAGTAGTCAAAAGCGCATCGCTATTTCTTGCAGTTTCATTGTTTATCGGGCTGGGCTCAGTAGCAGCTCAGGTACTCGTACCGTACGCAGCTCATCTTTCGCCGGATGCCACACGCGGCCGCAATGTTGGTAATGTCATGAGTGGTTTGTTACTCGGTATCATGCTCGCTCGTCCAGTATCAAGTATTGTGGCGGAGTTTATGGGCTGGCGGACTATATTTGCTTTATCCGCTGCAATGATTTTTGTTCTTGCCCTGGTATTAGTAAAGTTGCTTCCTATAAGGCAGCCGATGACAACGACACAATATCCAACGCTGCTGAGTTCTATGTTCCTTTTACTCAAAACGACACCTGTCCTGCAACGTAGAGCAATCTATCATTCTTGTGTGTTTGGAACTTTTAGTTTGTTCTGGACAACTGTTCCTTTGCTACTAACTAGTCCTATTTTCCACTTTTCTCAAAAAGAAGTTGCACTGTTCGCATTGGTTGGAGTATCTGGGGCGGTAGCTGCACCAGTGGCAGGCCGTCTTGCCGATAGAGGTTGGATTCGACCAGCCACGGGAATAGCATTAGCTTTAGTAACCATTTCTGGCATTCTACCCCTTGTAAGCCAAAGCGGTTCAACTTCCGCATTAGTAATCTTGGTAGTTTCGGCCATTCTTTTAGACATTGGAGTTTCTGCAAATATGGTCCTTGGTCAACGGGCTATTTTCTCATTGGGGGCAGAATTTCGAAGCCGGCTTAATGGTTTATACATGGCAATCTTTTTTGCCGGTGGTGCCATAGGCTCTGCAACAGGAGGTTGGGCATACGCGATGGGTGGCTGGAAAGCTGCATTGTTGATTGGAATAGCTTTACCGGCCATTGCGATAATTTATTATACGACGGAGAAAAAAGAAATTGAACTAACGGAGAACGATACCGAAATAATGGAAAATTCACCTCTTAGTTAGGTTGCTTAATTCAGGGTACCTACATTTATCCTTCTAAAAAAATGTAGAAGAGTTTGTGAAACGATATACTTAAACAAACGGGTGCGCTAGCTGAAGATCGGAGCTGTCTTTAAGGCGGCTTTTTCTTATGGAACTAAAGGGGCAGGTTTGTTGAATATGTAAGATGAATAATTGTACTCAAACTAATGGATGTAAGTGTCCTATATATGCTTTTTATCTCTGATTTTTTGTAATGGATACCCTGACTTCTTCCAGACATATAAGACTCCTTGTTTGAAGGACGTAAAGGTCTTCGCACCAATAAAAATTTGATCCCTAACAATAGATTGGGCAAGCTCGGGTTTGATTCCGACATAGATAGGTTCTACACCCATTAAGCAAAGTGCAGTTTGCATCTGTTGCAGGCGAGATGCGGTTTCAGGCTTAAGTCCTTCGTTAACCCCTGATAAATCAAAAAGGACGTCATTAATTTGATGATTGGCACAGTATTTTAATACTTTGCTCTCAATATGATTTATTCGGTCTTCCGTGATTTTCCCGAGAAGGGGAACAAGGATTGAAGTATCATTAGCAAGTGGAATAATAGGGCTTTCTAATTCCTTAATTTGTTCGTTTCTTTCCTGGATGGCGTTGTCAAATTCGGTAAGGTCTTTCCAAGTAAGAATATAACCCAGCTTTTCCCCTGCTTCAGAGGTTAAGGTGTTGACAACGATATTGGATTTAAATCGTTGAAATAAAGTTATAGTAGTGGAATGAGGAAAGTACCCATTTTACATATATTCCAACGATTTTTGACTATGAAATCTAGAGATGTTTTGCCCTATAAAATCTTCTGGGTTATCAATATTGACAAAAGGTCCAATTACTTTAAGGAGTTCTTTGGCAGATTGGTTAATCCATACGATTTCATACTCAGCATTGGTAATTAATATATTTTCACCAACCTTATCAAGTAGCGTTGGAATGTTTGTTTGACTAAAAAGTTCAATAGTTATGGCAAACCTCTCCTTTATTCATTATAGAACAAGTATAATTGAGACAATAAAGTATTACAATTTTCAAAATTCAAGCAAATATTAATATAATAACTAAAGGGCAGGATTGTTTAATAAGAGTTTGGAAATAAAGGAAGAATATGTATTTAGCTACAACATTATGTTAAACTCCACTATATATTATCTCATTATTTTATATTATCAAAAAATTACGAGGGAGGTTATAGTATGAATGATGGATTTACAAAGGTTCAGGACGTTATAAAAAATTATAAGTCTGCCGTTTATGAACAGGATGTTGAGAAGTTTGTATCAGCATACGCAACTAACATTCAAGTTTATGATTGTTGGGAAGACTGGGAGTATAAAGGTATTTCGAAGTGGAAGGAAGCTGTGAATGGTTGGTTCAACCACTTGAAAGAGGGAGGTGTTCAACTCAAAGTAGAGTTGAATGATTTAGTTGTTGAAGAAAATGCGGGACTTGCCTTCATATATAGTAATATGTCTTTAATAGCTTACAATGGGTCTGAAGAGAAACTACGCCAGATTACTAATAGATTTACATTTGGATTAAAAAAGGAAAAAAATTCTTGGAAAATAATACATCAACATTCATCATTACCAATCAGTATGGAAACGGGAAAATGCATTTCTAACTTAAAGTAATAAGCAGAACTAACTAAAATATAATCATTCCTTAAATTAAAGTCGGGCGACATCAATAAACTTCTAAAAGAAACGGTTCCATCACTCATCGATGATTAATTTGATAAGGAAGAGCTTCCCCATCCCATACAGAGAAAGAAAGGGAAAGTGGATGATGGTGTGCAATCAAACTTTATCCTACCTAACGAGAAGGAATCTAAGGGAACAACAGTTAAGGAACCTAATGAGTTTAATTCAAATAATTAATAAAGCAGTAATGGGACTTCCATTGCTTCCGAAAGCGGACGAAATCCATTCTGTTGTAATCTACTAAGAAAAGTGAATTCAAAAAGATGGCCTTCTATTTAGAAGAACCATCTCTTTTTATATCACGCTGTTTTCGCATTACCTTTAAATTTATAGAACAAGAAAGCTGCTCGAACATATAAATCGACTGCAATAGAAAGCCAAACGCCCGCTATTCCCAGCTCGAAATGAATTCCAAGGATATAGACTCCTAACACACGAATAACCCACATTCCAATTGCTGTACTGTACATAGGACTTTTAGTGTCCCCTGCACCTTGTAAAGCACCTGCCAATACTAATCCGATGGCTAAAGAGGGTTGAGCAAAAGCATCAATCCTTAACGCGGTTACTACCATATTTATAGCATTTTTATCTGTCGTGAACCAAGTTGCAAACCAAGGAGAAAGGAAGTACAACAATACTCCGATAAGCGACATAAATGCGACCGCGACCCATGTGGTTAACATTCCATATTGATAAGCCTCTTTAAAACGTTTTGCTCCCACACTTTGACCAACCAAAGTAGTCGCTGCTACCGCTAGCCCATAACCTGGCATATAAGAAAATGTTTCGATATTTCCTGCAATAGAGTGAGCAGCATAGGTATCAGCACCAATTTTCACGATAAGACCAAAGTAAAGAACCTGACCAAGTCGCATGATTAATCGTTCAACGGCAGCTGGAGTCGATAACTTAAGAATTGAATTTGCATCTTTTATTGATCGGGTTCCAAATAAGTTGAAAGATACCTTTGACTTTTTAATGTAGTAATACAATGCTAGAGATCCTATTATGCGAACGATAACCGTTGCCCAGGCAGCCCCAGCTACTCCCATCCCTTTTATTCCAACAAAGCCAAAGATAAAGACATAATCTAAACCAATATGAAGGATATTGATCCACCAGCTCACCTTCATTGGAGTTTTTGTGTCACCTGAGGCACGGAGAATACTACCAAACGTAAACATAAGTGAAATAAATATTGAAGGTATGGCAACAATCTGAAAGTAAGTCTTACTGTCTGCTAAAACCAAGGCTTCTGCACCCATCAATTTAAGTAAGGGTTCACTAAAAAATAAAGTAATGAGTCCGAAAATCAGTCCGAGTATAGCTGAAATAACCGTTGATTGACGAGCAATCGATTTTGCTTTATCTAAATCTCCTGAACCAATATTCCTTGCAATCAGGGAAGAGGTCCCGACTCCAATTGCCATGAATATCGCTATATATACCGCTAAAATCGCGTTCGCGACACCCACCGCAGTCACTTCATTTAAGCCTAATTTAGAAACAAATAGAGTATCTACAAAACCCACTACCGTTTGAAGTATATTTTCAATCATAGCAGGAACAGCTAAAGCAACAATGACCAGTAGCTTCTGCTTTGTTGTTTTATTGGGTTGTATTTCTACATCCTGCATGTATTCCTCGCCTCCTATCGAATGAAATTATCCAGTGCTTTCTTAATGTCTAGCAGCACTTTTTCCTCATTTCCTTCGTGAACAGCATTGACAAGGCAATTCTCCATATGGTCCGCAAAAATTAGCTTCGCAGTATTATCCAGTGCTTTTCTGATGGCGGCAATTTGTAGAAGAATATCAGGACAATCACGGTCGTCGATAGCCATTTGTTTAACACTTTTGACATGGCCCTCAATTCTGGCCAACCGATTGATGACACTTTTTCGTTGTTTATGTTCGTGATGATGATGCTTATCTTCTTTACTCATAACGATCCCCCAATAGATTATAATATCCCCCCTAGGGGGATATTTCACTTATCTTATACCTTAAGACAGATTTGTTCAACTATCCTGCTGGTTACGACAAGAAAAGCTGCCTATATTGGCAGCTTTAATAATTCGTTAGAAATTAGGTGAAGATAAGAGTGTCCATTTTACATCCAAAGGGAGTTATTTTATGCACATAAAGATATACATGAGAGTAGTAATTGTTTTTTTAGTTTTAGTTCTGATTTTTGATATTACTTCCACTTCATCCACTATGATAATAAATGCAAAGAATTCTTCTTCTCCTAACCACTTATACTCAACAAATCTTTTACCACAATGGGACCTTGTTGAGAAAGAAATAGGTAAATCAGGTGAAATGAAGCCAGGCGAAGTCTTTTATATCAGCCTCCCACGAAATGATTTGAAAGTAACGGTCAAGGGGATACCCATTCGCACTGGATTGGCATTAGGGGGCTGGACGGCTTTTAAACAAATGGCTAACCAAGCGATGGTTATGGGTGATTTGGTTCTAACAGAAAAAGATATTCAACCTGTCATGACTGAGCTCATTCATCAAGGAATTCAGGTTTCAGCATTACATAACCATTTATTAGGTGAAAAGCCACGAATTATGTATTTGCACATTGAGGGGCATGGTGATCCAGTTCAATTAGCGAAAGCAATAAGTTCTGGATTGAAACTAACATCAATACAAAAGAACATAACGGGCAAATCGGTTCCCTTTCCCATTGATAAACAGAAACTTGACAAGACCTTTAGACATAAGGGTACGGTTAAGAATGGCGTTTATCATGTTGGTGTGCCTAGATTAGAAAAAATCATGGAAAATGGCATGGAAATTCCTCCTGCTATGGGGGTTGCGACATCAATAAATTTTCAGCCAACGGGAAATGGTAAAGTGGCAATAACTGGGGATTTTGTACTTGCTGCTGAAGAGGTAAATCCTGTTGTTCGTTCCTTAAGTAAACATAGGATTGACGTAACTGCTATCCATAATCACATGTTAACCGAAAATCCTCGTCTGTTTTTTATGCATTTTTGGGCAAATGACGATCCTTTGAAATTGGCTAATGCACTCCGTGAAGCCCTGGACAAAACTCATAGCATGTAGCTTAACGAATGGTATCGTGTTAATTGACAAGGTTGAAAGAAATCGAAAAGAAGGAATGGATGTAAGAACGGCTGTGTTAAATGGTACCTTGTCCAGAGTTCGGCCGATCTTGATGACGGCAGCTGCCACGATCCTAACTTTATTGCCGCTGGCCTTTTCGCACAGTGGAGATACAGTCATTTCTCAAAACTTTAGGTATTGTTGTCATAGGTGGATTGATTACCTCCACGATAAATAGTTTTATAATCATCCCGATTATCTATGAGTGGCTTCATAGAAAGTCCGTACGAAAAGGAATAACTGCTTCAAATGGAACAAAAAGTTTGCGGAAAAGCTGTATGGCTCGTTGGAAACGAAAGGATATCTCATCTTCTTCCTGGGCTGGCTGGGAAAGATGAGAACTAAGTTCCGTTAATAATGGATTAATTTCCTCTTGCAAAAGGACTGTCTCCTCTAAGTTTAAGGCTCGTCCTTTGCTATCTATATTTTCAAATGTGAAAAATTGAGGAAGTACTAACGGTGACTTAGTCTTTCTACCTAAAATTGTGAACTTAAGGTTTCGAAATTTTTGTACTAAACAAACTCCACTTTGATCTAGACTACCCATCCCCTCCAATATTCTTGCGAATTCTTGGCAGAGTTGTTGTCTATGCTCCTACTCAATATGAACACTCCTTATTTCATCAACTTGAAGGCTTGTTTCACTTTAAACCCTCCATACAAGTTTTGAAAAAGTAAGGTGCATTGTTTGGACTTCTCATTGTCTTTTAGGATCTTTACAAAAGGGCAATTGACAATGATTCTCATAGGAATTATACTTTGTAAGGGAGAAAATGATAATGATTTTCATTACCTACAAATAAATTGGTTAATTTTAGAGTTGGGGGAGAAATGATGAAACGTAAGGTTCAAATCATTCTTACAATACTTCTAATGGGAGTCTTGATGTTACCTATACATAGCTTTGCTAAGGGGAATGCAGCTGATGACATGACCGAAGCGAACAAGCTCGTTACACAAGCTCTACAATCATCCCAAAAAGGAGATATGAATAGCACCTCTAGTAAATTTAAAACGTTTTCTAGTACTTGGTTGTCCATTGAGGATGGAATTAAGGAACAATCGACTACTGCTTATCATGATATTGAGGATGCGATGGGACAAGTTCAGTTTGCTCTTGCTCAAAAGCCTGTAAATAAAAAAAATGTAACCGCTGGCCTGGAACAATTAAAGCAAACGAACCAAAAGTTCATTGACGGGAAATATCCTAAAACGTCTAATGATGAAAAAAGCAGTTCAGGTAAAGAAGGAGACGTGGCAGGCCTTGTTTCCTTACTGGACCACTCCTTGAAAAATATCGATCAAAATGATGTTCAAGGGGCCAAAGCTGACATCGAGAAGTTTAGAAAGTCTTGGTTAAATGCAGAAGGTGCTGTACTTACCCAATCTTCAAAAGTTTATAGCAACGCTGAACGGGATATGGTTACTTCTTATGCCCAGTTATCATCAAACAATATAGACGGGGCTAAAAAAACCATTCAAGAGATGCGGGATTACCTGGCTCCCATAGCCATGAAAACAAGCTATAACATGATGGATGCGACAACGATTCTGCTTCGTGAAGGACTTGAGGCTTTGCTTGTAGTAGTAGCACTGCTTGGTTTCTTGAAAAAAGCAGGACACGAAGACAAAAAACAATGGATCTGGATGGGTGTAGGTTCAGGAATTGGCGTCAGCATTATCCTGGGTGTCATTGTGAATCTCCTCTTTTCGGCAGGAGCATTCGGAAGCAACAATTTCTTGATTGCAGGCTGGACAGGTGTTTTTGCGGCTGCAATGTTGCTATACATGAGTTATTGGCTTCACAGTAAATCCAGTCTTGCGGAATGGCAGCGATACATTCGCACAAAAAGTACAAATGCACTGAATACTGGAAGTTTATTTTCACTAGCGGCCTTGTCTTTCCTTGCCGTTTTCCGTGAAGGAACAGAAACGGTATTGTTTTTCATAGGTATGGCGAATTCAATCAAGCTACCTTCCTTATTAACTGGTATTGGTATTGGGGTTTTGGTACTTGTGATCCTTTCTTATTTCATACTTAAGCTAGGGTTAAGAATTCCGATGCGGCCGTTCTTCTTAGTATCCAGTGTTCTCATGTTTTACCTTTGCTTCAAATTCACAGGGATGGGGATTCACGGACTTCAACTTGCTGGATTATTGCCAGTGACACAAGTGAATTCTTTGACAACGATTGATTTTCTTGCGTTCTATCCCACAATTGAAAGCATGATTCCACAGGCATTTCTTATTTTGGTCGCCATCGTGGCAGCCATTATGAATAGAAAAAAGGATATCAAATTAAAAATTGAACTCAAAAAACATCAGGGGGAACTTCGAAATGCAAACTAAAAAATACATCGTACCTATCGTACTGGCAGCTTCTCTTACATTATCAGCTTGTGGAACTAAAGATAACGGATCAGAAAAACCGAAAGAACCGACGATCGCTGAAGGATCCAAAGAAATGAAACAAACACTCACCGACCTCAAATCTCAATTAAAAGCGAACGAAGCAGATAAAGTGAAAGAATCTGGAGAACAGTTAGAGGAATCATGGGAAAAATTCGAAGACGGCGTTAAAGAAAAAGACGCCGATCTTTATGAAAAAGTAGAAACGCCGCTGCACACCATTGAAGCGGGTGCAAAATCAAAGCCTCTGGATGCAAAGACCTTAACTAACGCAGCTGACGAACTAAATAGTGTTTTATCCAAAGTTGAAAAATTGAAATAAAAACAAAAAGCCCATGGAATGAATGCTCATTCTTGGGCTTTTTTCTTTGACAAACATAGGAGGAACATAGGTAACTTATATCCATTCTAATATGCCACGTTCATATGGAAAGTTAATTGTCCCTGATACTAAAGAATAACCCTACCAAAAGGGTGGTTAAAAGCAGAGTTATTCAATAGAAGTGGGAGTTAATGTTGCCTATTATCCCTTACATATTATTCAGTTATTAACTTAAGGTGCGTATTAAAACGCTTATCTCCTTCAGAGGTAGGCTTTTTTTATTTTGCTTAAACATAGAAAAACTCTGTGAAGGGCCCAATTCCGCCCACCATATACTTAGGCTTATCAGGCAATAGAAGAATGGCTAAAACTAATACGCACCACGTCGAGTGGTAAGGTTAAGATGGCATCTCCTTTAAGGGAGAAAATGACGATGATGGTAATGAGTAAAGCGATCAGTGTAATCGGAATGATTTTAGGGATGAATTTCGTTTCATACCAGGTTCTGTCCCTCGTTCTAATGAGGATCAAACGTGTGAGCATCCCTGCGATAAATGGAATGCCAAGAGGGTACATCATTAGAATCAGACATATCGCAATGGGAATGGATGTAGTACCTACCTGCCAAGAATTTAGGCTATCTACAAACTTAGGGAATACAGCTCCTAGACCAATTCTTAAGGCCATGGCAATAAAAATCCACAGTGTCAAGTATCGGTCCAAAATGGTTGACTCATATCGAACACTTCATTTAATTCACATACACAACAATCACGTTGCTTCAGAATAGCTACGATCGTCAATCGTGTTCTATCGCCAGTTAAACGCCACCAGTCCCGCCGCATATTCTCTATCGCCATTTGCAAGGTCACTGGTTGGACTTTCATACACCTCTTTAACAATATGTAAATCCCGAGCTAGAAAGAATTTGTCCCATTTATCGATGTTCATCATACGATGAAATTTAATTTAGAATAACGAATGATTTTAGGTGATTTGAACATTCTTATTTCAAAACATGCTCTCTCTTTTTGTTCGATTATAAGGGTTACAGAAACATAAATTTATTTAATTCTTATTTAACTAACGCAGGCAACAGATGAAGAACAGAGCAGTCATCGAGGTAGCTTTTCTTGTTTCACGAAAGGGGCAGTTTAGTGGAACAATCGTCATTAGCTTTTTTTCAACAATACCAGCTAATA